>CALMSX010000116.1 GCA_937872515.1 uncultured Bacteroidota bacterium
CTATCATAAGGCAAGTAAATTAATAGAATTGTCAGCTCATTGAAAAAATATAGGGGATAGTTCATTAAAGTGTGTCTGGGTTAAAAAATAATTTACCGAACAGCCGGGATAGAGTTCGGATGCTTCAACTGGTAAACGTCCGCTTTTCTTTGTGGAGAATCTGTCAAGGCTGGCGACGCAGGAGCCATTCATTTTAGCCTTTACTGATTCGGAACAAAGGATACCTTTGTTTACCAGTTGATGCATCAAGATCTGTTCATTTACCCTCATCTGCCAGACTTATCTGATGTGTTTATTGATTAATTCAGGGTACTTTTCCATGATCTCTCTTTGAATAGTTTTCCAGTTGTAAGCTGTTCTTTTCCATGACTTTTCGTTGTGCATAAGTGCCAGATATATCTGTTTAAGCAATGCAGTTTCCGACACCCAGGCCGCCTTGCCTTTTACTATTTTTCTAATTATTCTATGTAGTGCTTCCACTGGATTTGTCGTGTAGATCATCCTACGAATGTGAGATCCAAAGTTCATATAAGCCATTAGTTCTTCCCATGCTTGCTCCCAATTTTCAACTATGTATCCGTATGTTTTACCCCATTGTTGTTTGAACAACTCCAAGGCCGATAATGCCGCTTGTTCTGTTGGTGCACTATATATTTTCCTTAGTGCAACCACCACCTTTTTTGCATCTTTATCATCCACATATTTCATTGAATTTCTTACTTGGTGAACAATACATTTCTGTTTAATGGCTCTTGGATACTCCTCTTGTATGGTCTCTGAAAAACCCTTCAAATTATCTGTACATATCACAAGAATATCCTCAACACCACGCTTCTTGAGGTCCTGCAATACCAACCCCCAATTGTAAGCTCCTTCACTCTGATTGATGTACAAGCCCAGTAAATCCCTGTTGCCTCCCCAGTCTACTGAATACACGGTATAAAAGGCTCTTGTGCTATACACTCCTTCATGTCTAACCTTAAAATGGATCGCGTCAAGATATACGATTGGGTAAAATGATTGCAAAGCCCTTGTTTTCCAGGCTTCTATCTCTGGTAACACATTATCTGTTATTTGAGATATCTTTCCAGCAGATATTTCTATCCCATAGATCTTCTGGATCAGTCTACGTACATCCTCTACAGAGTTACCTTGTGCATATAAGGCTATAATTTGAGTATCTAACCCACTATGAAGCTCCTTTTCTCGCTTTCCTATTAACTCTGGCTCAAATGTTGAATTTCGATCTCTGGGCGTTTGTACTTCAATTGGGCCACTTTGAGTGATTACTTGCTTTTTTGTGTAGCCATTCCGCTTATTCTTTTTACCCATAAGCAATTCATTGTCAATATGATGGTCTGCTTCACCTTCTAACATCTTATTAACCATGCTCTGCAAAAGCTCACTAAATGGACTACCATCTCCAAACAGCGGCTCCTTCGAATATAGCCGTTGTTTCATTCTTTCATAAAGTTCTTGGCTTTCTACCTTTTCTTTTTCTTCTTTATTCATTTTACAAAGATATGTAGACACACTTTATTGAACAGTCTCAAATATAGGGATCAAAAGCCCAGTGGGCTTTTTTAGCTGTGAACTGCGACATCCTTGTCGCAGCAACCACAAATCCAGAGCAGAGGTAAAAGTGTGCATTTTAAGCGTCTCACCAATCATCTATCTAACTAACACCAGTTAGACTCGCTCCGCGCCCAGCGCTCCGCACTCTCCGCTTAGCGCTCCGCATTCTACGCTCCACGCCCCGCGCTCTACGCTCTACGCTCCGCACTCTACGCCCCACGCCCCACGCTCAACGCTCCACGCCCCGCGCTCTACGCTCCACGCTCCGCCCATCGTTGACAATTGATCACTTAAACCTCAAAAACTCTATCATGTATTGTTTTTGCGCCACACAACTTTTTTCTTCCACTGGAGACTCCATATAGTTGACCAGAAAATTACCCCCAATGGTTCGATACTCTTTTCCTTGTACTTCTTGGATCACTTTGACGGCTTCAATCTGTTGCTGTAGATAGTTAAAAGTATTTAGATCATAACACTGATATCGCAGGTAGTATATATTGCTTTTTGACTGCACTAAATACTCCTTGTAAGGGTAACACTTTCCTTCACCCTCCCAAGGACACCTGCCATAAAAATAAGCAAGGGAATCTTCACCTACTTTCTCAAATGACATCTTGATGTTGGTGAATGTGGGAAATATGTCAGCAATATTAAGTATGTTTTCTAATTTTTCAAGTTTCAGAGAATCACATTGAGCGGTACCCTTTACACCAGCTAAACACATAATTGAAAGCACTAACCATTTTGCCATTTGGAACTATTTTAAAATCAATATTTTTCTCTGAATTGGCTCAAAATTCGAAAAATTATTCCACTACAGCCCCGATTCTGGTAAATTTTATTTTAATTTTGATCAAATTTTTGATGTGAATCCCAATTTTTATCTTTTCGAAAAGACAACTCTTACCCTCAAAACCCTGGCCATCAGCATCATTTTGGCAGGACTTTCCACAAGTGCTTTTTCACAAGGCAGCTATACTTCGCTGGGTGTGGGATACAATATTGCCGATTATACCATGCCAGGCTTTTCTGACCTCCTGGATCAAATCAATGTTGCCAATCCGGGACTCACTAAAAGTTTTACTGACGACCACAACTATAGTGGATTTAACCTGCATATGGGCTTTGGAAACAAAAAGTCCTGCTTCACCATTCAATATGCCCGATATAACAAAAAACATACGGCAGAAGGTATAATTCCCCTCATTAGCCCCAACAATGCAACCTATTCCATAGGCGCCCATCACAATTTTTTCACTTTTCAATACCAGGTATTTCCTGTTCGTTTTATTGGCCTCGGCGCCCATTTTGGCTATGGCTATTCAACTTTTAAAAATGAACAAAAGGATTTGTTTTTCGGAGAAGTCAATGCAACGGTTGATAAAAAAGGTGGGGGAGTATATGGCATCAATGCAGCCTTTTTGGTACCATTGGGTACAGGGGCTCAAATCAGGGTGCAGCCCGCTTATTCTATCGCTGTTTATAAAATGGATATGGACAACCTGCCTGTCATTTACCTCGGCCCCAATCACAATGCGCCAACAGAGTCTAAAATCAAAGGACTTTCTATCGAGGCTAGTTTTGACATCAAGTTTTAATGAGGATAAGAGTTTTTATCAGTATTAAATACAGTTAAAATTTGAAATTCAAAACAGATGCATTGGATTGACTACCATCTAATATAAGTTAGACTTATATGGATATCTATTTTTGTTTAAATGAAAGCCATTATGGCATTAAAACTATTTTCTTAATAAGTTCTCAGTTTATCGGAATAATCATTAAATCACATTATTAATTATTAACCTAAATTGAGACAAAATATGAAATTGTAATTGTAAACTATTGACAAACGACAAATATTATATTACATTTGTTATAAAACATGAAAAAGTACTTCAAACTTCAAACTTCAAACTTTAGTTTGGGTTAATTTCACCCTCTTTCTTATCCTCATGTCGTGCTCTGAAAATGTTGAAATACCTGAATCCCAACAAATATATTCCTACCCTAGAACAGAGATTGTATGTGGATGTAGTGTATCTGTTCTTGACAATTGTTGCGTTCGTTTATCATGCGATTTGGATGGAGTTTATTATTCCATTGGGGTAGATGGTTGCGGAGGATTATTAGGACATAATTATGGTGTGTTAACTGGTGGAGCACCTGGAGTTGATATCTGCTCGCCCTGTGGAGGAAATGTTATAGTCAGAACATGGGCAGCAGGGGGCAGATGCGATGATTTTGATACATGGGATATCTCTGTTGTGGATTGTGAAAAGGAACTTTGCTGTCAATGAAATTTTTACATATTTTTTGCTTACTCCTGCTCTTTTGTTCTGCACAAGCACAGTGTCCAGACAAAAATATAGTATTTCATAATCAAGCAATGATTGATAGCTTTCCCATCAAGTTTCCTAATTGCAAAAATTTGGGACCCATTGGATTTTCTATTAGAGAAAGTGAGCTAGGAAATATCACAAGCCTGTTGCCATTTCAGCAACTTATAGGAGCACAGGAATGCGAATTATTTATCATTGCTAACAAAAAACTTACTTCTCTTGCTGGGTTAGACAATATTGATAGCATAAAGAATGGCGTTCTCATTCAAAATAATTCTATAAAGGACATCAACGCGCTAACTAAATTAAAATATTGTAAATGGGGTCTTACAATAGAAGAAGATAGCTTGGTTAATTTGTCAGGCCTTGAAAATCTGAACTATGCTTTTCAAGTTTCACTTCAAAGTAAAAATACTGGTAAAATTTCCTTAAAACCGCTTTCAGGGTTGAGAGAGGCTTCAAATCTAATCTTTTCAGGGAATTATATTTTTGAAAAATTGAGGCTAAAATATGTTAAAAATCTTACTATTCGCTCCAACGACTTTATTGAAAATCTAAATGGTATTTTTATAGATAGTCTGGTAGAAAATCTTACTCTATTCTTGAGAAGAGACTTTTCGTTCGAAGGTCAAAATAGACCCTCGCTTATAAATAATATTTCTATAAATGGTGACAAAATTCATGAACTATCTTTTAAAGGAATTGAGAGTTACAATCGTATAAAAAATGTTTATTTATTTGATTTCAATGCATTTGCCGATGAGGCGAGCCTAGAGAGTGTGGTTATCACCAATGGGCTGCATGTGGAAAACATTAAAAATTATCCAAAAAATTTCCTTTCATCCTTTTTATACCCGGATTCTATTAATCTTATAGGCTTGGTCAGCTTAGATTCTCTCATCAATTTAAAAGGCTTGGAAAGCGTAAAAGAATTAAGTGGATTAAGACTTTCGGATAATGAAAACCTGAAAAATATCGATGCTTTGTTAAATGTTAAATCAGCAAATGTTTTTGCCCATGTTTATATCCCCAATAAGCAGTATTATTTAATGATTGACAAGAATCCAATGTTAAATTATTGTCAGATTCCATTTATTTGTGATGTATTAAATAAAGCCCCAAGCTCTAAAGTATTTATAAATCAAAATGATGAACTGTGTGAAGATAAAGACGCAGTGATAAAACTATGTAAGGTTTCCATGGTAACAGAGACTGAAAAAGGAGAGAAAGGGGGGATCTACCCCAATCCTATTAAACCTGGTAACCAAATCTTTACTCATTCTTCTGAACGCGTTGTTCAATGGTCTATTTTTGATTTAACTGGAAATCAAATCATTTCCTCATTACAGGAACCTATTACCATACCCAATACCATTAAGCCTGGCGTTTACATTTTAAAAACAAAAACTAGCAAAAATTCAGCTAGTTTTAAATTATGGATCTATTGAAAGAACTGGTAAGTTTTAATTCAGACTTTCACCCTTTTAACTAAGGTTTTTGTTTCACCCATTTTACAACTTTTGTTTTACCTGTTGCTGATTGAAGAGTTATCGTATAAACACCGTCAGGCAAGTCACTCGTATCTAATTCAATTCCATTTGGGATTATTGTTTTGGCAGATGCAAGAACAGTTCCATTTAAATTAGAAATATTTAAAAATTCCCAATGATCTGAATGCAGCACTGTGATAATTGAATAGGTAGGATTGGGGAAAAGTTTGAATTTACTAAGAACATCATTCGTAGTAGTAAAAACGTTGGTTTCCCCTTTTGTGGGTAAGCTTAACTTTCCAACCAAAGGCCCCCCATCCGGATATCGGCCATAAGCAACATTCGTTTGACTTAGTCCAAATCTTACCGTATCAATAGGTGCAAAATAATTGTCGGCATTGTCAAATATACCAATAAACTCTCCGTCTTTACTCAACTTAAAATTGGCGTGTCCTGGTCCCTGCGATCCATCCTCATCAGCCCAAAAGCTTACCCATGATTTGGCAGATAAGGTGATATCCGGCATCAACCATTTATCCGGCTTTTGCAAATTGTCTGAAAGGTAGTACTGTCCCAAATAGATGTCTTCCTCACCGGCATTGTAAATTTCAATCCAGTCTTCTGCTTCACCGGCTTCATCTTTGATGTCGGTATTGTCGGCCATCCATTCATTGATAAACAATTGGGGAACTTCGTTGTAACCAATGGAGTAATTGTAAGTATTGCAAACCGGCCATTTGCTCTCTCGGTTGGAAAGATCAACTGCCTTTAAGGTTAACTGGATGGTTGCTGGTTGGGTACCACTCCTCTCAAAATGATATCTGTGGTCATTTTTAAATGCATCTATGCCTTGTCCATCATCCTTCAATTCAAGTGTTTGCCAGCTTCCATTGTCGAGTCGAAAAGTGATTTCTACTTTTAGAGCCTCCATGGCCTCAGCGGTAAAACTCATAATGTATTTTCCGTTCTTATAAGCAGATCGAATGTCGCCAAAATATGGACTTACCTGGGTATTTTGAAGCTGGGACTGGGCAGTTGAAAGTCGTTTGGCAAAGTACTCTTTGATGCCATATTTTACATGCCTGTCATTCATGGTTTCAAAGCTGTTCAAAAAATCATTGTAAGTGTAGCCATAATCAAGCCCCGAATAAATATCTGTGCCCCTATAGGGTTTAATGCGATCTCTTGTTTTATCTACCAGGGCATTGATACTATCACTTTGTAAAAATGTTTGAAGCCAATGTTTGATCAAATAGCCATACCTCGTTTTGTAGTCTGATTGCGACATGAGGTTGTAAAACAAGGGTCTGTCATTGGAAGGCTCGGCCCATGAATATATATTTTTGTCACCCCAGTCTTCACCAAACCAATCAACACCCATGGTATTGTCAACATCGTAGGCCATAATTTCTAGCCTTGCTCCATTCGTAGGGATGTACACATAGGCATTGTTTTTATTGAACAAAGGATTGTCCCAATGACCTGCCAACACCTCCATGGCCATGGTTTTGAGATAAGCATCTACATCAAATACTTCTTCCAGCTTACACCTGAAATTGGGATCGTCTTTTGCATTGAGTCTTCTGATAAATTCTATCAGGTCATAGGTGTTGGGATCATCTTCATGGTTCTGCGGTTCGTATACTGTTGAAGGATACTGTGAAGGGTTGCTGCCCCTGTATTTAAAATCACAACCATAAAAACACTTAAAAATCTGACCTTCTTCATCTTTGTCCCTGGCTTGAAAATAATCGTTGTCAATGTGCTCTACATTGAGATAGATGCCCTTGTATTCATTGTTGACAAACAAGAGTACATGGTTGGCACGAGGTGCATCGATGCCCGCTTTTCTCATAAGATCCCACACTATTTTAGCCCTCGAAAGTGAAGGATCATTGTGCTCACCGTTGAGGTTGAGGTCCGAAAGACCCTGGTATTTTTTGCCACCAAAATGATTAAACTTTACCTTAAATGATTTTTTGGCCGACTGCCTCGAAGTGTTTCCCCTTAATCGGAAGCCTACATTTTTAAGCGTATCTCTGCTACTGCCATCACTCCACACAAAGGTGGCCGGATATTCATGGTCTTCCTCCCAATTGGAGGGATCCAGTAAGGCATTGAGTGAATCGGCATCCATTGTGATATAAATGCTCGACACCACACCATCATTAAACAAAGGATTGTACTTGGGTTGGATTTGGCTATAGCCGGTTTGGCAGGCCAGCAAAAGGATCAAAGAGAGCCAGCTGTAATTGAATACAGATGGCTCTCTTTGACTTATTCGGTAAGAATGTCCGTTTTTTTCAGCTAAATTTTTATCTCCGGCTAGCTTCCGGACATCCTGATAATACATATTTAATGTTTGATCAGTTTTTTGACTACACTGTTTCCATTTTCATCAAAAACCTGTAAAAAGTAAAGTCCGGCAGCCAAATCGACTGTGGGGATAGTAATTGAGTTGCTGTTCACTGAATAAGAAGAAAGCTCTCTGCCATTGGATTGGCGCAAAACTAGTTTTGACAAGACCTTGTCAAAATTAAGCGTAAATTCTGTGTTGAATGGATTTGGTGCAATCGTCAACGACTGAAACAAAGGATTGTGGGTGGCTGAAATTAAATCAGCGCCATCGCAATCCTCGTCAATGCCATTGTTGGCAATTTCTGACGCATCCGGATTAATGGCCGCATTGCTGTCATCACAATCTACATCGGAATTAAATCCATCTCCATCAACATCAATGATCAGGGCTACGCCATCGCAATCTTCATCAATGTCATTGTTAGGTATTTCATTTGCATCTGGATTGATAGCAGCTACACTGTCATTGCAGTCATCGTCAGAATTAAAGCCGTCGCCATCTACATCAATCACCAGGGCCACACCGTCACAATCTTCATCAATATCATTATTAGGTATCTCATTTGCATCTGGATTGATGGCAGCTACATTGTCATTGCAGTCATCGTCAGAATTAAAGCCGTCGCCATCCACATCGATCACCAGGGCCACACCGTCACAATCTTCATCAATATCATTGTTAGGTACTTCGCTTGCATCTGGATTGATCGCAGCCACACTGTCATTACAGTCATCATCTGAATTAAAGCCATCCCCATCCATATCTATGATCTGTGCTATGCCATCGCAATCCTCATCAATGCTGTTATTGGGAATTTCTACGGCTCCAGGGTTGATGGCCAGATTGGTATCATCGCAATCTACTTCTGAGGTAAAACCATCACCATCTGCATCAACAGCTGAGAAATCACCCAATTTGATGTCATCAATTAAGAAGTAACTAACACCTCCACCCTGAAAGTAATTGATATCACCATTTACAATCATAAAGGTTAAAATGGTGTCGGTCTCGACTTCTGGATGATTGACGGTAAACGGAAGTGTTATGGTAGTATAGGAGGTATCATCGCTGCTGCTCACAATATTGTAAAAAACATAAGCAGGGAGGGCATCCAGATCGGCCTGATCACCGGGAACGGAGGTCACAGCAGTATCAATGACCATCAAAAAACCAAGCGTGTCAGGCCCTGTGCCAACGTGTTTGTAACTAAATTGAACCATAGAAGGTTTTTCGGTACAACTGTTCACGGTATAAATATCTGCCCCGCTAAACGTAGCATCACCTCCAATTCTTAAAGCACTTTCTCCTTTAAAGGCATCAAAACTTTGAGAAATTCCAAAACCAATTCCCCAAAAGGCATTGTACTCTTCTGTTCCCGGTTCGAGAAAAAAACCACCTGCAAATGCCATGGTGATAAACCGGAACAAGGGTATGTGATTGTCAGGTAAAAAAATAGGATTATTGGGCTCTTCTCCAGGTTCAAAATAGATGCTGGTGGCATCATACCAATCTTCAAAACCCTGATTTTGATATTGACAATCTATCTGGGCAACGGATGCCACGGACATCAAGAATAAAAAACAAAATGTATAAATACTCTTCATATGGGTATAGTTAAGTAGTGAATGAATCAATTTATAAGGTACCTCTCAAAGCCTGCTCTCTTTCGATGGCTTCAAAAAGGGCCTTAAAATTTCCTTTTCCAAATGACACGGCACCCTTGCGTTGAATGATTTCATAAAACACCGTTGGCCTGTCTTGCACAGGTTTGGTAAATATTTGTAATAAGTAGCCCTCATCATCCCGGTCAACTAAAATGTTGAGGTTTTTAAGGGATTCGATGTCTTCATCGATGTTGCCCACTCTTTCCAAAAGGTCGTCATAATAAGTATCCGGCACGTATAAAAATTCTACCCCATTTTTTCTAAGGGCAGATACGGTTTCAAGGATGTTGTCGGTGGCCACCGCTATGTGCTGCACGCCGGCGCTTTTGTAAAAATCGAGATACTCTTCGATCTGCGATTTTTTCACTCCATTGGCGGGCTCATTGATTGGAAATTTGATGTATCCATTGCCATTGCTCACCACCTTACTCATCAATGCGGTGTACTTGGTAGAGATATCTTTGTCATCAAAGGTGATAAGCAGTTTAAAGCCTAAAACCTCCTGATAAAACTTCACCCACCTGTTCATGTCGCCCAGCTCTACGTTGCCCACACAGTGATCTACATATTTTAAGCCAATGCTTTTAACAGGGGCCTCACTTTTTTTAGCTATGAAACCCGGCATAAAGGCACCTTTGTAGTTGGACCTCTCCACCAGGGTGTGGATGGTCTCACCATAGGTCTTGATGGCCGCCAGCTTGATCTCCCCATGCTCATCGGTAAGGGTATAGGGTTCAAAAGCAGATTCAGCCCCCTTGGCCAACGCTTTTTCATAGGCTTCTGCAGCATTGTCTACCCATAGGGCCAGGACTTTCACACCATCTCCGTGTTTGGCAACGTGTTTGGCTATTTCGTGATCTTCTTTTACCGTTGAGGTGAGTACCAGTCTGATCTTACCCTGTTGCAAAACGTAAGATACTACTTCTCGGCTGCCGGTTTCAGGACCCTTGTAGGCTACCAGTTCGTAACCAAAACAGTGCTGATAATAAAGGGCAGATTGTTTGGCGTTGCCCACATAAAATTCAATATGGTCGGTTCCATTGATAGGAAAGGTATCGTTGTTGGTCGTAGTTGAAGATTTGATTTGTGTTTCCATTGTGATATAGTTGTATTTTTTTAATGTACCCACGAATAGGGATAAGTTGTGTCTTCTATTAATAAGGCATGATCGGTCAACTGCAAAGGCCTGAAGGTATCAACCATCACGGCCAGCTCTTGGGTTTCTTTGGCGCCGATGCTTTTTTCTACAGTACCAGGATGGGGTCCGTGTGGAATTCCGCCGGGGTGTAAGGTAATTTGTCCTTTTTCTACACTTTTTCTGCTCATAAAATCGCCATCTACATAGTACAACACTTCATCACTGTCGATATTGCTGTGGTTGTAAGGAGCAGGTATGGCCAGGGGGTGATAATCATACAACCTGGGCACAAACGAACAAACTACAAAACCACGGGTTTGGAATGTCTGGTGTACAGGAGGGGGCTGGTGCACCCTGCCCGTGATGGGTTCAAAATCATGGATGGAAAAAGCATAGGGATACACATAACCGTCCCAGCCTACCACATCAAAAGGGTGTGATTTGTAGTGGTAGGGATAGAGCTGATCCTGTTTTTTAATGTAGAGTAAAAAGTCGCCCTTTTCATCTATCGGCTGCAGCTCTTCCGGCTTACGAATATCGCGCTCGCAAAAAGGGGAGTGTTCCATCAATTGGCCAAATTCATTTCTGTATCTTTTGGGAGTAATAACCGCGCTTACAGATTCAACAATGAACAAGCGGTTGTGGCTATCATTAAAATGCAGCTGGTAAATGGTACCCCTGGGTATAACCAGATAATCACCGTATTCAAAATGCAGATTGCCGTACATGGTTTTGAGGGTGCCGGTACCTTCGTGAATAAATATGATTTCATCTGCGTCTGCATTTTTGTAGAAATACTGGGTGCTGCTCTGCTGAGGTGCCGCTAAGATGATTTTACAATCGCTGTTGACCAGCACCGGCTTGCGACTTTCCAAATAATCGGCTGTAGGGACAATATTAAAACCTTTCAAACTGCGGTGTGAAAGTTGTTTGTTGATGACCACATTGGGACTAACATCCAATGGATCTGAAATCTGAATAATTTGGGTAGGTGGCTGATTGTGGTACAATAAAGAATAATTGTCACTAAATCCTTCTGTTGAAAACAATTGTTCACTGTACAATTCACCACTTTCTTTTCGGAACTGGGTATGCCTCTTTTTTGGCAAAAGGCCCAAACGATAATAATGCATAATCGAAGCTAAAATTTGGCTAAAATTAATGCTTTTAAGTTGACTGCTTTCAATGATTTTGATTGGAAAGATGTCAATAGATGACATAATGGGCGATAAATTTTTGCCCTAATGGCTTTTAAAATGCCATTTTCTACTTAACCTGAAGTTAGATTTTTTGAGCTGCAAGCTTTTTTATATGTAAAACGCAATAAATCAATGATATAAGTAGTATTATGTTTTTTTATAATGTTAAAATTCTCGTAAAATAGCTTGTCTAGGAATTTTCTTAGTGCTTACTTTGCATTATAAATCAGAATACGTGTGTAATGTGCGTATAGGATTACATTTTTTAAAACAAAAAAAACAATTAGAATGTCTGACATTGCAGAAAAAGTAAAAAAGATCATTATTGACCGATTGGGAGTTGATGAATCTGAAGTAACCCCTGAAGCAAGCTTTACCAATGACCTTGGAGCTGACTCGCTTGATACGGTAGAGTTGATCATGGAATTTGAAAAAGAATTTGACATATCCATTCCAGATGAAGAAGCAGAAAAGATTCAAACAGTTGGCCAAGCCATCTCATACGTAGAATCTCAGAAAGCCTAAGCTGGATTGACCAGATAAGAAAGCCGCGTCTCGTTTTGAGACGTGGCTTTTTTGTTAATAGGTAAGACTTGTCTCTCCATTGGCAAACAGCTCTTTGCCAAATTCACCCTCCAGCCAAATCCTTCCATCCGGCATCACACCTTTGAGCACTCCCTGCCTAATGGCTTCTCCTGAGGAATAAGTGACTGCTTGTTCATGTCCCAGCAGGTATTGGTGATAGGTCGAAAAAAGGTGGTCAAAATCGGCTTTTCTCAGATATTGGTTATAATCATGCTCAATCTGAAACAAAATATTGTCGAGGAGGTGTTTGAGGTTCAAAACCTTCGAAGTATGGATCGCCAACGAGGTAGGATTGGGTAGCTCAGGGTCAAAGGAGGTTTGATTGACATTGATACCAATGCCAATTACAGAAGAAGCCCATTTGAGTCCCTGAAGCTGATTGACAATAAGAATACCCCCTGTTTTTAATGGGCCAATGTAGAGGTCATTGGGCCATTTCAACTTCACATTTCCCACCTTTTCGTTTTCAAGGGCCTTGGCTATGGCCGTGGCTATGCACATGCTGAGGTAAAATTGTTGGTTGGGTTGCAAAAAGTGGGGGTAGACAATAATGCTAAAACAGAGGTTCTCACCGGGGTTTGAAAGCCATTTTCTGTCAAATTGTCCTCTCCCCTGGCTTTGAAAGCCTGCAGAAATGACAGTTCCGTCCATTGGACTGCTTTTTGCTATTAAGTTTTGGGCAAAAGTATTGGTAGAGTCCAGAACGTCGAAATGGAGATGATTTTTCCCAAAGTGTGTATAAGCCGTCAACATTTCGTAAATTTGGAACAGTTTTTATAAAAACAAAAATATTTTTTTTGAGTAAACGACAGACAGCAGCACTTAAGCTGCGTGCAGAAGATCAAACCTTAAACGACCTTATAGTCGACGCTATCCAGGACATCAAAGGTAAAAAAATTATAAAATTAGACTTAAGGCACATTGATGATGCTCCGGCAGACTTTTTTATTATTTGTGAAGGTGACTCTACTACCCAGATAAAAGCCATTAGTCTCAATGTTGAAAAACGTTGTCGCGATGAATTGGGCTTAAAATCGATCCACGTAGAGGGAATGCTGGGGGCTAAGTGGGTTTTGGTAGATTTTTTCAACACGGTACTTCATGTATTTTATCCAGAAACCAGGGGTTTTTATGACCTCGAAGACCTTTGGAGCGATGCAGAAGTAACGGAGTACGACGATGTCTAAAGAACTTCTTTTGTCCAAAAGGGTTTATAAGTAAATAAAAATTAGATTTTAGTTCAAATGGAGAACAACGAGAACAACGGGCCAAAAAAGTTCAATCTTAATTCATATTGGATTTATGGCATTATTATCCTCGCCATCCTGGCCATCAACCTTTCTGTGATGGTCAATACCAAAACCAAGGTCATCAGCCTTGGCAAATTTGAGGAAATGGCAAGGAATGGTGAAATAGATAAAGTTGAAGTGGTCAACAGAAACAACGTCAATGTTTATATCAAAAAAGACGTCTTAGAAAAAAAATACACGGATTTTAAACAGACCCGTATCATCGATCAGCAACCCCACTTTACCTTTGAGATAGGTGCCATAGAGAGTTTTGGTGCCAAAATAGAAGAATTAAAAAAAGAAGGCATCGCCATCGATCCCAAATATGTGACAAGGACCAATTGGCTGACACCGATTCTGGGCTATCTCTTGCCTTTTGTTTTTTTGATTGCAATTTGGTTGTTCATCATGCGCAGGGTCAGCGGTGGCCCTGGTGGTCCTGGTGGTCAGATTTTTAATATAGGCAAATCCAAAGCTACCCTATTTGACTCAAAAGACTCCAAGGTCAATGTCACCTTTGCGGATGTGGCGGGACTTGACGAAGCCAAAGAGGAAGTGGTAGAGGTGGTGGATTTCCTGAAAAATCCCAAAAAGTACACAGCTCTTGGGGGTAAGATTCCCAAAGGAGTTTTGCTGGTAGGTCCTCCGGGTACCGGAAAAACATTGCTGGCCAAGGCGGTAGCCGGAGAAGCGGGCGTTCCGTTTTTCTCTATTTCGGGTTCAGACTTTGTTGAAATGTTTGTGGGTGTAGGTGCCTCAAGGGTGCGCGACCTTTTCAAACAAGCCAGAGATAAGGCCCCTTGTATTGTTTTTATCGATGAAATTGATGCCATAGGCAGGGCCAGAGGCCGCAATGCCATGCAGGGAGGCAACGATGAAAGAGAAAATACCCTTAACCAGTTGTTGGTGGAAATGGATGGCTTTAGCACAGACAAAGGAGTGATCCTGATGGCTGCTACCAACAGACCCGACATCCTCGATTCAGCCCTCATGAGACCGGGACGTTTCGACAGACAAATTTCGATCGACAGGCCCGACTTGAAAGGCAGAGATGCTATTTTTAAAGTCCACCTCAAGACCATCAAAGTTGATTCAGAAGTTACCTCTTATGCCCTGGCCGAAATGACACCGGGCTTTGCCGGCGCTGAAATAGCCAACGTTTGTAATGAAGCTGCCCTGGTTGCTGCCAGACGCAATAAAACAGCGGTGGGAATGGACGATTTTAATTTTGCACTCGACAGGGTAATTGGAGGCCTTGAAAAGAAAAACAAACTCATTGCACCTAAAGAAAAAGAAATCATTGCCTACCACGAAGCCGGACACGCTATCTGTGGCTGGTACCTCGAATTTGCAAGTCCTTTGGTGAAAGTGACGATTGTACCGAGAGGAGTGGGGACACTGGGTTTTGCGCAATACCTGCCGAAGGAGGAATACATCACCAGGACAGAACAGCTGTTGGACAGAATGTGTATGACCATGGGAGGCAGAGCGGCAGAAAGGATTGTTTTTGATAAAATTTCAACCGGAGCCCAAAATGACCTTGACCAGGTTACCCGTATGGCATACAGCATGATATCGGTTTTTGGAATGAACGAAAAGGTGGGTAATGTTTCATTTTACGGCCTTTCAAGTGATAGCTACCACAAGCCCTATTCAGACGAAACCGCAAGGTTGATGGATGATGAGGTGAGGAACCTGATAGATAGTCAATATCAACGGGCCAAAAACCTGCTGACAGAGAAAAGACATGAGCTCAATCTTTTGGCCCAGACACTGCTGGAAAAAGAAGTTTTACATAAGTCAGACCTCGAAAGGTTGATTGGTAAAAGACCTTTTGCAGAAGAGGAAAGGTTTGAACATGCCCATGTTGCAGAAGCACCAAAAGAGATCGACAATACCTCTGTTGAACCGTAAAGTTGGTTTGATCAAACTAATCTTTTCAGCTGCATAACTTTTAAATGGCTTTTTCGTTTTACAAAAAACGATGGATATGAAGTACCTTTTTTCAATTTTTATGTGTGTCTGGATGCTCAATGTTCAGGCCCAGGTAAAAGATACCGTTCCCCCCTCTAAAGGTACCGGAGATGTGCAAACCAAGGTCTCTGTAGACGGCAAGGTTTATTCTGCCATAGTTACAGAAAATGGGGATACCCTTATTTTGGTAGACATGGATGACGTTAGTGTGACCTCACTCCGAAAATTTGCCAATGATGAGGAGTACAAAAAATACCAGAAGTTTAGAAGGTACGCAGCCACTGTTTTTCCCTATGCAAAAGAAGCCATAAGAATATTCAGAGAAACTGAATACGCCTCACAGCACCTCTCTAAAAAAGAGCGCAAAAAAAGACTGAAAGAACTCGACAAACAACTTACCGCTGAGTTTGAAGAACCCCTCAAGGGCCTGACCAAGCTGCAGGGCAAAATCATGATGAAGATGATTGAAAAGGAGTTGGATCAGAATATGTATGAACTCATCAAAGGGGTAAAGGGTGGCTTTACGGCCTTTTACTGGAACCACTTCAGCAAATTATATAGCTATGACCTCAAAGAAGGTTACCGTCCCGGTGACTATCCTATTTTGGATGCGGTCTTAAACGATTTTGATGTTTCTTACCGCATTGAGAATGAGAGCAGCCTGAAATATTACAATCTTAGTGAACTGAGAAAAAAATAAGGGCTTTCGTTTTGTGTGTTTACAGTCCTTTTGATGAAACAGAAAAGTGCAGGGATTATGTATCTTTGCCCCAAGAGAAACAAAACGTATGAAGGTAACAGATTACTTCGAAAAATCACCCGACCAAACCCACATTTCATTTGAGGTGCTTCCTCCATTAAAAGGGGGCAGCATGCAGGATATCTTTGACACCCTGGATCCCCTGATGGAATTTAAACCCCCTTTTATTGATGTAACTTATCACAGAGAAGAATACATTTACAATAAAAGAGAAAGTGGTTACTATGAAAAAATAGCCATTCGCAAGAGACCCGGCACCGTAGGCATCTGTGCTTCCATCATGCACAGGTATGGAGTAGATGCCGTACCCCACCTGATTTGTGGAGGTTTTTCCGTAGAAGAAACGGAAAATGCCCTGATTGATCTCAATTTTTTGGGCATCAACAATGTGTTGGCACTGAGGGGCGATGCCCGACAGTTTGAAGATAAATTTATTCCCGAGCCCAATGGCCATAAATATGCTGTTGACTTGGTGAAACAGATCAACAATATGAACCACAGCGTTTATCTGGATGCCAACATTGAAAAAGCGTCACCCACAGAATTTTGTATTGGGGTGGCCGGATATCCAGAAAAACATTTTGAATCACCCAACCTGGATACCGATATCCAATTTACCTTAGACAAGGTGAAGGCAGGCGCCAGCTACATCGTAACCCAAATGTTTTACGACAACGAAAACTTCTTCAGGTATGTGGATGCCTGTAGAGCAGCGGGAATTACGGTTCCCATTGTTCCGGGCCTAAAACCCATCACCAGAAAATATCAGCTCAACTCCATTCCCCGCAAGTTTTTTATCAACATGCCGGAAGCCCTCGTCAAAGAGATGATGAACGCAGACGAAAAACACGTAAAGACCATAGGAGAGGAATGGTGCATCCAGCAATCAAAAGAATTAAAGGCAAGAGGAGTGCCCTGTATTCACTTTTATACCATGGGTGATGCCAAAACTACCTACAAAATAGCATCCTCATTGTAATGAAAGCCAGCCGGGCCTGGTTCTTCGCTTTTAGCATCGTTGTTATAGTCTGGGCTTTGTTGGATGTGAGCAGGCCAAAACAGGGAATAGAACCCTTGTCCACCAAAAGTGTCACCATCATTTTAATCGACGGACTTTCACAAGATCTGTTTAACGAAGAATTAGCGAAGGGCAGGCTACCCCATTTGCAAAGTCTGATGCAACGTTCACTCTATGTGGAAAATGGCATCAGTTCTTTTCCAACCATGACGGGATATGCCTTTTATCCCTTTCTTACGGGTACCGATGCCTGCGAGAGCGGTATTTATGGACTGAGGTGGTTTGACAAAGAAAGGGAAAAGGGGCAGCTCAGAAACTATGTAGGAAGAACCAATGTTCAAATGAATTATGATGTCAAAGCCAGTCCCCAAAACCTTTTCGAACTGGCCGGTACTTCTTACACTTGTTCCATTAACAGTTATATGAACAGGGGGGTAAAAGAAAGTGTAAAAACAGGATTTGCCCACACCACCGCCAAATACGAGGGTAAGATTTGGTTGTCGAACCTGGCCTCACTTCCGTGGATTGGTAAAAAAGTAATCAAAAATCATTTTTTGCACGAAACCGCAGTGGCCGACCTCGCCATGACCCAGCTGGAGTCTAATCCAAAGGTACAATGGATCACCTTTGCCTCACCAGATGCTTACAACCATGTAAATGGTACCGATTCAATCTATCACCACCTGCTACGCCACATAGACATCGAAATTGGAAGAATTCTGTCAAAATGCAGGGATCTGGGACACGAACAGAGAGCAATTGCAGTAGTTTCAGATCACGGCATCCAGGATGTACATACCAACCTCGATGTATGCAAAACGTTGAAACAAAAAACCGGACTCTCCATCGAAAGAGGTAAATCAGCCGTTTTGTACAGCACCGACCTTACCACTCCGTCTTCAAAACTCAGCACATTGGATGCCTACTTTGTGATCAATGGCAACTTATCAGCCTACATTTATGTATTGGATGCGGCTAAGAAAAAGTTGGGCAAACAAAGCCTGGAACGGCTCATGATTAAAAATGGAACGACCATCAACCTGCCCCGGGAATTGATAACCACAGAAGGAATTGAACTTTGTTTGATGATGGATGAAGTCAATGGTGATATGTACATCTTAAGCAAAAAGGGGAGGGCAGCCATCACCAAGATGGGTAATAAATACGCTTATCGAATTGTAATGGGCATGGACCCTTTGGGATATGAAAATCACAGCGAAGTAAAGAAAATGATCAATAACGGTTTTTTTACTTCCGAAGAATGGCTCAAAGCCACCCTTTTTTCGGAATATCCCGATGCCATTTACCGATTTTATGAGCTGGTTTCCAAAAATAAATCAGGTGATCTGGTCATCACTGCCGCTGCTGGTTATGATTTGGCCAGCAACTATGAAGCCGTGGTGTCGAATTACAAAGGAGGCCACGGCAGTGCTGATCGTAAGGTCATTTCAGTACCCTATATTTATTATCAACCGCATCAAAAAGAGAGGGTTGAAAAATACATGAGGGCAGAAGACCTCGGAAAATTGATTAGAAACTACTTATTTGGGGGAAAATAAGTTATTGACCCAAGATGAGTTTGTAGGGATTTTCCCACGCATCAAATTTGTTGAGCTCATACTTCTCAATCTTAGTGATGAGTTTCTGTGCATATTTTTGATCGGTGGCATAACCACAGCTTTTCAATCCACTGGCCCATGATTTATAGTCGGTGTGCTCATAATTAAAGAGGGGCAGGTAATGAACGGTAGACATTAAAAAATTGGAATGGTCTACATAAGATTCAAGTGCAGAGCCGTAAGACCTGAAACAAGATTCAATGAGTTGACCATCGCGATTAAAATCATCATCTTTGTGGTAATAGGTTTTTCCCACCCAATAGGATTTGCACTTAATTCCAAAATGGTTGTTCGCTTCAGTTGCCAACCTGCTCATACCATACTGAGATTCGTGCAGGGCCTGGGCCAAAATGATGCTTGCCGGAATGCCTGATCTGTGCATTTCCACCACTGCCAGTTCTTTGAATTGATCAATATAGGAATAGGCGGCATCCTCTTCAGCTGTTCTGGAGAATGAAAATAAAGAAAAACACATTACAGAAAATACTGTTAACCTAAATAGGGAACTCATAAAGGATGACTCATTTTTTATACCCAAAAAGAACCAAAAGCTGTGCCAAAAATGTTGCATAATGAAATAAATTTGAAACAATGGGTGCAAATACAGTGAAATACACATTATTAATAATTTTAATATGTGTTTTCTTACCAAAGACCATTGCCCAAAAAAGTTCGGTGGCAGACAAAAATTTTGCAGAAACCGTCAACAACTATCTGTCATTTACGGTTCCCGTGGTCAGCGTAGATGATTTGTATCGTTTGCCAACCTCGTCTTACCTTTTGCTGGATACCCGTGAAAAAGAAGAGTACCAGGTAAGTCACATCAGTGGTGCCATCCATGCCGGCTACACCCATTTTGATGCTTCCCTACTTACTTCCGTGCCTAAAGATAAAAAAATAATTCTCTATTGTTCAATAGGTTACCGAAGTGAAAAAATTGGAGAAAAGCTGATCAAGCTTGGTTACCGCCGCGTTTACAACCTTTATGGCAGCATATTCGAATGGGTTAACCGGGGATATGAAGTGGTAGATGCTAGGGGAAAGCCTGTAAAAAAGATCCATGGCTATGACAAAAGTTGGTCCAAATGGGTATTAAACCCCTCATTTACAAAGGTATATTAGATTTTATTTCAAAACCCAAAACTCGTAGTAAGGGAGGCGAACAAATGTTCGGTTTTTGGGTTAAATTTGCAATACAATTCAGAGAATCATGACACAGGTATCGTCATTAGAAGAGAAATTTCTGCAGGTCATTGATGCAGAAGATAAAATTGAGCCCAAAGATTGGATGCCGGATGAGTATCGCAAGACCCTGATCAGGCAAATTTCACAGCACGCCCATTCAGAAATTGTGGGTATGTTGCCCGAAGGCAATTGGATAACCAGGGCTCCAAGTCTGAAAAGAAAATTAGCCTTATTAGCCAAAGTCCAGGATGAAGCAGGCCATGGCTTGTACCTCTATTCAGCATGCGAAACCCTCGGTATCGATCGGGAGACCCTGCTCGAACAACTGCATACCGGCAAGGCTAAATATTCCAGTATTTTTAACTATCCTACCCTTACCTGGGCCGATATGGGAGCCATTGGATGGCTGGTAGATGGTGCTGCCATCATGAACCAGGTGCCTCTTTGCCGTTGCTCGTATGGACCCTATGCAAGAGCCATGGTCAGGGTTTGTAAAGAAGAGTCATTTCACCAACGTCAGGGCTATGAAATCATGACGGTGCTTAGCAAAGGAAGCGCAGACCAAAAAGCCATGGCCCAGGATGCTCTTAACCGATGGTGGTGGCCTTCACTCATGATGTTTGGCCCCAATGACAGCGATTCTACCCACTCTGAAATGTCGATCCGCTGGAAGATAAAAAGATTTTCCAATGATGAGTTGAGGCAGCGATTTGTAGACATGACCGTGCCCCAGGCTGACCTGTTGGGATTGACCATTCCAGATCCTCAGCTAAAGTTTAACGAAGCAAAAAAGGGATATGACTTTGGTCCCATCGACTGGAATGAGTTCTGGAGTGTCGTCAAAGGAAATGGTCCCTGCAATGAAGAAAGACTGAATGCCAGGGTTAAAGCCCACGAAAATGGAAGTTGGGTTAGAGAAGCCGCTGCGGCGTATGCCCAAAAACAAGCACAAATTCATAACATTTCAAAAACAGCCTGATATGAATAATAACTGGCCTTTGTATGAAGTTTTTATCCGATCAAAAAATGGACTATCCCACAAGCATGTAGGTAGCTTGCACGCATCGGACGCAGATATGGCCTTGGAAAATGCCAGAGATGTTTATACCCGAAGAAGTGAAGGCGTTAGCATCTGGGTTGTAAAGGCTGCCGATATCAGGGCTTCTGATCCGGGCGATGCCTCATTTTTATTTGAGCCGGCTGCGGATAAAATATACCGCCACCCCACATTTTATGATGTACCGGACGAAGTCAAACACATGTAATGGACCAGCACAGACGTAAATTTATTCTTCAGTGGGCAGACAATGCCATGATCCTGGGTCAAAGATTGTCAGAGTGGTGCGGTCACGGACCCATACTAGAACAAGATATTGCCATTACCAACATCGCCCTCGATCTCATTGGTGAAGCCCGATATCTTTATCAGCTTTTGGCAAAAGAAGAAGGCGGTTCGGTAACCGAAGACGACTATCCCTTTCTAAGAAAAGAACAATCGTTTTACAATCTTTTGCTGGTCGAACAACCCAATGAAGACTGGGCCTTTACCATCGTTAGGCAGTGTATTTTTGACCATTTTCATTTTCATTTTTTGATGGAAATGAAAAACAGTGCGGATCCGGCTCTGGCTGCCATTGCTGAAAAAACCCTAAAAGAAGCCCGGTATCACCTGAAATATTCTTCAGAATGGTTGATTCGATTGGGTGACGGCACCGATGAGAGTCATCAAAAAATGCAAAACGCCCTGCAAACCATGGTAAAATTTGTTGGCGAAGCCTACGAGCCAGTAGAAGCCGATTTGGCCATGTTGGAGGCTGGGATAGGCCCTGATTTGTCAAATATAAAAGAGAAAGCCCTTTCAGACCTAAAACAAGTGGTCACTCAATCCACCCTTGTCTGGCCCAATCAACATTTTGACAGAACCGGAGGCAAAAACGGCAGTCATTCAGAACACCTGGGCTACATCCTGGCTACGATGCAATACATGCAAAGAAGTTATCCGGGCGTAGAATGGTAATTCATTTAGATGCAAGGTAGACTCAGATTGGTTCATTGCCGGCATTTTTGTACTTTAGCAAAAACATTTAGCATGAAAAAAATATTACTCGTCACCTTGCTTGGTCTGAGCTTTTTGTCCTGCCAAAAGGATGATTGCCAAAAAGCCGATTTTATTGGTACCTGGAAGGGAACAGAAAACTGTGATGGCACCAAAACTGA
The DNA here is from genome assembly GCA_937872515.1 of uncultured Bacteroidota bacterium. Lineage (GTDB taxonomy): Bacteria > Bacteroidota > Bacteroidia > Chitinophagales > Saprospiraceae > JADKBO01. The sequence goes on from CALMSX010000116.1 coordinate 22,418, forward strand.
AGGAGTCATTATCACCATCACAGACGAGGGCAGCAATGATAAAGTAGTCATCAATGGTTCTACCTTCGACGACGAAAGCGCCGAAGTGGATGGATGTGATCTTGACGGTAGCGTGCTGGTTTTGGGCATAGGCATAGAAATCAAAGGCAGCCTTGAAGGCACCACCCTTAACCTCTCTCGCACCAATAGTTTTTTAGGACTCGACTCCGGATGTGAATTTACTTTGACAAAGCAATAACGGATATGCCTTTTTTTTCGGTCATCATTCCTGCACATGAGAGGCCGGATCTTCTGTTGGAAGCAGTGGATAGTGTTGTAAAGCAGACCTACCCTGATTTTGAGGTTTTGGTCGTCTATAATGATAAAAATGTTTTGCCTCGCTCAACCTTTGTTGACCCCAGAATCAGGACTTTTGAAGGAAGGACACACAACAGGAGTGCAGCCAGAAACGTAGGAATAAAGGAAGCAAAAGGATTGTATCTGTGTTTTCTGGATGATGATGATGTCTACCATCCGGACCTGTTGAAGTCATTTTATGATACTTTACAGCGCATTGGATTTCCTACAGACGGTGTGGTTCGCACCGGACTGTTGCATTGTTTACCCGATCACCAGGTAGTGGCAGGAGCCGTGTTTAAAGAAGAAGTGCATGACAGCGCGATAAAATTTGTATTACAAAACATGACGGGCGTTGTGAGCTGTTGCATCCCGGTAAAATTGGCTCAATCCATCGCCTTTGACGAGCGATTTCAATATTGGGAAGACACCCATTTTCTGCTGCGGATCTTGTATGGCAACCAACTGGTACAAATGCCCAATCATTTCTACCATTATCGCTACCACCAAAATATGGGCTCATTGGAAGTCGGCGATTTAAAAGCGCAATGTGATGCCAATCTGGCTGCCATCAACGATTACTATCAAAACCATGTAAGCGAGTGGAGCGGCTTTGTACCCCCCAAAATCTTTAGGAGACTAATGGCCGAAAAGCGATTGATGTATGCCATTCGGGCAGCCAAAGCCAAGAATAAGGAACTGGCAAGAAATCTTTTTAGTCAATCATTGAAAGATGCTTGGGTGGCATCCTCCTGGAAAGAATACCTTTCTTTTTTAATTGCTTATTTAAAAGGATAGCCGGGATTGGAGTTAAAACTTTTAAACGAAATCCATCAAGACCTCACAATTGGCAAATAAATCGTGTGGTCATATGTATATTTACCCCCAAACCTCTGATCCGTTTTTGAGATGCTGGAAGTGAGTGTCATCATCTGTTCTTACAACCGTTCGGCCTTGCTTGGCAAATGCCTGGACCAAGTCGTATTGCATGTCAAAAATCATTCGGAAAAACTGGAAGTAATAGTTGTTGACAACGCTTCTACCGATCAAACCAAAGAAATGGTTCTATCAAAGATAGGCAAACTCCCCTTTGAGCTTATTTATGTTTATGAGCCAAGACCCGGATTATCCAATGCAAGGAACAAAGGGGCCAAAGAAGCCAGGGCACCATGGCTGTTTTACCTCGATGATGACGGCCTGGTCGTGGATAGCACCTTTGATCAGTTGTTTGATACCATTCATCATTATGATTTTGATTTTTTTGGGGGCAGTTATCAAGCCTACCACGCTGCTATGCCTCCAGACTGGCTTCCCAAAAATTATGGGAATAAAAAAATGTATGCCACTACTTCCGATCCTATTGGGCAAGACAATATATCTGGTGGCATTATGGTCATCAAAAAATCGGTCTTGCTAGACAATGGAGGTTTTAAATCTAATTTAGGTATGCGATCTCAAGCCATAGGTTATGGAGAAGAAGCAGAACTTCAGCATAGGTTACAAAAGGCGGGCTACAAGCTGGGTATAAATCCCCAATTTTTGATGCTCCACCTGGTGGGAGAGCACAAGTACCACGTTGGTTGGCATTTGCGCGCTGCCTTTGCCCAGGGTCGAGATGGCCCACAAGGGAGCCACAACGCCCTGAGATCTCTCATGTGGGTGATGCCGGTGACCCTGATTCGTTGCACCAAAAGGTGGGCTACAGACCGCAGCTATGGTTTTGATCATTTGATCTACGATACCTTTGTCAATCCCATGGTCATAGTGGGTTATTTGTGGTCAAAAATAATTTCCAGGCATGGAGGCTAAGATTTCGGTGATCATTCCTGCCTTCAATGCTGCCACCTATGTGGAGCAGGCCATCAACTCTGCCCTGATACAGGAAGAGGTATTGGAGGTTATTGTTATTGATGATGCGTCTACCGATGCTACGGCAGAGGTGGTACAAAAGTTGATGCCACTTCAGGGTAGTAAACTGGTATATAAAGTCAATGCTCAAAACCTGGGGCCGGGCGCCAGTCGCAACATTGGCATTCGAATGGCCAGAGGACAATACCTCAGCTTTTTGGATGCAGATGATTATTTTCTGCCAGGCAGGTTTAGCCATGGCATGCAATTATTGACCGAAAGACCCAATGTTGACGGGTGTTTTACCAGGGTGCAAAATGTATGGCAAGCGGATTTCAGACCTGCCGCTTTTCAACACCAGGATGTCATCGGGTATATTGGATCAGAATTATCTCAAAAAGATCTTTTGTACTATATTTTGGCTGAAAAAGGCGATTTTTTCAGCATCATAGCCCTGCTTGTAAAAAAATCGGCCGTGGAACAAACTGCCTTACTGGATGAAAGTTTTATGTATGGAGGGGATATAGAGTTTATCTACGAACTTTGTTACAAGTGTTTGTTGGTTCCAGAAAAGGAAGCGGAAATTAAAATTATCAGGCGATTGCACGGTCAAAACATCACCTCCAGCGTAGGTCACAGGCAATTTAACGATCGTTGGAAATTGATTCAGAAATGGCTTGATCATATCAGTGATTATCAATTAGAACCCCGCACCTGTCGTGCTTTGGTGCTGCGATATGTACATTTTTGGTATGTGATCAAAGGTTACCCCAAAACGATGGTCGGACGACAGCTGATAAAATGGGGGCTGCTCCTGCAATTGCTGGTACAAAAGCCATTTTTACTAAAAAAATGTACGCTGGGATGAGTCGGTTGAATGTAAGTGTAATCATTCCTGTTTACCAGGCAACCCAATACGTAGAAAATGCGGTGGTATCCGCCTTACAATTTGATTGTGTAAAGGAGGTTGTGGTAGTTTTGGATGAAGACAGCCCAAGCCTCCATGACCTGGCCGTGCAATGGAGTAAAATTCACGAACGAGTGATCATCACCCAACATCCAGGCGGTGCCCACAGAGGGGCAGGCGCTTCCAGAAACCAGGGACTTCGGGTAGCATCTTGTCCCTACGTTGCCTTTCTGGATGCCGATGATTGGTACTTGCCCAACAGATTTGACTTATCCACCAAGATCTTTGATCAAAAAGAAGACGTAGATTTTGTCTACGAGGCCATAGCAACCAGTTTTGAAACGGAACAAGGAAAGGAACTCTACCTGGCACGAGGCAATAAAGAGATTACCTATGTTGCCAGCCCAATTTCGTCAGGAATAAAGATGTTTGAAGCAATGTTATGCCAACCGGACTTTGGCTGGTTTCACCTCAATGGCTTAACCATAAAAAAAGCTTCTTTGCAAATTTTATTTGATGAGCAGCTGCCCCAAATGCAGGATACCGATTTTATCCGTAGGCTGTGCCTTTATTCCCAACTGATAGAAGGTGGCAATATGGCTACCCCGGTAGCCATGCGGCGGATCCACGACCATAATCGGATTCTGAAAAACCAAGAAGAAAAATTAACGTCCAAAAAACGATTGGCCAACAAATGGTTTTTGTTGATGTTGCGGCATACCTTTTCAAAGCCGTGCAATCAAAAGATCATCAAAGACAAGCTGTCAGCGGAAATGGATTACCACCACCCAGCATCATGGATTTGGGTCAAACTAAGGCTAAGTGCCATCCTTCTATTTCTGACCCATCCATTGGCCATTACAAAATTTTTGCTTGGTGCTCAATCAACAGAGCCTGTCCTTATCGAAAAATAACCAGTCTTTGCGCTTTCTTGGGATCAAAAAACTCGCTATCACCAATTGCTTTCATCAAATAGACACCATTGCCCAGTTTATTTCCAAAATCATCGGTACCATCCCATCGGTACTGGGTGCGGTTGATGCCTACACGCAGGGGACCCAACTCATCCATCGTTACCTCCTTCACTATTTTACCCGACAAGGTCGTGATTTGCAGTTTCATGGTTTCCGGTAGTCCTCCGGAAAATTCAAAAATAAACTGGGTAGAGGTAGAGAAAGGGTTGGGATAACAGTAGAAATTGGAAAATCCTTTCGCTGCCGCCACCCTAAATTCTACGGTGTACATATTATCACCCGATAAATTTCCCGATTCGTCCTGGGTCTGCACCAGCAGGATGTATTCTCCATCTTCCAGGGTAGGTGTGAAGGTGATACGGGCTTCGTTTTTCCCTTTTTCGTGCTCAAAGTCAAAGCTGAGTCTTGCATCATCCGGACTTAACACTTCTGTTTTACCTGTGGCCAATGTAACCAATTCAATTCTGGCCAGAGAAGTAGATTCCAGATGCAGGTATTTATTTTCATCATTGATGCGGATCACAATGGCCGGCGTGGGAGATACCAGATCGCCATTGATGATTTTAACCCCATCAAAGGTTACATTCATGGCAGGATTGATCTTATCCGGTTTGATAAAAATGGTTTTTATGCCGGAGTTGTTGGTGTAATATTTTTCCTGTGGTTTTTGTTCTTCATTAACCGAAACTACAATCTGGTGCAAGCCATTAATTTTTGAAGTTTCAAAAGTATAGTCCACGGCTTTGGCCTGGGCAGCACTGAGGTTTTGTACTACCACATCTTCACCTATGCTGGTGTTGTTGCTACTTACCAGTTTAAAAGAAGTGGTGCAACTATCCAGCTGATTTAGTCCCTTTAGTTTGATCAAAGAGCTCAACTTGAGGGGTTGTCCCTGGTCAATGGTATCTGGAATCGAGGGGTCGTTGTTTACCTCCAGCACGAGGTCTGGCAGGCCGGTATATTTTACCGTCCAGTGCAATACATCGGCGGGTGCAAAATCATCCCAGTCGAGCGAGCTGTATTCAAGTCGGATATAGGGATGGGTAAGGGCATTAATGGAGGATAAATCTGTTTTACCTGTGACTTCACTCAGGTATAAACTTTCCACCCCATTGTTATCAATGGTATAAATGTCTACAGCAGCTTTAATAGGTGCTATCAGAGGCGTGGTTTCATAAATATTCCAGTCAAATTCATCCCAGGCAATGACCGGCCCGATGGTCTGCCACATCTTGCCTTGGTAAGCACTGGCAGGCACGACCGTAGAATAGTTGAGTTGATCAAAAGTAGTTTCACCTATTTCTTCATGGATCTTTCCTACATTTTTTTGCATGACAAAAATATAAGGTTTGGGGCCTGATATTTTGTATTCAATAAATTCGGTTGCACCCCAATCAGCAAGTGTGTTGTACAAGCTATATCCCAGGGTATTGAGATCGGTTTCCCATTCCTGGTAGTTAAAGTCGGAGGGGACTTTGGTAAACGAAACAAACAACATCACATAAGCAGAATCAGGCACTGCATCCAGTAATTCTTTGACACCTTTTCTTCCTTCTTTGGTGCTGATGTCAAAGGCAAATATATTTTTGGAATAGGGCTTGGATCCGAAGTCGGTAGTGCTTGTGTTTCTCCACAGTCCCCTGGATGTCCATACCGTTACATTCATGAGGTTGGCATTGCCTTGATCAGGTGTTAGTGAGCCCCATTTTTCTCCATTCACAGTAGAATAAGGAATATTGAGGATATCGGTGAAACGCTGGCTTTTAACATTTACCAAATAGTTGATGCCACCAAATTTAAAATGGTTGTCGGGCTGGGCAGACATTTGAAAATAATCGTTTTTCAAAAACTGGTAGTAGTGCCTTTGGGTCCAACCTTCGCCACCATCTATCAAATAAGTAAAGCTGCTGTTGGACCAATCCAGACCGTTTCCTAGGTCTTTATTTTCAGCTACCCTCCAGTAATAAGTGGTATTGTTGACAGGAGTAAAATCGGGCTGCCATTCAATAGTACCAGGAGCATCGGTAAAGATCCTTTCAACCATCATAGGACTATTGAATAATTCGGTGGTATCAATCTGGATAATATAGTCTTTGAGTTCTGCTATGCTGTTGATCGAATTGGCTACCAGGGTAAATGGTTTGTTTTGGTCTACAATGGCGAATTCGTGGGGGTGATTGGCTTTGATCTTGCTGGACAAAACCAAAAAGTTGTATTCAAACACATTGTTGTCTTCCTTCAGTTCATCCACTTCTCCTGCTTCATCAACAGTTATTTTAATTTTATTCAGGCCAACAATGTCAACACCCTGCACATTCAATTTTAAATGAAAATTACTGTTGTATTTTGGTGTGGCAATCCTAAGCACTCTGGATGAAATCACCTTGTCGTTGGGACCTTTGTGGAGGACCACCACATTGATGCTGTCGTCAACAGATTTGCCACTGTTTTTAACATCGAAGATTAGTTCCAGGCTGTCTTTTTGAATCACAACCGGATTGGGCAGGGTTGTGACCGAATTGGTAGCAATGCTGAAATCGGGTTTTTCAAAGCCATGGATGATCAGTGAAGGATCGCCATGCAGCATCAATTGCTGGTACATGGTAGAAAAGCCTTCATTGTTTTGGGAGGTGTAATCTCCTTTGAGATTATTTTCTGCATCCAAGGCTAATTTGCGGTAAATTTTTCCTACCGGTTTATTGTAAAAAGCACCGGTGAGCTCTGAATAAAAGTTCACACCCATTGATCCCTGGGTATTAATATAGGCAGAACCAGAAGCGGCTACAAAGCCTATGCTTCCTTTATTGGGTGACAAGACAAATTTTTCACTAATTCCGGTACTGGAAGAACAAATATTACCCGAATAACAACCCAGCGACAACAAAAAAGGAAGTTTGCCGGCATTGTTGTAATTTTTTGGGTCATCAAGGGTATAGTCAAATAAACCAACTGAACTGTGACCAAAAAAACACAGAATGGACACACCATTATTGATGGTTTCAGTAATTTTTGGCAGATTAGCAATCGAGGTGGATGAAGAATTATCTTTGTAGTAAGAACTTACGGTACCGCCGTACATATCGCCCTCAATAATTTTTTTCATAACATTGAGATTGCTTTTAATCTGGATTTGCTCTCCCAGATCTCCACCTCCTCCCAAGTGTAATATTTTCTTTAACCAATCTGTATCATTTGATTTTATGGCCGCATCATGCGTTTTTAATTTTTCGAGATAAAATCCGACCTCTTCCATGTTGGTAGCTGCCAGTCGACCAATACTGTACTTGCCATCAAATGAGATACCATCTGAAAATAACAGCACGTCAGAAGGGGGTGAACCAAAGCTGGGAACGAAGTGGTGGTCGTATAGTGGAGAGGTGATCTGGTCATCGTTGCGGGTATTAAAATACTCCAAACCTTTGCCCAGCAATAATACATATTCCAGTGAAGGCCAGTTTTTTTCTACATAATGACTGAAATTTTTAAAGGCCATGACATGGTTTTCAATTCCATATCCAAACTGATTGTATATTTCGTCTACAAAAACGACTTCTGTTTTATAACCACCGCCTTCAACGCTTTCTTTGTAGCGCTTGTAATTGCTGATCTCATCTACCTGCCCTCCTTTGGTATTGTACAATTTTTTGGAAGTGATAATGAGATAATCCGGATTGAGCTGGGTGATGTCTCTAAAGGTAAATGTTTCGGCCGTGGTCAATGTGTTGGTCTCTTTGTCCAATACCACATTGAAACCCTGGTCAGGAGTAATCAGCTCTGCCTTATTATTGCCCAACTTATTTATTCTATATGCTTTTCCGGCACCAGGGTCCAGCACAACCTCGTACGCATAGTCAAATTCACTCAACTCAACGTATTTTTTACCTGTGCCGCTATACAAGGCAAATGGTACCTGCTTAAAATTAAAGGATCTCGGGTAGGTAATGCTCAAACCAGCCAGACCAAAATATTCTAAATCAGGGGAAGTAATGGTTACGTTGTTGGTATTTTTCAGGTCACTACCGGCAATGTCAAAAACAGGTCGCGCCACTACATTTCTTTTTTCCGTATTGATGCCCAATAAATTGTTATTAAACGAAATGCTTTTTCTGTTTTGATTGGAAAAATTTTGATTGGTAGAAATATGCATGCCCAATTTAGCGGGTACTCCCGCACTCACATAGACATCGTAGACATTAAAATCCACGCTGGTAAATGAAGAAAAATCTTTGGAAAATCCTTCAGAACTCACCATGTTGCTAAACTGCAGGTCGTTTGAGTGAAAGGTATTGGGCTTGTAATACCGATCCCGATAGCAATACTCATCGGTATGCAGGTAGTACAACTCAGAAGGAAGACCATGGTTTACATAATTGGGCGACACCACTTCATACCGCAAACCTGTTTGTCCCGTGGGCAGATAGGTAAGATAATAAGCGCTAGTGTCAGAAAAATAGGAATCGAAAGGGTTGAGGAGATCTTGTTTCCAATTGGTAAATAAAAAGGTGTCAAGCTCAATGGTATTTTTTTCGCCATAAAACAAAATGAAATCCTGATCACCCAGTTGATTGAGAGATGAGAGATAAAGCGGAATCTGTTTTCCGTTTTTAAAAATGGCAATTCTTTCTGCTGTGCCACCCTGGATGAGACCCAGTTGAGACAGCAAGGCATGGTTTATTTTGTACAGCCCATCATGACCTACCTTTAATTTGTGGTACGTTTGGGCATGGTTGATCCATTCATTTCCGTAGAAAACCTGATTGCCTACCTTCATTTGACCCGACAAAGGATAAACAAGGGCCACAAAAAAGGCAGATACAAAACAGAAAATTAGGGTATAATTCCTCATGTAATTATGGATTTGGCGAAAAGACAATCAAAGTTAATCACAATAACTACTCATAAACAACATTTTACAGAAAATGATTGTGGGTTTCAGTCACTTTTTTTACAAAAATTAATTTTTTGGCATTTGAAAATGATATTAATACAAATTACAAAAATATTTAATATGTTTGCAATCAAGAAATGACGTATGCAGGACACTTTTCGACATAAAGGTTTGAGGCGCAAATTGGTAGACCATTTGAGACAGCGCGGAATCAGGGATCAAATCCTGCAAGCTGTTGAAAATGTGCCTCGGCACTGGTTTATGGATGGCGATTTTGACGTACTGGCCTATAGGGACACTGCATTTAGGATAGACGCAGATCAAACCATCTCCCACCCTTATACAGTGGCTTTTATGACCCAATTGCTGGATATTACTCCGGGAGAGAAAATTTTAGAAATAGGCACCGGTTCTGGTTATCAGGCCTGCATCCTGGGCTACCTGGGAGCCAAGGTATATACCATTGAGAGGCAGCACGTACTATTTCAAAAAACATCTGCTTTATTGCCTAAAATTGGGTTTAATGCCATCCGTACCCTGTATGGAGATGGCTTTGCCGGTGCTCCCCGTTTTGCTCCATTTGACAGCATTGTAGTTACGGCAGGGGCTAGCACTTTCCCCATCCAGCTATGGGGCCAATTAAAAGTAGGGGGCAAAATGGTCATCCCAATGGGCGTAGAAGGCCAACAACAGATGTTTAAATTTACCAAGGTGGATGAAAATAATTACCACCAGGAAGAACATGGGGCATTTCAATTTGTTCCCTTTCTCAAGGGAGTTTCTATATAAATTTTCTGGACCTGATCACCGCCCAACGCATCACCTCGGGCCTGCCTTCATCCATACATTTCAGGGCATTGGCAGTCTCCTTTGAGGATGCTAAAAATCGTTTGGAAACCGGATCCATTACATTTTCCTGCACCAGCTGGATGCTGTGACTATGAGAGAAAACGGATGAAATGTGGTCCACCAGGCCTCTGTCCATAAATTCATGCAATTCAATGACCAGGTCACTTTCTGCCAGATGCTGGACCGAAGCGGACGTAAAAAGATTTTTTTCATCTCCTTCAATATCACAAATCCACAATTTTCTGCCGGACCCACCCCATTGTTTCAAATGACTGGCCGTCGCTTTTTCATTTACTATTGTGACCCTGTCTTCGCAGCCGTTGACCAAAAGATTTTCTTTTAACAGGGCTACATTTCTGACATCACATTCCACCGCTATGGAGCCAAACTCAGGCCTGAACAAACGTTGCATGCCATTTACATAATAGCCCTCACCCGCTCCGAGATGGATGATGTTAGTGTAATCATTCAGTAAAAATTCAAACCAAATAACATGCAGGCAGGCTTCGTAACTTCCCGTCAGCTTTGGCAGGACCGAGGAGCCATAGGCCTGGGTTCTGCTGTATTTGATGCCTTTAAACGGGCCATCATTGACGGTTTTTTCACGCAGCAGCTGTCTATCCAACGTTGACCCTTGCCACTTTTTTAAGGGATTTTTTACTGCTGCCATCCAATTTTTGAACCAGGTAGCTTTGGTGGTTTGTCCGTCGTCACCCCAGGTTTTAGCATAGTGATGGATGCCCAGGGTGTCGTTGCTTATCACGGCTGGCTCTGGGTCGAACCACGATCTTGGATGAAAAACGGAGGAGGGAAACAATTGAATGTCTTCGATTTGCTGTGCCTCATCGTTGGGTATCAATTCTATTTCTTCCAACAACCGGGTGGTGAGTACGGGGGATGAAAGATTGGCTTTTTCTGTTCCATCATATTGGTAAAGCAAGTCTATCCAGCATTTTTTAATGAACCAATGCCCTGCTTCCGCACCCATTACGGCATTGTTGACATAAATCCTTTTCTGACCTTTTTCTTTGCCGAAAAAACACCTCAAGCCCAACAAACCATCCAGGTTTTTCAGCAATTGCACATCGGTATCAAGGTAGATGCCCCCTCTGGTATAAACAGCCCACAAACGCACCAGATTAGAAACATTGGCCCAATTATTTTCTTTAATTGCATTGGCTATATATGGCAAATGCATGGGTGAATTGGATTCATCCCACTGTACAAAATCATAGTCAGTCAATACCATTTTCCAACCATTGATATAGCCTGCAAAGGCTTCCGGCATTGGCTTTTGACCAAACCAACAATAGTGGATAATTTTAGGAATCATGTTCTATTCTTTGTGTGGCACCCTGAATATTGATCACACCCAGGTTGATTTTTTCAAGTCCTGGTCCATACTTTTCTTCCACTTCCAGCACCGCACATTGATCATTCCAGAACCATTGACTCATGTTTTCATTGTGTCCGCCTACGGCTATGACCCACTTGCCCGGACGTAAGGTACAAGCAGGAATGACAAATTCGGACGTGAACTGAGCCGATGAAGAAGTTTTAAAGGGCACATCGTGCATTGTAAAACACCTGATGCCATCAAAATAAAGGCTCAGTGTAATCCTGAATGCCTCAATGCTTCGGTGTGATAGGGATAATGAAATTTGCATAGCCGAAAGAGGCGACACAGTCGCACCGTCTTCGATGTTGGCTCCATTGACCCTGATCGTTTGTAAGGTAAAGAGAGAGGCCCATGGGCCATGGAAGGTATAATTTTTTTCTGTTGCGATGGTATCGAGGTATTGGCTGATGGCAGTAGCAGTATCGGTTTTGGCTATCAGACAGCCTCTTTGTAAGACCAGGGTTTGTGGGCACAAGCCACGCAAAACATTCATGGCATGGCTGGCTACTATTACTGTTTTTCCGTCTGCAACCAGGGCTTCTACTTTTTCCATCGACTTGTGCTGGAATGCTGCATCTCCTACTGCCATCACCTCGTCGAGCAAGAGGATATCGGCATCGAGATGCGCGCTGACTGAAAAACCCAAACGCACAAACATACCCGATGAATAATTTTTTACCTGGGTATCAATAAATGCTTCAATCCCCGAAAAGTCGATGATCTGGTCCATTTTACGCAGGATTTCCTGTCTGCTCATGCCCAGCAAACTGCCGTTGAGTAGGATGTTTTCTCTGCCTGTCAAATCCGGATGAAAGCCGGTACCGACTTCCAACAGGGCTGATAATCTGCCTTTGATGCCCAACCTGCCGGCTGAGGGTAGGGTAATCCTTGCCATCAGCTTTAACAAGGTGGTTTTTCCGGCCCCGTTTCCGCCAATCAGGCCGAGGATCTCGCCCTGTCTCACTTCAAAATTAAGATTGTCGAGGGCTTTGAAACTTTCAACATTTTTAGAAAAAAGGGTAGATAATGCGGATGGCTTCCTGTTGCCTGTCTTGACCCTTCGATAAGTTTTGGTCAGGTTTTCTGCTATGATAACGGTTGAGCCCATGGTGCAGATTTACATTTGGTCGTTGAGTCGACCTTCGATTTTTGTGAACACAAGCAGACCCGAAATTGAGCTAACAATTGCTACGGTCAATGAAATCCAGACAGGGGACACAAAATCGTATGACGGAAAACAGATCCACCTAAAATACTCAATAAGTCCCGTTACAGGATTCAGAAAATAAATGGTCTGCCATTGTGGCGGCACTAAAGAAATCGGATAGGCAATCGGGCAAACAAAGATGCCCAATCGGATGAGATGGGGTATGCCATGTACAAAGTCGCGTGACAAAACCACCAAAATACTGGCCCACAAGGCAAGTCCCAGCCCGGTAAGAAGGGCCATTACCATAAATAGGGGAAGGTGAAGGATGGCCGTCCATTGCAGGTCTTGTTGCCACCAGATACAGGCCATCAAAAACAACAGAAAAGATACAGTCGTTTCAATGCTTGCATTGAGCATTTTGGAAACGGGCAGGATGAGTTTGGGAAAATATATTTTTCTAAACAAGGGTGAAGCCGCCAACATGCCATTGAGGGCTTCAGGAATAAGTGATGCAAAAAAGGTCCACACTACCATGCCGGAAAAAGCAAAGGCATATGGTTTTACGCCATCAATGGCCACCCCTGCCATGCGTTGAAATACAACAATAAGGATCAGGGTGGACAGCACAGGATTGAGCACAGCCCAGGCAGGACCCAGCAAAGATTGTTGGTACCTGATCCTGAAATCTTTTAAAGCCAATTGAAGGCACAAAGAGCGGTATTGCCAAACTTCGGTCAGGTGAGGCCACTGCCAATTGGATTCAGGCATCAGCCATTTAAAGGTATGGTCATTTTTTTCTTCCATCAAATATTTCTAGTCAGGTTTTGGATGACCTTAAATTCGCTGAGAAAGACTTTGCCAATCACCCTGAACACGGTGTACATGGGTATGGCTAAAACCATGCCCAGGATGCCGCCCAATTTAGCACCGATGAGTACAACCAGGAAAATTTCCAATGGATGCGCTTTGACACTCTTTGAAAAGATGATGGGTTGTAGTATAAAATTGTCAATGATCTGCATAATGATAAACACGCTTAGCACTCGGATCATTTCCGGCATCATTTCCGTATAAAAAGGTGCTGATGGGTTGGATGACAACGTAATGACTACCCCAAACAAAGCGCCAATGATGGGTCCGATGTAAGGTATAACGTTGAGAATGGCTGCAAAAAAGGCAATGAGTAAGGCATTGTCGATGCCCATAACCCGCAGAGGTACTGCCACCAACATTGTGACAATGGCCATTTGTAGCAGGATGCCTGAAAAATACCTGATGAGTAATTTGCTGGTTTGATCGATGGCATGGGCGGCTTTGGCCTCATATTCGTTGGGAACCAAAGATTGAATCATCTTGTAAAAGAGTCCCTGTTCTCTTAGAAAGAAAAATGAGATAAACAGAACGGATGAAATGCCCAGGATCAGGTTGCCAAAAGCACCTACGGTGGCATTAAAAAAATATTGGATCCTTGACGGATTAATATAGTAAACAAGGTTGCTTTTCAATTTTTCAAAAAAGTCCGGATTTTCTTCCTTGTCCGCTTCTTCCTTTTCTTGCGAAATGAGGTCGGAAGCATCCAGCTTTACGGTAATGACAATGTTTCCGGGTTGATTGGGCAGCAGGGAATCTGCCGGATAGGTGTGTTCAAAGATAAAATTATTATTGAGGCTGTCTTTTTTGGCAACGGGCGCTGATTTTTTTTTCGGCATCAAACCTTTATCAATGAGCCAGTTTTCCCAATCATGGATGGGCTGTTCAACACCACCAATCACTTTGGTGTAGTCAATTCTGGAAAGATACCGGGCCTGGTTGACAAGGGGAGGAATAAAGATATATAAGAGCAACCCTCCTATAAAAACAAAACTGCCCAGGGTAACAAAGGCGGCTCCGGACTTGCCCAGATAGGGTCGCAGGCGGGTAACCAGGGGAGCGCCAATCATGGATACTGCCCAGGCTACGATGACATAGGTTACAATATTGCTAAACCAATAAATGAGCACAGCCGCTACAGAAAGCGGAATCAGGGCAAGGAGGTATCTTAGATTAAATTTCAATAGACTTTTTTACAAAAATAGGAAAAACTGAGCATCCTTTGTCAGTCATCTTAGCGGCGCCTCAAAAAGCGGAGATTGCGCTGCAAGCCTTCAAAGCCGGTTCGTTTTACGGGGGTATGCCCAAACCACTCCTCAAATTGGGATGGACTCAGGTCTTCCCAGCCTTTTTTATCCAGTGCCAGTACCTTGGGGTGGGGCTTAAATTCACTTTCATTGTGGGCCTGTGAAAAGCGATTCCACGGACATACCTGCTGGCAGATATCGCAGCCAAAGACCCAGTTTTCCATCAAACCTTCAAAAGAAGGCGGAATTTCATTTTTAAGTTCAATGGTAAGATAAGAAATGCACTTGGAACCATCCATCAAATATCCTTCCGGCGAAATGGCCTGGGTAGGGCAGGCTTCTATGCATCGCCTACATGTGCCGCAGTGGTCCTTTATGGGAAGGTCGTATGTAAGTTCCAGATCAATGATAATTTCACCTAAAAAAAACCAGGATCCCTTGGCCGGACTTATAAGCAGGGTGTTTTTACCCATCCAGCCCAGACCCGACCTCCTGGCCCAGTCACGCTCCAGGATGGGGGCAGAATCTACAAAAACCCTGCCTTGAACATCACCCGCCAACAAACGAATTTCCTGAAACAGATTTTTTAGTTTTTTTCTGACCACCTTGTGATAATCCTTGCCCAGGGCGTACATCGATATTTTGGGAGCATCCTCCTGCTCTTGATGATGGGGTGTAAAATAATTGTGCATCAGGCTTATGACCGTCTTAGCTCCAGGGACTAGCTTGGTTGGATC
The DNA here is from genome assembly GCA_937872515.1 of uncultured Bacteroidota bacterium. Lineage (GTDB taxonomy): Bacteria > Bacteroidota > Bacteroidia > Chitinophagales > Saprospiraceae > JADKBO01. The sequence continues at coordinate 37,623 of CALMSX010000116.1, forward strand.
GGTGCGCAGATCAAAGTGATTTTCCATGTAGGCCATCTCGCCATGGTGGTTTTGGTTGAGCCAGTTTTCCAAATTTCTGGCTTCTTCATCCATAAACTCGGCCTTTGCCAAAGCAATGCCCGAAAAACCGAGATCCTTGGCTTTTTGTTTGATCTGGAGGGTCAATGCTTGCTTAGACGTCATGACAGATCAGTCCCTGTGCAGGGTGTACCACAAAGGATGCTGGAAAATGTCCAAATTTTTTTTCATATGCCGACTGGATGCCCTTGATCTCTTCTGCATTCAATTCCTGGATCAGGTGGATGGTACAACCACCAAATCCACCTCCCATCATTCGTGACCCAAAAATAGAGCTGGATTTGGACGCCAGTTGTTGCAGATAATCGAGTTCGGGGCAGCTTACCTCGTACAGATCTCTCAGGCTTTGATGGCTTTGATCCAAAAGGCGCCCGGCACTTCGGATATCACCGATGGTGGCACTAAGCTCAAAGGCAAGCACCCTTTTGTTTTCTGAAACAACGTGCAGCGCCCTGTTGTAAGCCTTACTTCCTTTTTCCAGTACTTGTTCTATTTGACTTACCTCCGCATCCCGCAGGGTTTTTAAGTGCGGAAAGTGCTTTTGTAGCTGGTCCAGGGCGGATTCAGCTTCTGCCCTTCTTTCATTGTACGCAGTGAAGGCAAGGTTGTGTTTGACACCTGTATTGATCAATAGAAACTGCCACGATTCAGGCAGGGCAATGGCTTTGTGTTGCATGGTGCGACAATCCAATAGCATGGCACTGCCTATCTGACCGTTACAAATAGCGTATTGATCCATTTTACCCCCTCGCACTCCGGTGCCGTGTTCAATGGCTGAAGCCCATAGTACTTTGTCAAGGGGGCTGAGTCCAAGCTGATAATACTGATCAAAGGTTTCAATCAAGCCGCAACACAAAGCGGAAGATGACGATACGCCAGCTCCCATGGGCAAATCTCCTCCAAAAACAATGTTGGGTATTTTTGTGATTTGGTACTTCTTTTTGATATCCTGTATTAAGCCGTAAACATAGAGCTGCCAGCTCCCTTTGTCAGGTACGGCACCATAAACATAATCTTCATCAAAATCGAGGCTAATTATTTTTCCTTCACTGCTTTCAGAAGGGCCGGCACAAAAATGAATGCCGGTATCGATGGCAAAGGGCATGACATAGCCCTCGTGGTAATCAGTGTGTTCCCCAATGATATTGGCTCTGCCGGCAGCTGAAACAAAAACTGTGGGTCGGCCATAATGAGAGGAGAAGTATTCAAAAACAGCTGGAGCGCGGTGCATATTATAATTTTTGACGCAGAGTGGGAATGATGTGATTTTTCCATGCCGCAAATTCTCCGGCGATGATTTTTACGCGGGCTGTTTCTACCAGCCAAAGGAAAAAGCAAAGATTGTGCAAACTGGCAATTTGTAAGGCCAACATTTCACCCGCCTGAAATAGGTGGCGAAGGTAGGCTTTGCTGTGTTTTTGACTCAAATGACTGGTGCTCCTTGAATCAATAGCACTCAGGTCATCCTTCCACTTGGCGTTTTTGATGTGGATGACTCCTTCACTTGTGTACAATATGCCGTGGCGTGCATTTCTGGTAGGCAAAACACAGTCAAAAAAATCGATGCCCAATGCAATGCTTTCGAGTATGTTTTCAGGCAGACCCACACCCATCAAATACCTGGGCTTGTCATAAGGCAAGATGCCACATACCAATTCGGTCATGGCATACATGTCTTCGTGGGGCTCGCCTACAGAAAGTCCACCAATGGCATTCATGGCTCTGTTGCATGAGGCTACAAATTCAGCCGATTCTTTTCTGAGCTCCGGATAGGTGCTGCCTTGTACTATTGGGGCAAAAATTTGATCGTAACCATATTTACTTTCGGTTTCGTCAAACCGGCTGATGCAGCGATTTAGCCAACGGTGGGTCATGCCCATCGACCTTTTGGCGTATTGAAAATCGCAGGGATAGGGTGTGCACTCATCAAAGGCCATTACGATATCGGCGCCGATGGTCCGTTGTATATCCATCACATTTTCAGGGGTGAAAAGGTGGTAAGAACCATCTATGTGACTTTGAAATTTGACGCCTTCCTCTTTAATCTTACGCATACCACTTAGGGAGTACACCTGATACCCTCCACTGTCGGTAAGCATAGGCTTGTTCCAGGCGATAAAGCGATGCAGTCCGCCCGCTCTTTCAAGAATTTCAAGGCCCGGACGAAGATAGAGGTGGTAGGTATTACCCAAAATAATCTGGGCCTTTACCTCATCATTGAGCTCGTGTTGGTGGATTCCTTTAACACTGCCCTGGGTGCCAACAGGCATAAAAATAGGAGTGAGTATATCTCCATGTCCGGTTTGCATTACTCCGGCCCTGGCACCGCTGGAAGGGTCTTTGGCTTTAATTGAAAACATACAATAATAAAATTAAGATCGGTATCTGGAAGCATCCATCCTGATAAGGACACTAATCATGACACTAAAGATAAGCAATGAAGTACCACCCCTACTGAGCAAGGGCAAGGGAATACCAATGATGGGCATGAGTCCCATGGTCATTCCAATATTGACAAAAGTATGGACAAAGAGGATGCCCGCAATGCCATAAGCATAATTTCTGATGAACTCTAACTTGGCTCTTTCTGCAACAACCACCGATCGGATGATGAGTAAGACAAAAAGCACAATGACCGAAGCCGTGCCTATAAAGCCCTGTTCTTCTCCTACAATGGAAAAAATAAAGTCGGTCGACTGTTCGGGTACATAATTGAGTTTGGTCATTTCTCCATTAAGAAAACCTTTACCTGCAAATCCTCCTGAACCGATGGCCAGCTTGGACTGGATGAGGTTGTAAAGGGGACCTCTGGGATCGCATTTTTCAGGTCTGAGCCAGATGTTGATTCGCTCCTGCTGGTGCGGTTTCAAGACATTGTCAAACACATATTGGGTGGTATACGAAAGACCGATGGTTAGAAAGGCAGAAACCAGAATCAACGTTAACACTCTGAATTGTCTTTCTTTAACCGACAAAAAAGTGGTAATCAGGGTACCCGTAGCAGGTACCATCCAAACTACCGGAGGATATTGATACTTAAAGGCTATGATGGAGGCAGTAATTGAGACTACTGCAATGGCGACAGTCCTGGGAGAAAATTCGAAATTAAAAAGTAGAAAAAGATAGGCAGCAAACAGAGAGAGGACTAAAATAAAAAAGGGGCTAAAAGTGAGTGAAAACACAAAAATGCCAATCAGGGAAAAGGCCAGAACATACACCAGGCCTGAAAGACCTTTGCGGTAAAGCAGCATAAAAAACGACATAAAAACCAAGGCACTTCCCGCATCGGGTTGAAGCATAATCAACAGAATGGGCACTGTAAAAATGGAAATGGCCGTAAGCAATACCTTATTGTCTCGTAAGTTGTTTTTGTTAAAACTCAAATAACTTGCAAGGGCCAAAGCAGTACAAAACTTAGCCACTTCAGATGGCTGAAAAGATCCAACCCCCAGATCATACCATGATTTATTACCCTTGATCTCCACCCCTAAAAAAGGGACACCGGCCAAAAGGATCAGAGAAATAACATAAAAAGGAATAGAAAAGGTATTCCAGAAATTCCATTCTATGGTAAGCGTTGCCACAAAAACCAAAAGGCTGATTAAGACCCACATAGACTGTTTGCCAATCTCAGTGGTAAAATCAAGAAAGGCAAAGGGGCGGGTCTCATCGTAGGTAGAGGAATACAACATTAACCAACCAATAAGCACAAGACTCACGTAAAGAGAGAGCAGCAGCCAGTCGAGTCCTTTGTTTTTGATGGCGGTCTGGGCCATTAATAGGGAATTAAGTCATATTTCTGAATATCGTCCTGTACAGGGATGGCGGCGGGAAATTCCTTTTTTATTTCAGTGAGGAATTGCATCATTTCATTTTTAGTGCGGTAGGCCCCGACCCTGATGTGGTAGTAGGGACTAACGTGTTTCCATGCAGAGGGCACACCCGGATAAAGTGCAGCAAAACGGCCCCTGATGTTTTCCATTTCCCTTCTGTCGTCGGTAGAAATGATCTGGATGCGCCAACCTCTGATGGTAGGTTCTGCCCTGTTTTTTGCAATAAAATTTTCAAAAGCCCTGCTTACGGAGGCTTGTTCTTCAAATACCACTTTGCCCGGAGCTTGTGCATAGGCTGTCAAATTGACCACAAATGTCAATAAAATAACCAGCAGGACTTTTTGGATGATACTAGTAAACATGGTGCAAAGGTAAAGAAATTAAGGGAAAACTATGGTTAATGACTTTTAGGGTGATTGCCGCTTTGGTCGTATTTTTTTTCATTTTTGGGTACCGGGTCATTACCCATGCCTCCCCAGGGATGGCATCTGCCTATTCTGCGCAAGCCAAGCCAGGTGCCTTTGATTGGACCCCATTCTTCAACGGCCTGGATCATGTAGTGGCTGCAGGTGGGGTTGTAACGGCAGTTTTTTCCCAATAAAGGACTAAGAAAAATCTGGTACATCCTTACAGGGCCAATGATGAGGTATTTAAAAAACTGCCCAATCTTCATGCGGAGAAATGATTTTGTGGTAATAAATCTTCTACCTCGCCTAACAAAAAAGAGAGCAAAAAAATTCAATCTTTATTCGAATCTTAAAATATGCAGCGTTTTCTGCCATCGACCGCAATTATTATGCTGAACAACAGTCTGTTAAACTTTATTAAACCCAAAATGTTACTAACGAAATACCATTTTTCAGGCTTTGTCAAAGGTTCCATTTTCTACATTTTTTTGAACATCAACAGCAAGTTATCAGAAGAAGGGCCTTTCAAAGTTGAAAGAATGGTAATTTTGCCAACCAAATCAACAAATGCAAGACCAGGATCCAACCGCATCATCGAGGAAAAATGACCACATAGCACTGGCTTTTGAGTCACAAACCCCTATGGCTGACGACCGTTTTGAGTATGAGCCCCTGTTTTCAGGAAATACACCCGATACCCAAAAGCTGGCATGCCATTTTGCAGGCTTTGACTTTGGGGCACCGCTATGGGTATCCAGCATGACCGGAGGTACCGAAAAAGCAAGGCACATCAATCATAACCTGGCTGCCATGTGCAAAGAATTTGCCTTGGGTATGGGTATGGGCTCATGCAGGTCATTGTTGTACGACGATCGGTTTTTTGAAGATTTTAATGTAAGACCCCTGATGGGCGACCGCCCTTTGTACGCAAACCTCGGTGTAGCACAAATTGAGGCCTTGCTCAAGGAAGGTGAGGAACAACGGATGGTTGATCTGGTGGGTAAATTAAGCGCTGACGGGCTAATCGTGCACATCAATCCGCTGCAGGAATGGTTCCAACCGGAGGGTGACCGCTATGTTGAGCCACCTTTAAAGACCATAGAATTGTTGTTGAAAAAGACCGGACTCCGGCTTATTGTGAAAGAAGTAGGGCATGGCATGGGACCTGCAAGTTTGGCAGCACTGATGCAATTGCCACTGGATGCCATTGAATTTGCTGCCTTTGGGGGCACTAATTTTTCAAAGCTGGAAATGATGCGGGATACTACAGGGCAGGCAGCTCAAAAGTCAGCAATGGCTTATGTAGGCCACACCGCAGCTGAGATGGTGGCCTTTGTCAATGAGATCATGGAAAAGGGTCCTGTAGCTTGCAATCAGGTGATTATTTCGGGTGGTGTCGGTTCCTTTTTGGATGGCATCTACCTGGTTGACCGGTGCAAGGCCACGGCCATTTACGGACAAGCCTCGGCCTTTTTAAAACAGGCACTGGGTAGCTATGAGCAGCTCCGACAGTACGCCGGTACACAAATAGAAGGTATGGCCATGGCCCGCCAGTTTTTGAAACATAAAAATCAGGGGAGCAATGGCTAAATCAATAGCTGGATTTTCAAAACTTTCCAAGGCAGAAAAAATAGGATGGCTGGCTGAAAATTATTGCGGTGGCGATAAAGATGCGGCGGCTGTTCTTGCCCAATATAAGCTCAGTGATGAAAGTTTACAAAAGCTGCACGACGGTTTTAGTGAAAACACCATCGGCAACTTTATTCTGCCTATGGGCATTGCACCCAATTTTCTGATTGATGGTAAGATGTACGCAGTGCCCATGGTCATTGAAGAAAGCAGTGTGGTAGCAGCAGCATCTTCGGCAGCCAAATTTTGGCAAAGCAGGGGAGGCTTTCACACCCAAATCATAGATACCCAAAAAGTAGGACACATCAGCTTTACCTGGGGAGGCGACTTTCAAACCTTACAGCATTTTGAAGAAGAGATAAGACAAGATCTGATTCAACACAGTGCCCACCTCACAGCCAATATGGAAGCACGAGGTGGTGGCCTTCGCAAGCTGTATTTTAAGCAGGTGGATGGCATGGACCATACCTATCAACTGATGGCTGAATTTGAAACATGCAATAGCATGGGGGCCAACTTTATCAATACAGTTTTAGAAACATATGCCTCCTGCCTTGAGATCTGGTTTGAACAAAAGGCGGAGCTTACAGAAAAGTATGGCCCATTACAAATAGTAATGTCTATACTGTCTAACTACACCCCAGAGTGTGTGGTAAAGGCATGGGTTACCTGTCCGATCAGTGAGTTGACCATCAGCACTAATGAGGCTGAAGATATTCTGGCTTTGTCTAAAAAGTTCAAAACCGCTGTTGACATCGCGCGTTCAGATGTGTTCAGGGCCACTACCCACAACAAGGGGATTTACAACGGCATCGATGCTGTGGTAATGGCCACAGGCAACGACTTCCGGGCCATTGAGGCATCGGGTCATGCCTATGCTGCCAGAAGTGGTAAATACCGCAGCTTGTCGAGGTGCGAGTTGACAGATGACAGCTTTTATTTTGAATTGGAAGTGCCACTGGCATTGGGCACTGTTGGGGGGCTTACGGCCTTACATCCCTTATCAAAGTTGGCCCTCGAACTTTTGGGCAACCCTGATGCAACCACCCTCATGTCTATCATTGCCAGCACAGGCTTGGCACAAAACTTTGCTGCCTTAAGGAGCCTGGTTACCACGGGGATTCAAAAAGGACATATGAAGATGCACTTAAAAAACATCCTGGCCCATCTAGCTGCCAGTGAAGAGCAGGCGTTGGCTGCTGTTGACTATTTTTCTGATAAAGTGGTTTCGCACAAGGCGGTGAGAGATTATTTGGAATCCCATTAAACATCGTGTACAACCGTAAGCCTCAGGTGTTTTCTGTAAGCAGTAGGACTCATGCCGGTGGTTGCCCTGAAACAGGCATTGAAGTGAGAAAAATTGTTAAACCCCGCCTCAAAACAGATGTCCGTAATGGGACTCGTAGTTTCAGCTAATAGTTTACAGGCATGGGTGATTCTGAAATCATTGAGGAAGGCTACAAAAGTTTTACCCGTATTTTTTTTAAAGAACCTGCAAAACGAAGGCACTGTCATGTTGATCAGGGCTGCAACACTTTCCAGTCTGATTTCGTTGTGAAACTCTTTGCGGATAAAAGAAAAAACTTCATCTAACTGAGTGGCCCTCTGTGGAGTTGTTTCGAGCACTACTCCCGCGGCATTGAGTAAGTCTACCTCCCGCGATTGAGAGAGCAGGTATAAAATCTTAAACAGTTCGGTTAGTTTTTCAAAATTGTTCATATAAAACAAACTTTCCAGTCGCTGGCCGACCTCAGTTTTGGTATTACCGAAAAAGGAAAGTCCCGACCTGGATTTTTCAAAAAGTCGACCGATTGGAGAGAGTTCGATTTTATCAAAGATGCCGGTTCCCATAAAGTCTTCCCTGAATTGAACGATGATTTCTTTTTTGGTACCTGAAAAGCGATCCGTAAAACCAAAATGAGGCAGGTTGGGACCCACCATGATGAGGTCTCCATTGGAATATTGAGAAATGTGGTTGCCTATGTGGCGCTTGCCGCTGCCATTTTCAATAAAAACGAGTTCAATTTCGGGATGAAAATGCCATTTTGGGGCTATGTTTTCTTTTATGCCCGATTCAAATTTTCTCAAGGCAAAGGAATTGCCATAAGATGGCTCAATTCGTTCCAGTTCAGGATGTTGATTCATGACAGAATATTATATGGCAGTTAAAACAAAGATTGCACAAAATTAACAAATAATTTTGAAATAATTGGATAGAAGGTTAAAATACCACATATAATGGGAAATATCAATGTAGTGTTGCTGCTTTAACCTACATATCTTTGCACCAGAGATTATTACAAAACTTAAATTTTTTTAAATCATGAGAATTAACGCAATCACAATTGCCATTACAATGGTATTGGCTACAGTTTCACTTGCGGCAAAAACCCCAACATTTTTGAAAAGTAACGACAGTCGTTCGATCATTCTGCACCTCAATGCATGGAAATCTGACAAGATTGTAGTTTCTATCAAGGACATGGCCGGTGTTACCGTCTTTTCTGAAAAAATTCAGAATCCTACTGGAAACCGCAAATACGATTTGTCAGGACTTGCCCAGGGCCAATATGGTTTTGTGGTAGAAGATGGCTTAAAACTGGCTGAACAGACCCTGGTAATTACCAACGAGGGAGTTGTAGTCAACCCATCAACTGCTGAGACTTTCAGACCGGTATTTAAAACAGATGCCAATATTTGGAAGGTACAGGGTCTGGCGTTGAACCAAACCACGGAAGTAGCCATTTTTGATGAAAACGGCAACAAGGTTTTTAATGAAAAAATTGAAAAACCGGTAGTTGAAAGAGCCTATGATGTGTCAAGACTTGACAAAGGCAATTACACTATAGAATATTCCAACGGCAATGATACGTTTACGCATCGTGCCATCAAGAAATAATGTGGCTTTAACGATTTGAATTTCAAAGCCCTGCTGAAAAGTCAGCCAGGGCTTTTGATTTTTTAGCCCTTATCCAAACCCTCAAAAAGCAGGTTCAGAATGGTCTTTTTGACCGCCGATCTTTCTTCTTCTGTGTACTTCCTTTTGGTGTGGTGGATCCACCGCACGCTGGATATCAGGGTATTCATGATCACTGTTGGATCGCCCGCCCTGATGTTTCCTTCATTGATACAATCCTGAATCACTGCCTGCCATTTGTTTTCATACATTTTTCTGTCGAGCAAAAACTTTTCTATCCTTTCTGCGGGTAGGTTTTTCCACTCATCACTAAAAACGGTACTGGAAGTAGGATCCAAAAAAGCATTGTCGATGTGGAAAGACAAGATCTGTTTTAGTTGCTCTTTTCGCGGTATGCCGGCTTGGTCCATTATATTGGTTAAAGCAGCATCGTATCGCTCCGCACAGGCATCGCACAACAAAACCAGGATGTCTTCTTTGGATTTTATATGGGAATACAGACTGGATGCTTCAATGCCTACAGCTGCCGCAATGTCGCGCACTGAGGTGGATTTAAACCCCCTCTCCAAAAAGAGCCGGGCTGCCTGCTCAAGGATTTCTGCCTTCCTGAATACCTTGGTTTTTACATCTGTCACTTGTCAAAATTGATGTAGACAAACTTACTTTTAGGACGGGATTGGCAGGTAAGTACATATCCGGCTTCAACTTCATCGGGTTCCAGTGCATAATTAACCGCCATGCTCACCTCTCCTTCATCACAATGGGCCTTACACGTACTGCATACCCCACCTTTGCAGGCAAAGGGCAGGTCGGCACCATTTTTAAGGGCAGCGTCCAGGATGTTGGTTTCTTTTCCGGTGTAATCAAATTCAAATTCAAGGCCATCCAACTTCATCCTGATTTTAGCCTCGGCATTCACCTTTTCTTCCTGTTGTGCCCTCGCAGTGGTCATGCCCGCTGTGGTAAACAGTTCAAAATGCAGGTGTTTACTGTCTACTCCCATCTGGGTCAGACAGTCTTTTACTTCAAAGACCATCTCTGCGGGCCCACATAAAAAGTATTGACTCTGCCCTGGATATCGATTGAGTTTCTCTTCAAATAAAACGCATTTTTCTGCATTGATCCTCCCACAAAACAAAGGACTATCCTGGGCCTCCTGGGAGAGAATGTGGTGCAGCGAAAACCTGCCCATGTATTGATTTTTTAAGCCCTCCAGTACTTCTCTGAATATGATGCTATCGCTATGTTTATTGCCATAATAAAGACTCACCGCTGCTTCGGCTTGGTGGGCCAAAACAGATCGAATCATCGACATACATGGCGTAATTCCACTACCTGCCGCATAAAAAACGTAGTTGTTGGTATTTTCTGTTGATTGGGGTAGGGTGAATCCGCCGGTGGGAGGCATTACCTCTAAAACATCACCCACCTTGAGATCGTCATTGACGTAAGAAGAAAATACGCCTCCTGGAATTTTTTTAACCGCTACACTCAACAAGACATCTTCCGGTAGGGTACAGATGGAGTAGGATCTTCTTACTTCTTCACCCCCCAACCGGGCCTTAAAGGTCAGGTATTGACCGGGTGAAAATTCAAAATCTTTTGTTAAATCGGCCGGAATTTTAAAATCCAACCGCACACAATCTGCAGTTTCTGCGTTTATCCCAAAAACGGGTAATTTAAAAAATGTAGTGCTCATGCCTAACGAATGTTCGTACGGCAAAGGTAAGGAAATGCTTTGAGTTACCCCCTATTCACCCGCAAAAGCTACGCTATGGAAATGACAGAAGAATGGATTTACTTTTTCTGGAACACCCGGAATTTTAACCACAAAAACCTCAGTACTGTTGACGCCCAGTCGATTGAAATCCTCCAATATGGCATCCGAAACCGGGCATCAGGACCAGATTTTATCCATGCTGCCATCCGGCTGGATGAACTGAGCTGGCATGGCAACATTGAAATGCACGTGCTGACCAGCGACTGGCACAAACACGGACACCAGAAAGACGAGGCTTACGACAACGTGATCCTGCATGTGGTCTGGAAACACGATTGGGATCCCACCGGTGGCAGAGTGCCCATTTTGGAATTGTGTGAGCTGGTGGATGCCAGTTTGCTGGCAAGGTGCGCTAAAATAACATCAACCCCGGCATGGCTGCCCTGTGAATCTTTGTTGAACGAGGAGGCTTTTTCGCGTTTTGCCCTCTGGAAAGACAGCCTTGTCACTGCCAGGCTGGATAGGAGGTGGGATGAATTTGTGAAATCAACTTCTGGTCCAGACCTGGATTGGGATGGCCAAATGTACAAGCTGCTTTGCATGTACCTCATGGGTCGGGAAAATAAGGCGTGTGGAGAACAGCTTACCATGCGGCTTCCCTTGTCCTTGATTGAAAGAAATCGCCATCAACCCCTGGCAGTTTTGAGCATGGTTCTGGGTGTAAGTGATATCCTGCAAGATGTGCCCGACCCCGATTTTCGGGACTATTTACAGGGAGAATTTCGTTTTTATGAGCAAAAATATGGTCTCACTACCATAAAAAGAGCAGCCTGGAGGCGATTTGGGATGCGGGCAGCCGGAATGCCGGTCCGACGTCTGGCACAGTTGGCAGCCTTGCTGAGTGCCAGGTCGAGATTTCAAAGTGAGGTGACCCATTGCAGAAGTGTTGCCCAACTTTACAAAATACTGGATGTAGGGCTGCCAGAAGATAAAAGATGGCAAAAGTTGTTGCTAGCTAGCAACCTGTTTACGAATGATACCCGGGAAATGATCGTTTTAAATGTGTTTTTACCCCTGTGGTTTAGTTATGCCAATACCCAAAACCCGACGGCAAAGGATCAGCTCATTTTTGATATTTTCCAGGCATTGCCGGCGGAAAAAAATCAGATTTGCGCCCAATTTGCCAAAAAGGGCTTTGAAGTGAAGACGGCGCTGGACACTCAGGCCTTGCTGGAACTGAGGAGTCAGTATTGTATCCGCAAAAGATGTGCTTCCTGCTCCATAGGTCAATATATTTTCACAAATAGCAAAGAATTTTTTTAATCAGCATTAGGAAAATTAAAATTTAGATTTATCTTTGCAGTCGCTTTTAAAAACTTGGTTGGAAGCAGCCGGTTAGCGACAATCGGGGAGGTTAGCTCAGCTGGTTCAGAGCACCTGCCTTACAAGCAGGGGGTCACTGGTTCGAATCCAGTACTTCCCACCCGGAAGGGGATACAAAATATTTGTGTCCCCTTTTTTAATTCATGGTCCGGCCTTGTCAGATAAAATTGGGAAACCGGACACAAACCCACACAAATGAGCTTACTCACTGTTGGAACAGTAGCCTTTGATACCATTGAGACTCCCTTTGGAAAGGCTGAAAACGTCATAGGCGGGGCTTGTACTTACATCAGTTATGCCGCATCTTATTTTACCAAAGACATCTACCTTTCTGCTATTGTAGGCGGAGATTTTCCAACTGCGGAAATCGACGCCCTTAAAGCCAGGGGTGTGAATATGGAAGGTCTGGAAGTAGTTGAAAACGGGAAATCTTTTTTCTGGGCGGGCCGATATCACCAAAACATGAACAACAGGGACACCCTGACCACAGATTTGAATGTTTTGGCCGATTTTAACCCTATCTTACCCGAATCCTACAAGTCTTGTAAGTTTGTGATGCTGGGCAATCTCACACCGGCCATCCAGCAAAAAGTGCTGGACCAACTAGACGGTACTCAACAGTTGATTGCCCTGGACACCATGAATTTCTGGATGGACATAGCCCTGGACGAATTGAAAAAAGTATTGAAAAGGGTAGACCTGCTCACCATCAATGATGAAGAAGCCAGGCAGTTGAGTGGCGAGCACTCACTGGTGAAGGCAGCTGAAATCATTCACCAAATGGGACCTAAATACCTCGTAATCAAGAAGGGAGAACATGGAGCCCTGCTTTTTCACGAAGGCAGAATCTTTTATGCACCAGCTCTGCCATTGGCGCAGGTGACCGACCCAACGGGTGCCGGCGATACATTTGCCGGTGGAATGATGGGTTATTTGGCCAGTACAGGCGACATCAGTTATGAAAATTTGAAAAAATCGATTATTTTTGGTTCCGCGCTGGCATCTTTTTGTGTTGAAGAGTTTGCCATCAACCGCTTAAAAAATCTGGACAAAGAGGAAATTGAGAACAGGGTTCAACTTTTCCGAGATCTGGTTCATTTTTGATAAAAATAATTAAAAACAACCCTATTATACATTAGTTAAAATTGTAATATATCGAGTAAAATTCTACCTTTGTAATTTGATTCAATTATTTTCCTGAATTGGTTACCGCCGGTTTGGGATACTTATTTTTATATGTTTGGATACATCAAAGGCAGGATTACTCACAAAACACCGGCATTCATCTATTTAGATGCAGGTGGCATAGGGTATCACATCAATATTAGTCTGAGTACTTATGGCAAGCTGGAAGGTTTGGCAGAAGCTACTATTTTCACCCATCTTCATGTTCGCGAAGATGACATGAGTCTGTATGGCTTTTTTGAAGAAGAAGAGCGTCAGCTCTTTGTTCAGTTGATCTCAGTTTCGGGCATAGGATGCAATACTGCCAGGGTAATTATGTCCTACATGACACCCGATGAGCTCCGAAGGGCCATTCTTCACGAAGATGAGTTTACGCTGGGCAAAGTAAAGGGTATTGGTCCAAAAACAGCCAAACGTATCATTCTGGATTTGAAAGATAAGATAATGAAGTCGGGCCATGCAGAAGTAGGACAATTGCAAGCCAAAGCCGTACCCGGAATCAGAGAAGAAGCCTTGGCTGCTCTTCTGGCTCTTGGTTTTCCGAAGGCAGGGATGGAAAAACACATTGCCACCGCCCTCTCCAAACATCCCAATACCGAAAGTGTGGAAGATCTGATCAAAAATGTGTTAAAACAGCTGAATTGATGAAAAAAGAAGAGTACATGCACACTACAAATCACAAAATCCGGTTAACTAAGTTGAATTTAAACATGAGGACGTTCAGATCTGATGCATACATGATCCATAAAATACTTTGTTGCTTTAGTGTTGCTGTTTTTTACCTGGTAGCCGGTCAAATGAAAGGGGCTAACCTGCCAGACCCCTATCTGCCAGCCTTTCGATTGACCAAACACAAAATGGCACCAGATACCATTCCCCTCAATGACAGAAAAGGCGATTTTATCTTTGACAAGTCAAAAAACCCTTTTGACATCAATACAGGCATCATTGAGCAAAAGGTAGAGTACGATGTGGCCACCGGCAAATACATCATTTATGAAAAAATAGGAGACGAATATTACCGCACACCCACTTACATGACCTTCGACGAATACCTTGACTGGAAGGCCAAAGAGCAGGAACGCGAATATTTTGCCAATCTGGCCGGCATCCAATCCAATAAAAAAAGCGGGTCGGGAAAAATTGACCCCATGTCGAGGATTGATATCTCCAAATCTCTGATCGATCGACTTTTTGGGGGCACTGAAGTGAACGTGAAACCCCAGGGAGGGATAGATTTGACGCTTGGTTTTTTTAGCTACTACCTGACCCGATCCAATTTCGGACAGAGATCACCATGGAACTTTTTAGATCCGGTAGATATAAAACCCAGGTTGACGGTGGATGGTAACGTAGGTACAAAGCTGAAACTCAACTTCAATTACGACGCCCAGTCGAGCTTTAATTTTGACCAGAAAATCAAATTGCAGTACGACTCAGAAGCCTTCTCAGAAGATGATATCATTAAAAAAATAGAGGCCGGTAACGTTAGTTTGCCGCTCAAAGGAAACCTCATTCAAGGTGCTCAGAGCCTGATGGGTATCAAAACCGATCTGCAATTTGGCCACCTACGCATGACCTTGCTGGCATCACAGCAGCAGTCAAAACAAAACAATGTAAAGGTTCAAAACGGAGCCTCTATCGTTGAATTTGATGATATTACGGCCGATCAGTACGATGAAAACAGGCACTTTTTCCTTTCCCATTACAACAGGGAAACGTATGAAAGATCTCTCAAAAACCTGCCCCAGGTGTTGACCCCTTTCCGCATTTCACAAATAGAAGTATGGATTTCGGATGATAGACCCGATTATCAACCGGGACAAACCTTTATTGCTGCCATTGCTGACCTGGCTGAGCCTAACATCGCAAAATATAACAATCCATCAGGAACCCTCTTTCCTCCCAGTCCTTTTATTTCTGACAACCTGAAAGACAGTGAAGGTAAGGTGTTGGCAGAAAACAGGGTCAATGGCTTGTATGCTGAATTGATAAAAAATGATACGATATCCAGTCAGGATAAAACCTCAACACTGCTGAGAACTGAATTTGGCATGACCCAGATCAGAGACTTCGAAATATTTAGAGGCAGACTGCTCAATTCCAGTGAATATACCTACCACCCTCAATTGGGGTACATTTCATTAAACATCAAACTCAGGCCCAATCAGGTATTGGGTGTGGCTTATAAATATTACTACAACGAAAAATGCGATTCTGTATTTACGGTTGGTCAGTTGGCCGGACAAAGCCAGGAAACCAGTGAAATCAGAACATCATCTCCCAATCAGAATGAAGATGATGCTTCACCGAGCAAGGTAATGTTTGTAAAACTGTTGAAATCCAGCAATCAGCAGGTACGCCTTCCCTCCTGGGATCTGATGATGAAAAACGTGTACAACCTGAAAACCAATCAACTCAACAAAGAAGGATTTCAGTTTGACATCTACTATGAAGATGACTTTA
The DNA here is from genome assembly GCA_937872515.1 of uncultured Bacteroidota bacterium. Classification (GTDB taxonomy): domain Bacteria; phylum Bacteroidota; class Bacteroidia; order Chitinophagales; family Saprospiraceae; genus JADKBO01. The sequence goes on from CALMSX010000116.1 coordinate 53,241, forward strand.
GTGATGGATCTCTAAAAAAATTCATTCCAGAAAGACCAGACGTGCCCTTGCTGAATATTTTCAACCTGGACACACTCAATAGATTTGGCGATCCACAGTCGGATGGTATATTTGATTACGTTCCTGGTCTGACCGTTCTTGAGAAGTCGGGCAGTATCATCTTCCCGGTGCTGGAACCCTTCGGCAGTTCGCTTGACTCCTTATTGAAAGGCATTCCTAACGCCTCCAAATATAAGTATCAGGAGCTGTACGATTCTACAGTGACCGTAGCCAGGCTAACCCCCGAAAAAAATAAGTTTGTAATGGTAGGCAAGGTCAAGTCTAACTCTACGGGCGAGATCCCCCTGGGCCCCTTTGTTCCCAGAAACGGGGTAAAGGTAACCGCGGGTACCATTACCCTGATTGAGGGGGTCGACTATGAAATCGATTATTCTTTAGGCAAACTCAGGATCCTCAATCCAGCCTATCTTGCGCAGGGCACTCCGATCAACGTCAATTACGAAGACCAGTCGGCTTTTTCTTCGCTCAACAAGACCATGCTGGGTATCCGGCTTGACTATGATTTCAGTAAAAAGTTTACCATGGGGGCTACCTTTCTTAAATTAAAAGAAAGGCCGTTTACCCAAAAGGTGAACCTGGGCGATGACCCCATCAGCAATAAAATTTATGGACTTGATTTTAGCTATAGCGACAAGTCGACCTGGATTACGAGAGTGCTGGACAGACTGCCTTTTTACAGCACCAAAGAAGAATCGGCGATCAGTCTTTCTGCCGAAGCTGCCTATCTGAAGCCGGGTCACAACAAATACATCAACAGCCAGGCAGATGCCAACGACCAGGGTGGGTTGGTCAATATCGATGACTTTGAAGGCTCGGTAAGTGGTTTTACCCTGGGTGGCTTCAATACCAATTCATGGGCCTTGAGCAGCACCCCGCCTGAGTTTAGGGAGGCAGAACTCACCAATGATTTGAGGTATGGTGCCAATCGAGCCAAATTATCATGGTACCAGATCGATCAATCGGTCAACCAATCTGAAGCCGACAGGAGCCACCCTTACTCCAGGCTGGTATTACAGACCGACCTGTTTAAGCGACAGGTGCAAACCGGTATCAACCAGTTATTTACTTTTGACATTAGTTATTATCCTGAAATCAGAGGACCATACAACTTTGATTTACCGGAAGGATACCCCAATATTTCTGCGGGTACCACAGTTGTAGGTGATAAAATCATGCTCAACAACCCCAGAACAAGATGGGGGGGCATCATGCGTTATTTCCAGAATACAGATTTTGAAGCCAACAATTATCAATTCATAGAATTTTGGGTATTGAATCCATTTTTGGATAAAGATGGCAATCCGGAAGCCACCAATGAAGACGGTGAAATCGTGTTTCAGTTGGGCAACGTGTCAGAAGATGTGATACGCGACAACCTTCAGTTTTTTGAAAATGGTCTGCCTACTTCTACTGAGCCCAATATTCCGGTTAAAAAAACCAACTATGGCAAGGTGCCATTGGTGCCTCCCATCATCAGCAATTTCGCCCTGGAAAATATACCTGTTCAAGACATCGGATTTGATGGGATGAGCGATGATGAAGAAAGAATCAAATTTGAAAGTTGGGTCAACCGATATCCCGATATCAAGGGTATCATCAATGAGGATCCATCGGGTGATAATTTTGTTTTTTACAATGATGAAAAGCTCAATGGACTCGATATGGTTACCAGGATGGCTGACTTCTGTGGTCCTGAAGGAAACACACCTGAGGAAAGCAATTTTGATAACAATAGATTTTACAGAGGAAGCAGAACACCCGATAGTGAAGACCTGAACAATGACCGCTCTCTTAACCAGGGAGAAGCTTTTTATGAATACAGGATTAAGGTTAAAAACCTGAATGGTGAAATAGATACCCTCAATTCACAGTATTACAAACAATACAAGCAGGTAAATGAAAGAGAAAAATGGTATCGTTTTGTGGTGCCACTCAACAAGTTTACTTCTTCGCAAAACATCACCGGTTTCAGGGCCATCCAGTTTATGCGTATGTATTTCACCAATTTTGAAAAGCAGAAAACTTTCCGTTTTGCTGAATTTCAGTTGGTCCGAAACCAGTGGAGGATTTCTCCTCAGGGTTCGTGCAAAGATGGTGACAAACCCTTTGTATCTATTGATGAGGTAGGGGTGGAAGAAAATTCAAGTCGTACACCATTCAACTACAAAGCAAGCCCCGGTATTACCCAGGAGAGGCTCAACAGCAGTCTTGGATCCAATCTTTTACAAGATGAAAAGTCGTTGGCCATTAACTTCTGTAATCTGCAACAAGGTGCTCCTGGTTGTGATGTAGCGATCAATAAGTTGGGTAATATAGACCTGAACCTATACGAACGCCTCCAGATGTTTGTACACGCTGAATCCATGAGAGATGTCAATTTTGAACAAGGAGATGTTTCTGTGTATATCAAACTTGGAAAAGACCTCAACACCAATTACTACGAATATGTATTGCCATTGAAGTCGAGTGTCTTTGATGACCAATCGATAGCCAATATATGGCCCGACACCAATAAAATTGACATTCCATTAAAAGGCTTTACGGAATTAAAAAAGGCCAGGCTGGTGGATGGATCGATATCCGAGATGGCAGATCCCGACAATGAAGGTGCTAAATTTGTAATGAAAGGACTGCCCAGCCTGGGTTATATTAAAATAATTGAGATTGGGGTGCGCAACACTTCCAAAGAAAATAAGTCATTGTGTGGCCAGATTTGGGTCAATGAATTGCGGGCTAGTGGTCTGAACGAAAAAGGAGCGTGGGCAGCCCAGGCAAAGGCGCAAGTGAAGCTGGCGGATTTAGGAGATATCAACATTGCCGGTAGTTATAGCAGTGTGGGCTTTGGTAGTTTGGACCAACGTTTGCTTGAAAGATCAAGGGATGAAATTTACCAGTATGACGTATCGACATCCCTGCAAGTGGGCAAATTGTTGCCTAAGTTTATGGCATTGAGTCTGCCCTTTTTTGCCTCTTATTCCAAGTCTGTTAAAACACCTCAGTTTGACCCCTATCAGAGAGATTTGAAAGTAGAGGAATTGTTGGAGGTAACGCCTGATGCTGAAAAGCAGAATGTTATTGACAGGGCCAAAGAAACCACCACCATCACCTCCTATAATTTTACCAACATTAAAAAAGAAGACGGGAAAGGTGGAAAGCCATGGAGTGTAGAAAATTTAAGTGCAACCTACGCCTTTACCAAGACCGAAAAAACGGATCCGATTATCAAAGAGGATGTTACCACGGAAAGAAAGGTGGGCTTAGAATATGGCTTCACCAACAAGCCCAAGTACATACAGCCACTTAAGTCCATCAAGTCAAAATCACTTAAGCTGATTTCAGAGTTCAATTTTAATCCCCTGCCAACCAGCATTGGATTCAATACCAATATGGACCGTTACATCAATTACAGGACCTTTAGATTGCCCAGCTCACCGGTATTCAGGTTTGATGACAGGAGGTTTAAATGGGAAAGGAACTACAATCTGGACTGGGACTTTACCAAGTCGTTGCGACTCAATTTTAAAGCCAACGTAACAGCTGTAGTCGATGAGTTAAGACAGGTGGGCATTGCCGATGATCCGGCAGACAGAAACTGGGTCAACGCTGAGGGCAGATTGGCCAGCTCGGATACCCTTGATCAATACCGCAACAACAGCCTTGCCAAGTTTGGAAGGAGGAAAAACTATACCCACAACATTGGGTTAACCTATAAAATTCCAATCAGTTACCTGCCTATGATGGATTGGGTTACAGCTTCTGCAGATTATAAGGCTACATACGCCTGGACAGCAGGGCCACTTATCTACATTGACGATGATTTGAACAGACCGGGCAACGTAATTCAAAATACCCAAAATAGATCTGTCAATGCCACTTTTTCATTTGACAAGTTATACAGTAAATGGGGTTATCTTAAAAAGATAGAGAGTGGGGCCCCTAAGAGCAAATCAAAGCGCAGCAGTCGCAAAAAAGAAGAAGAGGGGGGCTTAGGTGCGGGGACCGGCCGGGAAGAAGAGGGAAAAGAAGGCAAGGAAGGAAAAGAAGACAAGGACGAAAAAGACAAGGATAAAAAGAAAGAAAAGAAAGACAGAGATCCCAGCACCTTTGAGCGCATCCTGATCAGGCCATTGTTGGCCTTGAGATCGGTTAAGTTCTCTTACAAAGAAGATTTGGGAACCCTGATTCCCGGCTTTATGCCAGAGGCTTCACTGCTTGGATTGTCAGATGGATTCAGTGCACCAGGTTGGCAATTTGCTGCCGGCTTGCAGCCCGATTTGGACAAAAGCAACCTTAGAAATTATCTGCAAACCAATCAGGCCTGGTTCAACAGGAGTGTGGCGTTCAATGATCAGATCACCCAAACCAAGAGGCAGAACATCAATGCAAAGATTGCCATTGAGCCTTTTAAAGATTTTAAAATTGATGTGGATTTCAACAAAGACTACCGCAATTCCCATTCAGAGTTGTTTAAATACAAGGACAACTTTATGCAAATTTCGCCGGTAGATGTGGGATCATTTGAAGCCACCTATTCCTCTCTAAGCACCTTGTGGGATAATTCAGAAGACCTGGTAGCCACATTTAAAGCCAACAGGGCAGTGGTGTCGCATAGGTTGAAAAATTACAATCCGGCAGAACACCCGGATTATGAAGGCTATGCTTACGGTTATGGACCTACGCATTACAATGTAGTGGTGCCATCCTTTTTGGCTGCCTACAGGGGCGTAAATGTGAACAATGAAACACTCAACCTGGAGGGTGATTTTAAATCTTACGACTATATACCAAGACCCAACTGGATATTGAGGTACGATGGACTGAGCAAATTGCCATGGTTTAAAAACTGGCTCAATAGTTTTAGTTTAAAACATGGATATAAATCTACACTGGCAGTTTCTGATTTCAGAAGTCAGCCCTCCTTTGATGCCAACCAGGAATTTAAAACCAATGAAAACAACTATTACTCCAGGATAGAAATTTCAACCGTGATGATCAAGGAAGAATTTAGCCCTTTGATCGGTATTGACCTGAAGACCAAAAACAACATGGAAATCAAGTTTGAATACAAAAAGGGAAGAACCCTTGATCTGAGGGCATCTACCAGTGAGTTGAATGAAACCCTGAGCACAGGAGTGGTATTTGGATTTGGTTACGTAATTGACAACTTCAAAGGATTTGGAGGCGGCAAAAAGCGACCAGTGAGAAGTAAGAGAGGAGCAGATGGCAGTACCGACGACGACAAAAAGGGCGACGACAAAGGAGCTGCCAGCGGAGGTCTTAACAGTGGAGGAGGCAGAGGTGACAAAAACCAGGCTGGCGGCGACAAGACGGGTTCTGCTACCGGCAAGGGCAAAAAGCTGACCATTAACTGTGACTTTTCATTTAAGGATGACGTAACCCAAAACTATAAATACAGCGTTGAATCAAAAACAGAGCCTGAAAAAGCAAGGGGAACCCAAACCATCCAGGTAAGCCCCAATATTGAATACCAGATGTATAAAAACCTGGCATTGCGACTCTATTTTGAATACCAGCGCACAGCGCCAAAAGTAGCAACCAACGTAACGGTCAATATGTCATCGGGTATAGTGGTGAGGTACATGTTTAATTAATCACAAACATGAGCAGGCGGTCGACCATCATAATAATGATCCTCATGAGCATAGCCTTACTGGGGGTCAGTGTTATTCAGTTTTTCTGGATCAAATGGTCGTTGAACATCAAAGAAAACAATTTTAACAACCAGGTATACCAGGCCATTAACTTTGTTAAAATCAGGTTGCTTGAAGATGTAGAGACCAAGGAATTTTATCAGACCTACCTACAGCAAAAAAAAGGGGATGTGCATTTGCAAAACATCCTCAAAGGGAGTGATGGATGGGGTAAACAACAGCTGGAATATGAGTTGAGAAACAACCTGCTTTTGATTAAACCCGATGAATTTATTGAAAATATAGACATCAAAAAGCTGGATGAGTACCTGATGACCGAGTTGAGCAATCAGGGCATCAACATAGACTATGAGTACGGTATATTTTCAAAAGAGACCCAGAGTTTTTTTATCCTGAATGGCAATTATGTAGCAGAAATTGGTGATGGTTCTCAGATGTCGAAGGTACAGTCGAGTCCTGGCTTGAGAGAAACCGAGTATAAGATTCCGATATTTGATGTGCACGACAAAGACGAACCTGGATATCTCTACTTATTTTTCCCTAAAAAAACCGGGGTTTTGTGGAAAGAAGTATGGAAGATCCTGGCTGTATCTATCTTTTTTACCGGCTTGATTCTTTTTTGTTTCCTCTATACCTTATCGGTTATTTTCCAGCAAAAGAAGACTTCGGAAATCAAGAATGACTTTATCAACAACATGACCCACGAGTTTAAGACGCCAATTGCCACTATATCATTGGCCACTGATTCGATCCAAAGTCCGATGATTATGGGCAATGAGGTCAAGATGAAGAAGTTTTTGGGCATCATAAAAGAAGAAAACCGGCGCATGCTAAGGCAGGTGGAAAAGGTGTTGCAGATGGCGCAGATTGACAGAAAAGAGATTGCGCTCAAACCCACAAAAATCAATATCAATGAGCTGGTTAGCCAGTCAGCCCACCATGCTGAACTTAAAGTAACAGAAAGAGGGGGCAGTATAGATGTGAGATTGGGTGCTAAAAGAGAGATCATTGAAGCAGATCAGAACCACGTTTCCAATATCATTGCCAACTTGTTAGACAATGCTGAAAAATATTGTCCGGAGGAGCCTACCATCATCGTTGAAACACACGATGATAAAGACGGAGTAAAAATATCCATAACAGACAATGGAATTGGCATCCCAAAGGAGTCGTTGAAGCATATTTTCGAAAAATTTTACAGGGTGCATACCGGTAATATCCACGATGTAAAAGGGTTTGGACTGGGTCTAAGCTATGTAAAAGCGATTGTAGATGCGCATGGTGGAAGGGTCACTGTGAAGTCGGAACCGGGAAAAGGAAGTACCTTTACCCTGTTTTTACCCTTCAGACCAAGCAAGCGAGAGGTATAAATAATTGAAATTAAACTAAGTATAAATTATATTTTTATTATATATTAATATCTGATAAAAATAGAGTACTAAGACTAACTAAAATTTGAAAAACAACGTTTATAGTAAAAACACAAACGAAAGGGGCATGACAAGTAGAATTTTACTGGTAGAAGATGACAGAAATTTTGGAGATGTATTGAGATCATACCTGGAAATGCATGATTTTGAGGTCAATTTGGCCACAGATGGAGAAGCAGGTTTGATTGAATTCAACAAAGGAAGTTACGATTTGTGCATTTTTGATGTCATGATGCCCAAAAAGGATGGATTTACACTTGCCAAGGAGATTCGCGACAAAGGGGCTGTTACCCCCATCATTTTTTTAACGGCAAAGAGCTTGAAAGAAGATGTTTTAGAGGGATTTAAGATCGGCGCTGACGATTATATTACCAAGCCCTTCAATTCTGAGGAATTGCTGTATCGCATTATGGCCATTTTAAAGAGGTCATCCAAGGTTGGAGAAACCAAAGAAGATCCAAAAGAGTTTGTCATTGGAGGTTATGTTTTCAATTATCCTTTGAGAACCCTTATCTATAAAGATGGTGAATACCAGGAAAAACTATCACCCAAAGAGGCTCATTTGCTCAAAATGTTTTGTCTTGCCAAAAATGATGTGCTGGAGCGATCAGAAGCACTCAAAAAGATTTGGGGAGAAGACAATTATTTCACTGCCAGGAGTATGGATGTATTTGTGACCAAGTTGCGCAAGTACCTGAGCAAAGATGAGACCATCGAAATAGCCAATATTCATGGAAACGGCTTCAGATTGATTGAAAAGAATACAATTTAGGTCGGCTTTTTGTGTTTTTTGGTCATTTTTTGTGGAAAACGTGCTCTAAAATTGGATAAATCTGAATTTTCATTTGTCGGCATGGCGTCATAAATGTCTTATTATCCATCTGTTATATATTTCCAAAAATTATATTAATGAAATGTTAATATATTTTACAAGGGCTTAACATAGCTCTCGGACAATAGCTATAAATTTGTAGCTCAAAACAGTACAAATTATGGCTAGATTATTACAATTATTTTTGATTTTGTCCATTATGGTACCTATGTCGCTCAGTGCGCAGGTTACCACCTCATCGGTGAGGGGACACATTGCTGACTCCAAAGGAGAAGACTTGATTGGTGCGTCCGTAGTAGCGGTTCACCTACCTTCCGGAACTCAGTATGGTACCGTAACTGACGCATCTGGAAACTATATTCTTCCAGGGGTGAGAGTAGGGGGACCTTATAAAATAACAGTAAGTTATGTAGGCTACCAGGACAGGATTGTAGACAATGTATTTGCTTACCTTGGTGTAGCAGCGGATGTCAATGCCACCCTGGAAGATGCATCTGTTAATGTAGATGAAGTATTGGTAGTTGCCTCACGCGGTGACCTGTTCAGTTCAGACAGGAACGGAGCGGCGGTAACTTTCAACAACCAATCCATCCAATCAATTCCTACCTTGGGCAGAACCGTGAACGACATTACCCGTTACAACGTGTATTCCAATGGTAAGGGTTCTTTTGCCGGACAGGATTCACGATTCAGCAGTTTTACGGTGGATGGATCAGTGTTCAACAACGGCTTTGGTCTTGGTTCTTCCGCTTCAGCTGGGGGTAGAACAGGTACTACCGCAATTTCACTGGATGCCTTGGAAGAGTTGCAGTACAACATTACTCCTTTTGATGTAAAACAATCAGGCTTTGCAGGTGCTGGTATCAACTCTGTTACCCGTTCAGGAACCAATGAAATTTCAGGTTCAGCCTATTATTTTATGAAAAACAACGATTTGACAGGTAAAAAAGCCAATGGTTCAGATTTGGCTCCTTTCACAGTTGATGAAAAAACTTTTGGTGCAAGATTGGGCGGACCCATCATCAAAAACAAGTTGTTTTATTTCGTAAACTTTGAAAATTTTGAAAGTTCCAAACCCGCATTGGATTGGTCAATCAACAGGAATAACAATGCCGCTGGCAACATTTCAAGGGTAACAGAGGCAGACATGCAAGACTTGTCTGACTTCATGAAAACCAATTTTGGTTTTGACTTAGGTGCCTTTGATGGATATAACAGCGACATTAAGAGTACCAAATACCTGGCTAGATTGGACTACAACTTGAGTGACAAACACAAGTTGTCAGTACGTTACTCACACCATGATTCAGAATCAGAGCAAAGAATTTCTGATAGTAACAGTAGTAATACTGCCGGAAATGGTAACAGAACCAATCGATCATTGGCCATTTCTCCTGAAAACACTGGTTACATCATCGAAGACAATACCAGATCAATTGCGGTTGAATTGAACTCTTTGTTTAGTGCTAAAATGTCTAACAACTTTATTGTTGGTTACAACAAACAATTGGAAGACAGACGTTACCGAACACAGGAGTTTCCTACCATCGACATTTTGAAAGACGGTAACACCTATACTTCTATTGGTTTTGACCCATTCACTCCGGCCAACCAATTGAATTATTCAACCCTAAACATTACCAACAACCTGAGTTATTACATGAACAAGCACCAATTTACATTTGGATTGGCTGCTGAGTTCTTTAAGTCCAACAACGTATTTTTCCCTTCATCTAATGGAGTATATGTTTATAACTCAATTGATGATTTTAAAACTGCGGCATTGGCATTCAAAAATGACCCAACCAACCCTGTTTCACCTGTTTCTGTAGCCAGGTACAATTTGAGGTACTCATTGCTTCCAAACGGGCAGGATCCATTGCAGGTATTAAAGAGTTCAACTTATTCAGCTTACCTACAGGATGAAATTTTGGTTTCAAAAGACTTACAGGTTACAGTTGGTTTGAGGGCTGACTACTTTGGCTATGACAACTCAACTGCCAAGGATTTTTACAATCCTGTTGTTGGTGGGCTTACTTATAAGGATGAGAACGGTGCAGATCTTAAGATCAACACTTCTAACTTCCCTGAAGCAAACGTATTGTTGTCACCAAGATTGGGCTTAAACTACGACCTGAGTGGCGACAAGACATTCCAGATCAGGGGAGGAACAGGTATCTTCGTTTCCAGAATTCCACAGGTATTGGTTTCAAACCAGTTGGGTAACAACGGTGTGAACACCGCACTTATCAACGTAACGAATACTACAGCATATCCATTTACCACAGATCCTACCAAGTTTATTCCTGAAACAACAGATATCACTAAGCTTCCGCCTTATGTTATCAATGCTTCAGACAACAACCTTAAAAATCCAACCATTTGGAAATCAAGTTTGGCTTTTGACAAAAAATTTGCAGGTGGATTTACCTTTACAGTTGAAGGTATTTACAACAAATTCTTAAGGGCACTTAGGTACATTGATGCCAACCTTAGAGCTGCAGACAGAGATTTTGTAGGTCCTGATACACGTGACAGGTTCCCTGCTTCCGGTTTATCAGGTGGAGCAGCCAGCACAGCCAGATTTATCAATGGTGCCACTACCAACGTATTTGTATTGAAAAATACTGACAAGGGAGATGCCTATACCCTTACTGCCAAACTTGAAAAAGTTTCAGACAAAGGTTTGGGAGGATTTGTAGGTTATACCTATGGATCTGCCAGAGACGTGCAACCGGTAGGAAGTACTGTTCAGGCCAACATTCCGGGAGTAAACGGACAAAACAACCTTGTTTTGGCCAATGGTGATGAGATGATCCAGCACAGGGTAGTAGGTTTCCTTAACTACAAGATCAACTACGGTGGTGACATGGGAGGAGCAACCAATATTTCATTGGGTATGATTTCTGGCTCAGGTTCTCCACTTTCTTACACCTATGGTGGTGATTACAATGGTGATGGTCAGTCATTCAACGATTTGATTTTTGTTCCTAACAAAGGATCTGACATCAAATTTGCTGACATCACAACAGGATCAGGTGCCAACCAGGTAGTATTGTTTACCGGTGCGCAGCAGCAGGAAGCATTTGAGAAGTTTATTGCCAACAGCGACTACCTGAATTCAAGAAGGGGTCAGTACGCAGAGAGAAACGGAGCGTTTTTCCCATGGTTGACAAGATTTGACCTTACAGTAGCGCAGGATTTCTTCATCAAAGTTGGAGGAAAGAAAAATGCATTACAGATCAGGGCTGACATTTTCAACTTTGGTAACTTGTTGAACAACAAATGGGGTGTTGGCAATTTGACAACAACCGTAAACCCACTTACTTTTGCCAGTGTAGGCGCTGATGGAACGCCATCTGTCAGAATGGCTACCCAGGTAAAAGATGGCAAAACCATATTGTTGGAAGATTCATTTGTAAAAGCAGTGAATTTTGACAACGTATGGCAAATGCAATTGGGCTTGAGGTATACATTCAACTAATCAATCCTAACTAAAAATAAAGGCCTGTCGGTTTTCCGGCGGGCCTTTTTCATTTATATACATTTCCCTTCTACTTTCCAACATCTTTCCACTTGGTTGAAATGGAAGGAAAGGTTTTATCGCCCCATTGGCTTCCAACTTACATTAGGTTTTAATTTAATGTGTAAGATTTGAGTAAATGCGCTAAGTGGCTTTAAATTGTTAAAAAACATATATGATAAAATAACAATATAAATAGCTCCTTAGGTCTAAAAAACAGTCAGGCGCTCACGGGGTAAAAAAGAGTTATCCACAGCATATGGGAACTTTCCACAAGGTTTTCCACTTTTAATGTTTAATTATATTATGGTAATTGGTCATGTAAATACGTAGCTTTGTGCCACATCTGAAATTGCCGTATTTAGGGCAGTTGCGGTCAGATGAGCCAGCCCGGAAGAAAAATCTAAACAGTGCAAAATCAGAACGTTACTAACATTTTAGCCGATTGATCTAATGTCAGAGAACACCAACAAGTTGAAACCCATAGCCGGAGGTAGTTATAGTCCCATAAAACTGGACGACGACCTCAATAAAATTATGACCGGCAGGATTCAACCCCAGGCCATTCCCCTTGAGGAGGCTGTGCTGGGTTCTATTCTTATTGACAAAGATGGCATGCCTGCCATTGTCGAAATTCTCAGAAAAGAGTCATTTTACTTAAAGGCGCATCAGACGATTTTTGAGACCATGATGGACCTTTTTGGCAAGCAGCAGCCCATCGATTTGCTTACCGTTCACGAAGCATTGAACAAGGGGGGTAAACTTGAAGAAATTGGTGGTGTGGGTTATCTGATTGAATTGGGCAACAAAGTTGGTTCTGCCGCCAATATCGAATTCCACGCCAGGATCATTGCTCAAAAATTTATCCAAAGAGAATTGATCAGGGTTTCTACCGAAGTGATCAGAAACTCATTTGAGGATTCAATGGACGTCCTTGAAATCCTTGACGAGGCGGAGAGGGGCTTATATAACATTACAGACCAAAACCTCAATACAGGTTATGAATCGCTGTCTTCATTGGTGGTTCAGGCGCAGAAAGAAATAGAAAAAACCAGCCAGCAGGGAAGTGAACTTACAGGTGTTACCTCCGGATTCAGGAGCCTTGACAAGATGACAAACGGCTGGCAGCCTTCAGATTTTATCATTGTGGCGGCGAGGCCGGGTATGGGAAAGACGGCTTTTACGCTGAGCATGGCTAAAAATGCAGCAGCCAACGGGCAAGGTGTAGCTGTGTTCTCATTGGAGATGGCCAGCGTACAATTGGTACAACGTTTGATTTCTGCCGAAGCCGAAATTGGTTCATCTAAACTTAGAAACGGTAAGTTGGATGATGGTGAATGGACCAAGTTGCATGCCGCTGTTGATAAACTTTCACAGCTGCCCATGTACATCGACGACACGCCGGCGATCAACATCTTTGAATTGAGAGCCAAGTGTAGGAGGCTAAAACAAAATCATGACATTTCGATGATCATCATCGATTACCTTCAATTGATGACCGCGGCTCCCAATGAAAAAAGAGGAAACCGGGAACAGGAAATTTCTTCCATATCCAGGTCATTAAAAAGTTTGGCCAAAGAATTGCATGTACCTGTTATCGCCTTATCACAATTATCAAGGGCCGTAGAAACAAGGGGTGGCGAAAAGAGGCCTCAACTTTCGGATTTGAGGGAATCAGGAGCCATTGAGCAGGATGCTGATATTGTTACCTTTATCTACCGTCCTGATTACTATGGCCTGGAAGAAGGAGGTAGTTTTGATACACCCAAAGACATTGCAGAAATCATCCTTGCCAAACACAGAAATGGGGGCTTGGGTACTGTAAATCTGAGGTTTATAGGTGAGTACACCAAATTTGAAGATCCGGGAGAATCCGGATTTGTGGGAGGTGATTTTGGCAACCCGTTTGGTACAGATAACTTTAACGCCATGATTACCCGTCCGTCCAGATTGAATACCGGAGACGTAAACGATGCGGATGGTTTTGGTGATACTAACATTCCATTTTAAGTTTTAGCAAATGCGCCCTAAAAAAGACAATCCCGGAGCGGGAAAGAAAAAAAAACCAGCGGTCAAAAGTCCGTTTGAGAAGTTTTTTATTAAAAAAAATAAAGAGGAAGAGACAGAATTACCTACCCAAAGAAGGAGAAGGTCTGCCCCAGATAAAGACGAAACCCGCCCGGACAGGAGTCCAGGCAAGGATGATTCACGCCCCGGAAGGAGTAGTAGGAGAGACGATGCCCGACCCGAAAAAAGCCCAAGAAGGGACGACGACCGCCCCGCAAGAAGCCTCAAAAGAGACGATTCCCGATCAGAAAGGAGTCCCAGAAGGGATGATGCCAGACCGGAAAGAAGTCCCAGGAGGGATGACGACCGCCCCTCAAGAAGCCTCAAAAGAGATGATTCCCGATCAGAAAGAAGTCCCAGGAGGGATGACGACCGCCCCGAAAGAAGCCTCAAAAGAGACGATTCCCGATCAGAAAGGAGTCCCAGAAGGGAGGATTCCCGACCCGAAAGAAGTCCCAGGAGGGATGATTCTCGCTCAGATAGGAGCAGCAGAAGTGGAGACAGCAGAGGAGGCAAGACCTCTTTTGGCGGAGAAAGAAAGAGGGCAGATTTTGGTCCAAAGCGTGAGTTTAAGCCCAAGGAAAGAGAAGAAAGACCTGGAGCAGACAGGAAGCCCAGGCTCTTTGATGAGAATTTTTTTAACCGACCAAGGGCCTTTGATAGAGAAGAAGAAGAGACAGCCGAACCCAAAGAAAGATATGCTGGTGCAAAAAAAGCAGCAGATAGGAATGAAATTATTCGTTTGAATAAATTTATTGCACAATCGGGTATCTGTTCTCGTCGAAAGGCGGCTGAAATGGTGAAAGCAGGTGAAATAATGGTCAATGGCGAAGTCAATACCAATCCTGCTTATGAAACCCAGGAGCAAGACATTATAACGTATAAGGGAGAGGTGGTAAAAAAGGAGGAAAAACTGATTTATGTCCTGCTTAATAAGCCTAAAAATTTTATTACCACAGCAGAGGATGAAAAAGGAAGAAAAACCGTTCTGGACCTGGTAAAAGATAGGTACACAGAAAGACTCTTTCCTGTAGGCAGGTTAGACAGAAACACTACCGGCTTGATTTTATTGACCAATGACGGGGCTCTGGCTAAAAAACTGTCACATCCCAGTCACCAGATCAAAAAAATATACCACGTTGAGCTGGACAAGAACCTTAAAACTTCAGATTTGGATAAAATCAAAGAGGGGATCCAGTTGGAGGATGGACCAGCTGAAGTAGATGCCGTAGATTACATTGAATCCGGCAAAAAAAATGAGATAGGCATTGAAATCCATAGTGGTAAAAACAGGATTGTACGTAGGATTTTTGAATCTTTAGGTTACGAAGTGGTTAAACTGGATCGCACCTATTTTGCGGGACTTACCAAAAAAGATTTGCCCAGGGGTTTTTCGCGAGAACTCATAGAAAAGGAAATCATCATGCTTCGTCACTTTACCAATCGAAGAAAAGAAAGCTAAATGGGTGGTTACATTGATGCCGACAAACCATTTTCCTGGAGTTGAATAAAAAGGAAAGACCAGAAGGGCTGTAAAAAAATGAAAGGAGCTGCATTTTTATAAATGGTTGAAAAGTAAATATTTACCTTCATCTTCGCTATCTTTGCAGCCTATGATCAGGAAAGAATTACAAACTTTATTAGAACAAAGAGTGCTGGTTTTAGACGGGGCCATGGGGACCATGATCCAGCGCTATCAATTGAATGAGCAGGATTTCAGGGGTGAACAATTTAAAGATTCGCCAAAAGACCTGAAGGGCAACAACGACCTTTTGAGCGTTACGAGGCCCGATATCATCAAAGAAATACACATGGCCTATCTGGAGGCAGGTTCAGATATCATTGAGACCAACACCTTCAGTGGTACCCGAATTGCCCAGGCTGATTACAGCATGGAAAAAGCCGTATATGCCATCAACTTTGAATCCGCTAAAATAGCGAGAGAGTGTACCGATGCCTATTTCCTAAAGACGGGTAAAAAGACCTATGTTGCCGGTGCTATGGGGCCAACCAATAGAACTGCCTCCATATCACCGGACGTAAACAATCCGGGTTACAGGGCTGTGAGTTTTGATGAGTTGCGAGATGCTTATTATGAGCAAGCAAAGGCCTTGATGGCAGGTGGAGTACATTTGCTTATGGTAGAAACCATCTTTGACACCCTCAACGCCAAGGCTGCTATTTTTGCGATTGAGCAACTCAAGGAAGACCAGGGTCAGGACATACCTGTGATTATTTCGGGCACCATTACAGATGCCAGTGGAAGGACCCTTAGCGGTCAGACCGTTTCTGCTTTTTATTATTCTGTAGCCCATGCCAAGCCCATTGCCATTGGTCTCAACTGTGCTTTGGGTGCAAAAGAAATGCGGCCGCACTTAAAAGAATTGGCAGATATCAGTCAATTTTACATAAGTGCCTATCCCAATGCCGGCCTTCCCAACGAGTTGGGGGCCTATGATCAGAGTCCGGAGGAAATGAAGACCTACATCCGGGATTTTGTGCAAAGCAACTATGTTAACATTGTTGGTGGTTGTTGTGGAACCACGCCAGACCACATCAGGGCGATGGCAAATGCAGTAAAGGATTTGCCTGCGAGGAGCCTGCCGAAGGTGGAAAAATTATCCGCCTACTCCGGCTTAGAGGCTTTAGTGGTAAGGCCGGACCTTAATTTTATCAACATCGGAGAACGCACCAACGTAACCGGAAGTAAGATGTTTGCCCGATTGGTGCTGGAAGGAAAGTATCCGGAGGCCCTGGTGGTAGCCAGACAGCAAGTAGAAGCCGGTGCTCAGATCATTGACGTCAACATGGATGAAGCCCTGCTGGACAGTGAAAAGGCCATGGAAACTTTTTTGCACCTGGTAATGGCAGAACCCGATATTGCCAGGGTGCCCGTAATGATAGACAGCAGCAAATGGACTGTAATAGAAGCAGGACTCAAATGTGTGCAGGGCAAGTGTATCATCAATTCCATTTCGCTCAAAGAAGGCAAAGAAACTTTTGTGCACCATGCCCGGCTTGCACATAAATACGGTGCGGCTGTGGTAGTGATGGCATTTGATGAGGCCGGACAGGCAGATACCATAGAAAGAAAGGTGTCAATATGTAAACGGGCATATGATATATTGGTAGATGAAGTAGGGATGGAGCCCACCGACATCATTTTTGATCCCAATATTTTTGCAGTGGCGACCGGAATCAAGGAACACAACGAGTATGCACTTTACTTTGTAGAGGCATGTCGTCAGATCAAGTCCCTTTGTCCGGGTGTAAAAATAAGTGGTGGAGTGAGCAATATCTCATTTTCATTCCGGGGTAATGATAAAGTCAGGGAGGCCATGCACACTGCCTTTTTGTACCACGCCATCAAAGCAGGCATGGACATGGGCATAGTCAACGCCGGTATGATTGAAGTATACGAAGAAGTAGAACCAGATTTGCTGGTGAAAGTAGAAGACGTGCTTTTTAACCGAAACGAAGGTGCAACAGAGGCCCTGATCACTTATGCAGAAAACATCAAGGGTGGGGGCAAGGTTATTCAAAAAGATGAGGCCTGGAGAAATGGAACCGTCCAGGAACGAATTACCCATGCACTGGTAAAGGGCATTACCTCCCATATAGAAGAAGATGTTGAAGAGGCAAGATCGGAATACACGGCGTCCTTAAAAATCATTGAAGGACCGCTCATGGATGGCATGAATGTGGTGGGCGATTTGTTTGGTAGCGGGAAGATGTTTTTACCCCAGGTAGTTAAAAGTGCCCGGGTAATGAAGCAGGCGGTTGCCTATCTGACCCCTTACATAGAAGCAGAGAAAAAAGACAATGCGAGCACCTCAAAGGGAAAAATCCTAATGGCTACCGTGAAAGGAGATGTGCACGATATTGGCAAAAACATTGTGGGAGTAGTATTGGCCTGTAATGCCTATGAGATCATCGATCTGGGCGTCATGGTGCCTACCGCCCGCATTTTGGAGGAGGCTATAAAACACAAGGTAGACATGATTGGCCTGAGTGGCTTAATCACGCCTTCACTTGAAGAAATGTCGGGGGTAGCCAGGGAAATGCAACGATTGGGGCTAAAACTACCTCTACTGATAGGAGGCGCTACCACTTCCAAGACCCATACGGCATTAAAAATAGATACAGAATATGATGGACCCGTTATCCATGTTTTGGATGCCAGTAGAAGTGTAACGGTAGCGGGGAATTTGTTGTCAGGCGAAGAAGGTCTGACAGCTGCCTTTGTCCAACAATTTAAGTCTGAATATGCGTCGATCCGAGAGCAACGAGCTTCCGGAAAATATGATAAAAACTACATCAGTTTGGAAGAGGCCAATAGCCAAAAAGTTAAAATCAACTGGCAGGACTATAAAACGTTTGTCCCACAAAAAGGCGGAGTAAATACAGAAGAAATAGAAGTAGATGCGTTGATTCCATATATTGATTGGACACCGTTTTTTCAAAGCTGGCAATTGGCCGGAAAATATCCAGCCATCCTGAAAGACCAGATAGTAGGAAAAGAAGCTACGGAGTTGTTTGAAAATGCAAAATCCATGTTGGAGACCATATCAAATGAAGCTTGGTTGAGAGCAAAGGTGGTATACGGCATTTTTCCTGCCAACTCCGTAGGAAATGAAGTGATAGTGTGGGACAACAAAGAGGCAAAATCTGAAAAGTGCAGCTTGCATTTTTTAAGGCAGCAGCGAAAAAAAGCGGAAGGCCTTCCCTATATGTGTCTCAGTGATTTTATTGCCCCTTTGGATAGCGGTTTGGATGACTATATCGGCTTTTTTGCGGTTACAGCGGGGCATGGCATTGAAAAACACATTGAAAAATATGAGGCCAATCACGATGATTACAATGCCATTTTATTAAAATCTCTGGCTGACCGACTGGCTGAAGCTGCTGCAGAGTACCTGCATGAAAAAGTGAGAAAAGAATACTGGGCTTATGCCAAAGACGAGCAACTGAACAATGAAGAAAGGATCAGAGAAAGTTATCAGGGCATCAGACCGGCACCCGGATATCCGGCATGTCCGGATCACACCCAAAAAGATACCATTTGGGAGGTTTTGGACGTTGAGAACAATGCAGGCATAACACTAACAGAAAGTAAGGCAATGTATCCGGTATCGAGTGTCAGCGGCTTTTATTTCAGTCATCCTGAGTCCAAATATTTTGGTTTAGGGGCAATTGGAAAGGACCAGGTAGCCCATTTGGCGGCCTCAAAAGGTTGGCCGATCGAGGAAATCGAACGATGGTTGGCACCGAATTTGAATTATAAATCATTTGAATGAAACGTCAAGGCTTAAAAATGAAAATAGTTGCTGTAATATTGCTGATATTCAGTTCATTATATATTAATGCGCAAGTAGTCAGTGAATCTGCGGCCCGTGAAGAGCTGGCCCGACGAGGCATTCCTGAGGCTCAGTTTAGGGCAGAAATGTTGAGAAGAGGGATAAATCTTGACAATATTGACCCCAATAACACCCAGGAGCTGCTTCGGATTGAAAAAGAGGTAAAAGAAGCCCTTGATAAGCTGGAAAAAGAGAATAAAAAAGAAGAAAAGCAGAAGTTGGAAGGTGAAAAACTTAAAACACCCAAAACAAAGGAAGATGAATTAAAGGCGGACACGATCAAGGATAAAGCGGCAGAAGATGCCAAAATGCTGAATAAATCAGGCAGTGATATTAAAAAAGCCGTTGAGCGGGGAGCAAGCCTGGAAGAAGCAGTATCCGAAAACTTGCAGGAGAAACAAAAGGAAAAACTACCTGAAGCTAAAACGTATGGCCAGCAATTGTTTAGAGACAACAGCCTAAAACTTTACCGGACCTCAGATGAAACGAAACCACCCAGGTCTTATGTATTGGGAGCGGGTGATGTGTTGGCGATCTCTATTTTTGATGTATCGCAGGCCAATATTTCGCTTGAAGTATCTAGAGAAGGATACATCCAACCGGATCGGTTACCGCGTTACTTTGTAGCCGGTTTGACCATTGATGAAGCAGAAAAAATGCTGAAGCGCAACTTCAGAAACTACTACCTTTTCTCACCCGACAACTTTAAACTTTCAGTAACATCGGCCAGAACCATCAATGTTAATATTTTTGGAGAGGTATTCAACAACGGCAGTTTCAACATTTCGGCTGTCAATACAGCATTTAATGCCCTTGTAGCTGCCGGAGGCCCGGGTGATCTGGGAAGTGTAAGGCAAATAAAATTGCTAAGGCCGGGCAAGGCACCTAAAAACATAGATGTTTATCAGTTTTTAAACAATCCGGTGGTATCTCAGGAGTTTTATTTGCAGGACAATGACTACATCCAGGTGCCTGTTGCCCAAAAGGTGATTTCTATTAAAGGAGGCATCAACCGCCCTATGCAATATGAATTGTTGCCGGAAGAAAACCTCAATCATTTGTTGAAATATGCAGGTGGTATCAAGGCCGGGGCTTTGAAAAGAAATGTGCAGGTCAAACGGTATGAAAATGATGCAGAGGTAATATTAAATGTAGATCTGAGCGAACTGGAAGCTCAAAAAAAAGACTTCGTACTTAAGCATGGTGACGAAGTAAGGGTAGGCGAAATAGAGAAGGGCTTTGAAAATAAAGTGTCTATTTACGGTGCGGTAAGAGATACCGGAGAATACGCCTTTGTTCAGGGAATGAAAATCAATGACCTCATTCAAAGATCGGTGATCAGAGAAAATGCCATTCAGGAAACAGCTTATCTCCGAAGATTCAATGAAGATCAGAAAACCGTTCGGTATGAAATTGTCAACATCAAAGAAGCAATTAAAAATCCGGCGAGTCCCGCTAACCTGGAGTTGAGAAAAGGAGATGTACTTACAGTTAGGGCATTGTCCGATTTTGCCGAGAGTTATAAGGTGATTGTAGATGGAGCTGTCCGAAATCCAGTTAAGTTTGCGCTCGGAGAGCGTGGCAATATGAAGGTAAGCGATGCCTTGTTTTTAGCTGGGGGCGTTAGAGAAGATGCCGCAGAGTTTGCTTACTTGTTCCGCAAAAGAGGAGATGAACTTACCCAGGAATATTATTATATCGACCTGAATGGGCTCAGCACCAAAAGTGATCTCAGCACAGATATAGAGTTGAGTCCCTATGATAGTATATTTGTATACAAAACAGCAGAATTTGCAGATAAAGCGTTCATAAAGGTTGGAGGTGCTGTAAGGAGGCCTGGCGAATTTGTGTACAACCCAACCCTTACCCTCAAAGATGCCATTTTGTTGAGTGGAGGCCTGAAACAAGAGGCTTCACCCAATAGAATAGATGTATTCAGATTGGATTTTGGCAATGAACGAAGGACCACGACCCTTGCCAAAAGAATTGATCTTAAAAATGATCTTTCCCTGAATTCCGTCAAAGATTTTATGTTGTTGCCATTCGACCAGGTATATATCCGATATGCCCCTGAATTTGAGCCTTTGCGCAATGTGATCATTGAAGGGGAAGTAGTATATCCCGGCATTTATTCTTTGTTAAAAGAAAATATGCGACTCACCGATCTGATTGAAATGGCAGGAGGCTTAACCAATGAGGCTTATATTGAAGGAGCCAGTTTGTTTAGACTGGATGGCAATACCGGAAACGTGGTGGTCAACCTCAAAACGGCAATGGAAAAGGACAATAGTTCACAGAACATCATCCTTAGGGCTGACGATGTGATAACCATCCCCAAGCAGGACAATATAGTATCCATTGTTGGGGCTACCAACTATGATGAATTGTATGGAAGCCGACTTTTGGAAAATGGCAAGATCAACATTGCTTTTGAGGAAGGAAAAGATGCCTTGTATTATATCAATAACTATGCGGGTGGAATTGATGAAAACGGGGATATCAACCGAATTACTGTAGAACACAAAAACGGCAGGGTTGAAAAGGTAAGAAATAGAATTTTTTACAAAAAGTTCCCTGAGGTTAAAGAAGGGTCTACCATCAATGTACCCTATAAAAAGAAAAAAACAGAAGAGGAGAAAAAAGAAGAAAAAGACATCGACTGGGGAGACGTGTTGAAAGACAGTATTGCACAAGCCACTGCAATTCTATCGCTCATCTTGTTGATTAGAAGTGTTGATTAATTAACAATTTTTTTCAGATTTTTTAACCACTTTCCTATAAAAATCACTTATTTTTGAGTAATTATTTTACTCAAACAATGATAGAGGCACTGATTTCATCCAAAACGAGAATCAAGTTGTTGCTTAAGTTTTTTCTTAATAGCAATAACAAGTCTTACCTGCGCAGCCTGGAGTCGGAATTTGGTGAATCGTCCAATGCCATCCGGGTAGAGCTTAATCGCTTTGAGGAGGCAGGTATGCTCAGTTCCTTTACTTCCGGCAATCGCAAATATTTTCAGGCCAATACCCAACATCCTTTATACAATGAGGTGCACAACATATTGCGCAAGCAGCTGGGCATTGACCAGATCATAGAAAACATCATAGAAAGGCTGGGCAATGTGGAGCAGGTATTCATAACCGGCGCATTGGCAAGAGGGGTAGATAGCAAAATTATTGATCTGGTATTTGTTGGAGAGGTGAACATAGAGTACCTGATCACCCTAATTGAAAAAGCTGAAAAATTAATATCCAGAAAGATCCGCTATGTAGTTTATAGCGGTGCCGACCCCGTTTTTGCAGATGAAGTAATCGGAGATCAGAATGCTTTGTTAATCTGGGAAAAAGACGCTTTATGAAAAATACGATGACCGTACTGAGAAATTGCCAGGATAAGGATGCTTGCAGCTGGTACGCCGTTTATACCTCCTTTAGGAGTGAAAAGCTGGTTGCCAGTCAATTGCGCAAAAAAAACATTGAAGTTTATCTGCCCCTGGTGAGTAAGACCAAAAGATACCTTAGAAAGTTAAAGACCTACCAGGTTCCAATGATTGGGTGCTATTTATTTGTGAAAATCAGGCGGAACCAGTGTATTTCAGTTTTAGAGACAGAACGTGTAGTTAAGATCATATCTGAAAGAGGACAACCTTCGATCATCAAAGAAGATGAAATCAACGTATTAAAAAGAATTGAAGGTCTGGAAGTAGAAATAGAAAATTGCAGTGCAAACCTATTTCCGGGTGACAAGGTTGCCATTCGTAAGGGCAATCTGGCAGGGTTGAAAGGCAGGTTGATCAGACAAAACGGCAAAAAGAGTTTTATTGTAGAGTTGGAAAGTGTGGGCATAACACTACAACTGAGCATAGATACCGATATGTTATTAAAAACCAGTTCAGCCAAAGTATTAACGGCCTGAATTGCAATAAATTAGAAGTTATTTTTCCTCTAGGTAGTGCGACTTAGGGACGGCGAAGCCATTTAAAAAATTAAAAGAAAACAGATATGAATATAGCCGTAGTAGGTACCGGTTATGTAGGTTTGGTAACGGGAACCTGTTTTGCCGAAACCGGTAACCACGTGGTGTGCATCGATATTGATGCCCAAAAAGTGCAAAAAATGCAAAATGGAGAAGTTCCGATCTATGAACCGGGACTGGAGACCTTATTTGAACGAAACACAAAGGCAGGCAGGCTCAGTTTTACCACTGATTTGAAGGAAGGAATTAAGCAGGCCAAAATTATATTTTTAGCCTTGCCAACCCCACCGGGAGAAGATGGTTCAGCAGACCTAAAATACATATTGCAGGTGGCGGCTGATTTGAGTGGCATGATTGAAGATTATAAGGTAATTGTTGATAAAAGCACAGTACCTGTTGGGACAGCTGAAAAAGTTCAGGCCATTTTGGAAGAGAAGTTGTCTGGGGATTTGTTTGACGTGGTTTCCAATCCGGAATTTTTGAGAGAAGGAGTGGCGGTTGATGATTTTTTGAAACCTGACAGAGTGGTCATTGGGGTCAATTCAAAAAGAGCAGAAGAGACCATGCTTCGACTGTACGAACCCTTTGTAAGGCAGGGAAATCCTATCATTGTTATGGATATCAGAAGCGCTGAGTTAACCAAATATGCTGCCAATGCTTATCTGGCAACCAGAATCTCATTTATGAATGAAATAGCCAATTTGTGTGAACGTCTGGGTGCCGATGTAGACCATGTAAGAAAGGGCATGGGATCAGATACCAGGATTGGGAAAAGATTTCTTTTTCCCGGGGTAGGTTATGGCGGAAGTTGTTTTCCAAAAGACGTGATGGCCTTGTCAAAAGCGGCGGGTGATGTAGATTACAAATTCAGAATACTGGATGCAGTAATGACTGTCAATGAGAAACAAAAAGAAGTACTGTTTGATAAGATTAATCGTTACTTCAAGGGCGATGTAAAAGGGAAAACCATTGCTGTTTGGGGATTGGCATTTAAGCCCGAAACAGATGATATCAGAGAGGCTCCGGCCATTACATTAATTCGTCAATTGCAAGCGCAGGGAGCACAGGTAAAGGCCTATGATCCAGAAGCAATGGAAAATTTCAGGAATCAGGTAACCTCTGAGATCCAATATTGTGATGATATGTATGAGGCACTTGACGGTGCGGATGCCCTGGCTGTAATAACAGAGTGGAGTGTATTCAGGATGCCAGATTTTGATCTTATCAAATCTAAACTAAACCACGCCGCAGTATTTGACGGGCGAAATGTGTACTCGGTTCAGGAAATGGAAAAACTGGGATTCCACTATGAAAGCATTGGAAGGTAAACAAACGATCAATTCTAATCACTTATTTATTGATCTGCTTTATTTTTTCCACTTTATAAATAACAATATTTAAAAAATGTCTGACATGCAAAAAAACATCCTTGTAACAGGCGGAGCCGGTTTTATAGGCTCTCATGTTGTGCGAAAATTGGTATTGGATTACCCTCAATACAAGATCGTCAATTTTGATGCATTGACCTATGCCGGTAATCTTGAAAACCTGCGGGACATTGAAGGAAGAGAAAACTACCACTTTGTAAAAGGTGATATTACAGACCTCGAGAAGGTTCATCAAACCCTACAGCAGTATGAAATCAATGGCATCATACATTTGGCTGCCGAATCACACGTTGATAGGTCTATTGTAGATCCCTTGATTTTTGTAAAAACCAACTTGTTGGGTACGGCTACCATGCTCCAGGCTGCCAAACAATATTGGGGGAATGAAATGGACGATAAGAGGTTTTATCACGTTTCAACGGACGAAGTTTTTGGTTCCTTACCAATGGGAGAAGGTTTTTTCACCGAAGAAACGGCGTATGATCCCCGCAGTCCCTATAGTGCCAGTAAGGCAGGAAGCGACCATCTGGTAAGGGCATTTTACCACACTTATGGCATGCCCTGCGTATTGAGCAACTGCTCCAACAACTACGGTCCCAACCATTTTCCTGAAAAACTGATCCCCCTTATCATCAATAATATTTTGCAAGGCAAAGCTTTGCCTATTTATGGAAAGGGTGAAAATGTAAGAGACTGGTTGCACGTAGAAGATCATGCAAGAGCAATTGACGTGGTTTTTCACAAAGGCATCAATGGAGAAACCTATAATATTGGTGGGCATAATGAAATATCCAATCTGGCCCTGGTGGAAAAACTATGTGATCTGATGGACAAAAAGTTAGGTCGACCAGAGGGAGAGAACAGAAAGCTAATCAGTTTTGTGAAAGATAGGGCCGGTCATGATTTGAGGTATGCCATAGATGCTACCAAAATAAAAAATAATTTGGGCTGGACACCAGCATATACCCTTGATAAGGGATTGGAAGCAACCATTGATTGGTACCTCAACAACAAAGAATGGTTGCAGCATGTAACTTCGGGCAGCTATCAGACTTACTACGAAAAACAATACACCACCCGGTGAGTCAACCTTGTTTGCACATTACCATTCCCGGGTATTTTGACAGAGAAGTGGCTTATGTGATGCATGTTTTGTTAAAACAAAATTTAGGCATTAGCAACTATATACTCGAAAGAAAGCCAGTTACCAATTTTATTTTTACAGGACCCAATGGAAGCTTAGAAATCAACAATGCTTTTTTTGTAGGAGAACAGGCCAATTTGTTTGTGGCATCCAAACTTCCACAAAACAAGATTGATTTTAGCTGGCCGGGATTACAAGAAAGATTTACATCCTTGTTTGGAAGCGATGAAATTAAATACGCTGATCAAAAATACTATTGTGGACCCGATTTGATTGCCAGTTCTTTTTTTCTATTAACCCAATGGGAGAGTCATACAAAAAAAAGTGACGCGTTGGGAAGATACAATTATGTTGGCTCAAGTATTCAAAGATGGGAGCTGTATCACAGACCCTTAATCAACGAATACGTTTTTTTGCTGAAAAATGTTTTGGAATCAATAGGCATTTCAGCAAATAGAGGTTCATATGAAGCTACATTTAGTTGTGATATTGACTCGGTGCAAAAATTTAAAAGTGTTAGAAATCTGGCAGGTGCCATGTACCATTCAGGCCTGAATACTTCGAAGTGGAAAAAAGAGATACTTGCTTATAAAAAGTCGAAGTCTAATGCTATACAGGATCCTTATTTTTCATTTGATTACATGCTGGGAGCATTGCAGCAACATAATCTTCGTTCTGTTTTTTATTTTATGACGGGTAAAACCAACACCAGGTACGACCATAATGATTATCGGATGGAGGAACCCAAAATGCAAACATTGGTAAAAGAACTCAAACAACATAAAATAAACATTGGCTTACATCCCAGTTTTGAGACGGCATACACACCAGGAACAATGGCCTCAGAAAAGTCAGTTTTAGAAAAAGCCATTGGCGAAGAAGTAACCATGGTCCGACAGCATTACCTGAGATACAAGGCAGATGACACCTGGAAAATGTATGATGATGTGGGATTTAAAATAGATAGCAGCGTTCAGTTTACAGAGGGCCTGGGTTTTTCTGCTGGTAGCTGTACACCTTATTCTCTGTATTCAATTTCGGAACGGAGGATGACCGAAGTGGTAGAATGGCCCTTGATCCTGATGAAAAAAAAGGATTATGTAAAAGACGTTGAAAAGATCTATTCGTCATTTGCAAAAATTATTGACATTGCAAAAAAGCACCATGGGAGATTTCAGGTGCTTTTTCACAACAGCGATGTTGAAACAGAGACAGAGCGTGAACTTTTTGAAGCTACCCTAAACCATTTGTCGAAATCCTGATGGTGGAACAACCACAGATACTACGTCCCACCATTTTTGATGGCTTAGCCGGACTGGTGGCGGGTCAAAGTACCAGACGAGGTGGGGTGAGTGCTTCACCCTATGACTCCCTCAATCTCGGCAGCAGCACCGATGATGATCTATCAAACGTGACAGAAAACAAGAAACGTTTTTGTGAAAGCCTTGGATTTACAGTGGAGCAGGTGGTGCGAAGTCATCAAATCCACAGTGATCAGATACTGATAGCAAGCCAGGGAGGCAGCTATGAGGGTTATGATGCTTTGGTAACCCAGGAGCCAAATTTACTGTTGGTGGTCAGCACCGCAGATTGTGTACCGATATTGTTATACGATCCAATCAATGAAGTGTGTGCGGCTATACATGCCGGATGGAAGGGTACAGTGCTGAAGATAGTTTCAAAAACGGTGGCTATGATGGAACAACATTTTGGCAGTATTCCAGCTAATATGAAGGCTTACATTGGAGCCTGCATAGATCATTGTCACTTTGAAGTTGGCCCCGAGGTACTGGAAAAATTTGAGACAAAATACATTTCCAAAATTGATAAAAAATCTGGAAAAGGCTATGTGGATTTAAAAGCATCCAACCAAGCACAACTGTTGGCAGCGGGACTCACTTCTTCAAATATTGAAACAAGTCCATATTGCACATTTGATGATGCACACAGATTTTTTTCCCACAGAAGAGATAGGGGAAAGACAGGTAGGATGTGGAGTGTGATAGGTATAATTAAATAAACATATATATTAAAAATGATTTATATTCATCCAACCGCCATAGTGGAAGAAGGTTGCCAGTTGGGAGAAGGCACCAAGGTGTGGCACTACAGCCATCTGATGCCAGGAGCTAAATTGGGAGAAAACTGCAACATTGGACAAAATGTTTTTATTGCTGATGGGGTAAGCCTGGGCAACAATGTTAAGATTCAAAACAATGTTTCACTTTACACAGGAGTGGAATGTGATGATGACGTATTTTTAGGTCCAAGTGCCGTATTCACCAATGTGGTAAACCCCAGAAGTGCCGTCAACCGAAGAGGGCAATACGCCAAAACCCGAATTGGAAAAGGAGCTTCCGTAGGTGCCAATGCAACCATCGTTTGTGGGCACGATTTGGGCAAATACTGTTTTATTGGAGCTGGTGCTGTAGTAACTAAGTATGTGCCTGACTATGCACTGGTAGTTGGCAACCCAGCCAGACAAATGGGATGGATGAGTGAATTTGGTCATCGACTTTCATTTGACGAAACCGGTAAAGCACAATGTCCGGAATCAGGTGATTGGTACAAAATCGAAAACAATACAGTAGAAAAAATATGAGTTCCACAATACAAATGGTTGACCTTAAAGGGCAGTACAATCGTTTAAAACCAGAAATTGACCAAGCGATCCAGGAAGTGCTGGATGCCTGCATTTTTATCAATGGGCCACAGGTAAAAGATTTTTCTGATCGACTCTCTACCTACATGGGTGGCTGTTTTGTGATACCCTGTGCCAATGGAACAGATGCCTTACAGATTGCACTGATGGCTTTGGAATTAAACGAGGGTGATGAAGTCCTTTTGCCTTCTTTTACCTATGCGGCCACAGCAGAAGTGATAGCCTTATTGAAGCTTAAGCCTGTAATGGTAGATGTTGATCCATCATCTTTTAATACAGGTAGAGCTCAGTACGAAGCCTATATTACAGATAGAACCAGGGTAATTGTGCCGGTTCATCTTTTTGGGCAGGCATCACAAATGGATGAGATCATGGAGTTGGCCAGAGAAAGAGACTTATATGTTGTTGAAGACAATGCACAAGCAATAGGTGCAGACTATTTTCACAAAGATGGCAGTACCAGCAAGCTGGGCACCATAGGTCACATAGGTTGCACTTCCTTTTTCCCATCTAAAAACCTGGGTTGTTATGGTGATGGTGGGGCTGTATTTACCAAAGATGAAACATTGGCCCATAAAATATACATGATGGCCAATCACGGACAGGCTAAAAAATACCACCATGAAGTTATTGGTTGCAATTCCAGGCTTGACACACTTCAGGCTGCCATTTTGAATGTAAAACTGCGCTACCTGGATGATTTTGCTGCCCGCAGGCGTTCAGTTGCTGATCAATATGACATAGCCTTTGCAGATATCGGGGGATTACAAACACCATTAAGAGTTGGTTATAGTAATCATGTATTTCATCAATATACACTTCAGGTAGGAGATGGAAGGAGGGATGCATTGATGACCTACCTTAAAGAAAAAGGTATACCCAGCATGATCTATTATCCCATACCTTTGTATAAACAAAAAGCTTACGCACACTATGGTGAACCCGGCTTTACTCAACCCGAAACAGAACGGCTTTGTACAGAGGTTGTCTCCCTGCCCATACACACTGAAATGGAAAACGAGACCCTGGCATATATTATCCACGAGGTAAAATCGTTTTTTGATTGCTAAAACAAATTTGGCAAGCGGTAAGAGGGTGGTACGATTTGTTGTACCCACAACTCTGTTTGTGCTGTCTTGAAGAACAAAAGGCAGGAAAGGAAACAGTATTTTGTGTCAAGTGTCACTCAACATTTCCTTTTACCAACCATTTTCAGCTTGAAGACAATGGTTTAATGCAGCATTTTTATGGCAGGGTCAAAGTTGAAAGAGCTGCGGCTTTGATGCATTTTAGTGAAGGAGGTATTGTACAACAAATGCTGCACAATTTAAAATACAGAGGAATGTACCAGATAGGGACCAATTTGGGACAAATGGCTGGTGAGCGGATGCTTGAATCTGGATTTTCCAAAGGCATGGATGCGGTTATTGCTGTGCCTATGCACGCTGCAAAGCAGCAACAGCGAGGTTATAACCAGAGTGAGGTAATTGCTGAAAAATTGGCAGAATCCATCAATGTGCCACTTTTAAAGGATCGGCTGGTAAAGATCAAAACGACAACCAC
Source organism: uncultured Bacteroidota bacterium (assembly GCA_937872515.1). Classification (GTDB taxonomy): domain Bacteria; phylum Bacteroidota; class Bacteroidia; order Chitinophagales; family Saprospiraceae; genus JADKBO01. Next base: position 82,914 of record CALMSX010000116.1, read on the forward strand.
CCAAACCAAAAAAGGAAGACTGGAAAGATTGGAAAATATTAAGGATAGCTTTGTTTGGAAAAATAATGGTCAGCACCAACCCACTCATTTGCTCTTAGTGGATGATGTAGCCACCACTGGTGCCACCCTTGAAGCCTGTATTGTTGCCTTACAGAGTGCAGGCATTAAGAAGATATCCGTGTTTACTATAGCAATGGCAGAATGAGCAGAATAAAAATATTGGCAATAATCGGGGCAAGACCCCAGTTTATCAAACATTTTCCGTTTGAAAAAGCCTGTGAAGGAAAACTCCATCTCAAGACGATTCACACAGGTCAACATTTTGATGAAAACATGAGCAAAGTGTTTTTTGATCAATTGGGAATGAAGCAACCGGATTATATGCTTGCCAATGGAGGAGGCAATCATGGCTACCAGACGGGTAAGATGATGATGGATCTAGAAAGCATTGTAGTTGATGAGAAGCCAGATGTGGTATTGGTTTACGGCGACACCAATTCAACCCTGGCAGGTGCCCTGGTAGCTGCCAAACTGAACATACCGGTGGCCCACATAGAAGCTGGCTTAAGGAGTTATAACCGTGAAATGCCGGAAGAAATCAACAGAGTACTTACGGATCATATATCAACGTGGTTGTTTACGCCCGGTGATCAGGCTGTCAATAACCTTCAGAAGGAAGGAATTACGGCAGGAGTGCATCTGATAGGTGATGTAATGAAAGACATGGTGCAGTTTGTTCAAAAAAGTGCTTTGTTTATTAAGCCGATTTTGGAAGAAAGATATGTTTATGTAACCCTGCACAGGCCTTATAATGTTGACCAAAATGATAGGTTATTGACATTATTGCAAAGCCTGAATAGCTTGTCGCAAAAGATTGTATTTTCAATTCATCCGCGAACCAGGAGCAATGCTGTAAAGTTTGGGATCAATTTAAACGATTATTCCAACATTCTTTTCATTGATCCACAACCCTATTTCGAAAATCTTGGTTATATTTACTATGCAGATGCCCTGATAACAGATAGCGGTGGAATGCAAAAGGAAGCCTACTGGTTAAAGAAAAAATGTATCACCATTCGAAAAGAAACAGAGTGGAAAGAAACCCTCGAAGGAGGTGGAAATGTTTTGATATTTGAAGATCTTGGGCCAATGCGACACTTATTAGAAAGTGAAAATGTTCAGTGGAATGAACAATTATACGGAAACGGGAATGCTTGTGAACAAATAGTAGAAATTTTATTGCAAAATTACAATAGGCTGTAAATAATGAAAAAATTTGCATTGATAGGGGCAGGCGGATTTATCGCTCCCAGGCATATGAAGGCAATGAAGGATACTGGTAGTCAGTTATTGGCTGCCATAGACAAACACGACTCTGTGGGTGTAATTGATAGTTATTTTCCAGAGGCTTCGTTTTTTACTGAATTTGAAAGATTTGACAGGCATGTAGAAAAACTGAAAAAAAGTGGTAATGACATTGACTATTTTGCAGTTTGTAGCCCCAACTACCTACACGATGCCCATTGCAGGTTTGGGTTGAGGTATGGTGCAGATGTGATTTGTGAAAAGCCACTAGTATTGAATCCATGGAATCTGGATTCTCTGGAAGAAATGGAAAAAGAATCCGGTAAAAAAGTATATACCATCCTACAGCTGCGATTGCACCCCAATATCATTGCGCTTAAAAAGAAAGTGGAAGAAGCACCGGCGAACAAAGTGTTTGAATTTGATCTCACCTATATCACCTCAAGGGGAAGTTGGTATTACACCAGCTGGAAGGGAGACATTCATAAATCAGGGGGAATTGCTACCAACATTGGTGTACATTTTTTTGATATGTTGACCTGGATATTTGGTGGGGTTAAAGAAAACATAGTCCATGTACACACCCATGACAGGGCAGGTGGCCTCATCGTATTTGAAAAGGCAAGGGTTAAATGGTTTTTAAGTATCAACGAACACACACTACCCGAAGAAGCAAAAAAGGCTGGAAAACGTACATTCAGATCAATAAAGATTGAGGGAGAGGAAATTGAATTTTCAGATGGATTTACGGAACTGCATACCCAAAGTTACAACCAGATTTTGGATGGTCGGGGTTATGGAATATCAGATACCCGGAAAGCCATAGAATTGGTGTATGACATCCGGAATTCAAAAGCAGTAGGAGTGGAGGGAGATTTTCACCCCTTTTGTGCATTGCCCATAGAAAAACACCCCTTCGATTGAACATAGAAAAACACCCCTTCGATTGAACATAGATGAGATGAGTAAAACGATGTATTTACAGGGAGAAGCCAATCTTCCGACAAAGTATGGGATATTTAGAATGCGGGCCTACGCACAGGTACCTGACGAGCAGATGCCCATCATAGTATTGTATAACCCTGATACCCCATTGCAGCATCCGGTCAATGTGAGGTTACATTCCGAATGCATGACAGGAGATTTGTTTGGATCTTTAAAGTGTGAATGCGGAGAACAATTGCACCTTTCGATGGAAAAAATAGGAGCAGAGGGTGGCATCCTGATTTATCTAAGGCAGGAAGGAAGAGGCATTGGCATTATCAATAAGCTGCATGCCTATAAAGCACAGGAAAGAGGTTTGGATACCGTAGAAGCAAACCGAGTATTAGGATTGGAAATAGATGCCAGAAAGTATGACTGCGCCATTGCCATTCTAAAGGAGCTGGGTATTGAAAAAATAAGATTGATGACCAATAATCCCGATAAGTTAAAAGCCTTTGAAGGGAGTGGAATTGAGGTGATAGAAAGAATTCCTCTGGAAATTAGTCCTACAGAAGATAATCTGAAATACTTACAGACCAAAAAGGAGTATTTTAAGCATAGGTTGGATTTGATATAACCAATAAAAATGAATAAATGGAAGATCAAAGGAATTTGCCTCAAATTAAAGTGTTGACAATAAAAGAAATAATTCTAACCTTAAAAGATTATTTTTTAGAGATTGTAAGGAATTATACAATCATAATAGTTGCTTCAATTCCTTTTCTTTGTTATTACATTTACAATTTTTATAATACTAAGCCAACTTATTTTGCTGAAGTAAAATTTTTAGTTGAGGGTAGTTCATCATCAATTGGAGGTCTGGGTGGATTGCTCGGTCAGTTTGGTTTAAGGAATACTGGGAAATCAAATCCTTACAAAATTGTTGAAGTAGCTAAATCAAAGGCAATTCTTGAAAAAGTACTATTTTCAAAATATGACAATGAATTCACATCAAACCATATTATTAATATATATAAGTTGAATGAGAAATGGGCAGAAAATGAGCCCGATTTTGCTGGCTTTAAATTTAACCATTCCAAATATATAGACTTTGATAGTATTGAAAAAATCGCCTTTGTTAGATTAATTAATAAAGTTACCGGAGGAAAGGAATCATCGAACTATATGATTAATTTTACGCTAGACAGTGAAACTGGAGTTTATTCATATAAAACTAATAGTGAAAATGAACAACTTGCGATACACTTGCAGAATGCCAGTTATGAGTTTTTAAGAAGATTTTTTGAAGAGGATATTTTAGAAAATTCAGTTAAAACCACAGTTGTGCTAAAACAAAAGGCAGATTCATTACAAAACTTATTAGTAAATAAGACTTATCAACTTGCTAACCTTCAAGACAGAACTTTAGGCTTAGTCATGGCTACACCTGGCGTAAGAAAAATGGCTCTGGAGAAAGAAATACAAGCATTAACACTTGCATATGCTGAAGTATTGAAGAGCTATGAATTATCAGATATAAATCTTAAAGATTCTAAACCATTATTTTTAAAGTTGGATGAGTCCATATCGCCTTTGGAATCCATTTCCCCCTCCATAATTATAAATATTATTAAGGCTTTAGTGCTATCTGTTTTGTTTTCTGGTGGATTAATTGTAATAAGAAAGTTGTATAGAGACATAATGGCGGAAACAGTAAATTGAAAACATAGTGGAAATACAAAAAAATATCCTTATTACAGGAGGTGCTGGTTTCATAGGCAGTAATCTGGCAGCAGCTCTGATACAAGATGAAAGGGTGGCCAAAGTTAGGGTGTTTGACAATCTGGCGACCGGGTTTTTAAAAAATCTGGACGACCTAAAGTTGGATCCCAAGTTTGAATTTGTACAGGGAGATATCCGGGATATTGAAGCCTGCAGGGCTGCCATGAAAGACATTCACCTTGTAAGTCACCAGGCGGCGTTGGGTTCTGTGCCCAGGTCGGTAAAAGATCCTCTCACCACTAATGCTGTTAACATCAATGGTACATTGAATGTATTTAACGCTGCTTACGAACTGGGTATAAAAAGAGTTGTTTTTGCAGCGTCTTCCTCAACTTATGGTGATAGTGAGGGTCTGCCCAAGGTAGAAGACAATATTGGGAATCCACTTTCTCCCTATGCAGTGACCAAGCTGGTAAATGAATTGTATGCCGGTGTTTATGCCCGGGTCTACGGGCTGGAGTATATAGGACTCAGGTACTTTAATGTTTTTGGTCCAAAGCAGGATCCCAATGGGGCTTATGCAGCTGTCATACCCTTGTTTTTTAAAGCTGCCCTTGAGAATGAAAATCCTGTGATCAATGGAGATGGCAAGCACAGCAGGGATTTTACGTACGTGGACAATGCGGTAGAGGCCAACATATTGGCCCTTTTTACTTTAGAAAAACAGGCCATCAATCAGGTATACAATGTGGCATGTGGCGAACGAACAAGTTTAAATGAGTTGTGGAAAAATATAAATACAATTACCAACACTAATATCCCAGCGGTATATGGCCCGAACCGAGCAGGAGATATTGCCCATAGTTTGGCCGATATTACAAAGGCACGTCAATTGTTGGGATATACGGCTGCTGTCAAGGTTAAGGAAGGATTGGAAAAATCATATAATTGGTATCAAAAAGAATTTAAAAATTAATTTTATTATGCAACACAAAATTGCAGTCATTGGTTTGGGATATGTAGGGCTCCCTTTAGCGGTGGAGTTTGCCAAAAAGTATCAAGTGGTAGGATTTGATATTAATGCTCAGAGGGTAAAAGAATTGCGTGCAGGAACCGACAGTACGCTGGAAGTAGAGGATCCAGTATTACAATCTGTTTTGGCAAAAGAACAAGGCCCATCTGGAAATGGCTTATACGTTACATCTGAATTGTCAGAGATGGCCTTGTCCAATGTTTTTATAGTAACGGTGCCTACGCCCACTGATAAAAACAACAGACCTGTATTAACACCTTTGATCAAGGCAAGTGAATCTGTTGGTAAGGTTATGAAAAAGGGTGACATTGTAGTGTATGAATCTACGGTCTATCCCGGGGTAACAGAGGATGAATGCGTGCCTATATTGGAGAAGACATCGGGCTTAAAAATGAACATTGATTTTTTTGTGGGGTACAGTCCTGAGCGCATCAATCCGGGCGACAAGGAGCACACCGTGTCGAAGATATTGAAAGTGACCAGTGGATCAACAATAGAATCGGCTGAAACCATAGATCAATTATATAAATCTGTGATCACCGCCGGCACCTACAAAGCCAGTTCAATTAAAGTGGCAGAGGCAGCCAAAGTAATCGAAAATTCTCAAAGAGATATCAACATTGCCTTTGTCAATGAGTTGTCAAAAATTTTCAACAAAATGGGCATTGATACCCATGAAGTATTGGCGGCTGCCAGTACCAAGTGGAACTTCCTTCCCTTTAAACCAGGATTGGTTGGAGGTCATTGTATTGGCGTAGACCCTTATTATTTGGCGCAGAAAGCGCAGGAAGTGGGCTATCACCCAGAGATCATATTAGCAGGAAGAAGGCTCAATGATTCGATGGGTAGTTATGTGGCGGCAGAGGTAATTAAGTTGATGGTCAAAAAAGACATACCTGTCAAATCGGCCAAAATCCTTGTTTTGGGTATCACTTTTAAAGAAAACTGCCCTGACATTCGAAATACAAAAGTAATTGACATCATCAACGAACTTACCTCATACAATACCTCAGTGGATGTGTATGACCCATGGGCCAATCCCCAAGAGGTGGAGCACGAATATCAGATCACTTCATTCAAGGAATTACCAGGAAACAAGTATGATGCTGTGGTTTTAGCAGTAGCTCATGAAGTGTATAAGAAACTGAATTTGCATGATATTAAGAAAGAAAATGCAGTAGTTTATGATGTAAAGGCTGTATTGGATAAAGGTAGTATTGATGGCAGGTTATAGCGGTGTATTTCTTGCTTTTGGGATAAGCCTAAAATCCTACTTGTTATAAAATTGGATGTAAAGTGCCATTAGTTACAGTTTTCACTCCTACATATAATAGAGCCTATTGTTTGCATAGGGTTTTAGAAAGTTTGAAATCCCAAACTTTCCAAAATTTTGAATGGCTCATAATTGATGACGGGTCAACCGATAACACAAAATCTTGGGTAGAGCAAAATAGATCGAATTGTGAATTTTCCATTAGATATTTTTACCAGGAGAATAAAGGTAAACACATTGCCATAAACAAAGGAGTTAAAGAAGCCAAAGGTGAATTTATTATTATAGCTGATTCTGATGATACTTTTAAGCCGGAAACTATAGAGGTGTTTTTGGAAACTTTTCATAAAATTCCTGATAAAGAAAAATATGCAGGGATTTGGTGTTTAGTAGATGATGAAAGTGGTAACATTGTTGGGGATAGGTTTCCCGAGAATGAATGGGATTGTGGTGTTGCTGAGTTTTATTTCAAAGAAAGAATACAAGGTGAAAAATGGCAGATGATTAAAACTAAAGTTATGAAAAATCATCCTATGCCAAATATTATTATTAAGGGTTTATACGTAGGAGAGAGTATTATGTGGATGTCGATAGCAAATTCATATTTATTTCGATGTATAAATACACCTTTAAGAACATACCATTCTTCTTCTGATGGTATAATGCAGAAAGTGGCAAAAGTTGAAATTGTCAAATGGTATTCATATTATCTTCAGTTTCATTTCTTATATAAAGATTATACGGAATATTTTAAATATCACCCTAAGTATTATATCAAAGGTATGTTCCTTTATCAATTTTCGATTTATAAACTAAAAAAGTCATTCTTTCATGAATTCATTATAGTTAAAAGTTATTTTCTTAAATTTTTATATTTTATCGTTTTTTTTACGATCCCTTTTTTAATATTATATAAACAAATTCCGCAAATTGCACGAAGGTCGCAAGAATAGTATTAAAGAAATTATATATTCGGTTGTATATAATTTTCTAACAAAAATCGTGGGATTCATAACTACGCTTGTAGTATCCCTAAAAATAGGCACTACTCTGGATCTGGATTTATATTATTTAGTTACAGGGCTTATTGGAGTTATCTGTGGCATTATTGTTACACAAGAGAGTTATTTTATCATACCTAAGGGGCTATTTATAAAAACCAAATTGGGATTTATTTCTTTTGTGAAATATTACAATAATGTTATACTGTTATATGGAATAATATTAATTACGTTATCAATATTTTACTTTTCATTTACATTGAACTTGATAGGTGTTGTTTCAAAATATAGAATTGACCAAATATCTGAATCAAGAAGTTTGTTGAATATTCTTACTATTTATTTGTTTTTTACTCCATTAAATACTCTTATGGGAAATATACTAAATAGTATGAATTTTTTTAGAGTTTCAACGCTTGTTACTTTAATTTCTTCATTGTTAACTATTCTTTGTTTGTTTTTATTTGAAGACCTTGGAACAGTCGCCTTGTATTTTGGAGCTAGTCTGTCATCGATTGGAGCATTTATCTATTATGCAGTATTTTTAAGAACAAAAGGATGGTTGTTTATTTTTAATTTTAAAAGAATAAACATCAAAGTTACATCTGATCTCATATATGCTAATGCAATGGCATTTTTAGCGTATTTTAAGGGATTGATTAATAACTATTTGATAAGTGGTATGGGGCGAGGGGTTCTCACTGGCTTTAATTTTGGTTATGGTTTGCATAATATGCCATCTTTTTTAATTTTATCTCAGATAAAAATCCCTTTTTCCATTAGAATATCGGAGTTATTTCACAATAAGAAATTTGATGAATTAAATGAATACATATCATCAGTTTTACTTTTTCTCATATATATAACAGTCCCAATAAATTTGATTTTTTATACCTATTGTACCAATATTGTTCATCTAATTTATGGACAAGGTAAGTTTGATGAAACGACTCTTTCAAGTATTTCAGAAGTATTTGGCAACCTCTCATTTACCATTCCTCTATCTGTATTTGAATCATTTGTTTTTCAAATATTTATATCGTTTAACGGATTGCAGATAATCTCAAAGTATACGTATTTTAATAATATTTCATTATTGGTGTTAAATTATATTGGTCTCGTATATTTTGGCCTTACTGGTTTTGCCTATAGTATGGTTTTTATGTACTTTATTATGTCTTTGTATTTGATTTACTATGTTAATGTTAAGTTCAATTTTATTAAACTTAAGATAATATTTTTTCAATATCTTATGTTATTACTTGTTTCATCTATATTGTTAATTGCGACTTATAATATATGTCAACGGTTCAACTACTTGAATAATTTTTTCAGTTTAATACTTAATATTGTAGTATATTTATTGGCATACATACTTGTTATATATATATTCGATATAGGTAAAAAAGTAAGACCATTTATTAACCAACTGATTCAATTTAAATAGTGCTATAAAGCCATGGAAGTTCAAATTGTTGAAGAAAAGGTTTTAAAGCAATTGCTATATATATTCTCTTTGTATTTAGGCATTCTATTTTTAAACATCGGCGGCTTTTTCACCTCGTTTTATGCTGTAAACTTATTTTATATAATTGTTCCTATTTCTGTTTTGTTATCTCTTTTCGTTGGTCGATATAGTTGGTATATTCCAAGTTCAAGCGTGTACAAATTATTCTGGGGTTTTATATTTGTCTATTTAATTGTATCGCTTGCTTCATTCTTTCTAGTTTCTATTGATGAGAATTATCCTCTGATATATAATTTGCGAACTTTTGGATATTCAATTATAAATGTATATATTTTTTACAGATTATCTATTTTATACCGTAAGTATGGGAAGTTTGAATTGTTGTTGGTTCTATTAGGAAGGATTAGTTTTTTAGCAATGCTATTAACAGCATTGTTTCCACTTTTCAAAATTGTTCCAATTGATTATATTAAGGCTTCAGATTCTTTAATGACACTGGCACATTCCTATAATATCAGATTGACTGGGTTTTATTTAAACCCCAATTTAACAGGCTATGTTGCTAATATTTCACTAGTTTTTGCTATGTCCTTAATAATTTACAAGCAAAGAATTAATTTATTTGCTGTGTCTTTATTTCTTGTAAGTATTTACATAAGTATTCGTTCATTTTCTAAAACAGCTATAATTGTAACTTTAATACTTACAATGTTATTTTTTTTATTTCTTTTATTAAAAAAATCATTTTGGTTGTCTTCTTTATATTTTCAAAGAAGATTTTTAGTGTTTTCAGCATTATCACTTGGTTTATTTCTATTGTTTAAATCGGCTTCGTGGTATCAGTCTCTAGATGAAGGCCAAAAACAAAGAATTGACCAAGTATTTAGCATTGTTTATGAAGCTGAGATAAATGAGAAAACTACAACTCATAGGAGTGCAATATGGGACGTAGGACTAAATAAAATAAGAAATTCTCCAATAATTGGGAATGGATTTGGTTCTTTTGACTATTTTCCTGAGAAAGGTCAAGGTATTCACAATATGTATTTAAAAATCTTTGGGGAGACCGGAATTCTGATTGGATTATATTATTTGTTTTTGCATGTTTTAATATTTTTTACTGTATTTTCAGAAGCAAAAAGCCACTTAAAATTCCTCGGTTTAGGACTTGTCATGGCTACTATGATTTTCAACTTTTCTAATCACAATGCTTTTCAAACTCCTATCATTAGTATGGTTTATGGTTTATTGTTGTCATTTAGTAATCACCATGATAAATATTAGAATATATTTTATTTCATTTTTATTACTTGTGGCAAGTATGATGTCATGTAAGGTTCTGGTAAATTCGAATTATGAAGAAAATAGATATTATTTACACCCTGGTGAGAATTTGGAAAACCAGATTTATCAAATATTTAAGAAAAATAATTCTCATATTTCACTTATTTTTGAAAAAGGTGAATATATTATAGATGAGCAGATTTATTTGAACAACATAAGCAATGTTAAAATTTTAGGGAATGGAGCTATTATAAAAATGAAGGCTGATGCAGTAGTAGGCAATAATTTTGGTATGATTAGTTTCAAAAACTCAAGTGATATATATATTGAAAATATAACTTTTGATGCCAACCGAGATCGCAGGAAATGCAGAGAGGTAGCAGCTCATACATTTATGATTGTTAGTTCTAAGCGGATCTCTCTTTTAGGTGTTAATGTAATAAATAGTGTGGTTGATGGTTTTATAATTTATACGGAGACACCTGAAGATTCATATTCATTTTGTAGTGACATTTCTTTCAAAAATTGTCTAAGTTTTAATTCTTATAGGAATGCATTAAGCATTATAAATGGACGAAATATTAGAGCATTAGACTGTGCGTTTTCAAATTCTAATGGTACTGCACCTGAAGGTGGATTAGTAATTGAATCTGATATTGACCGTTTAAATTCTGATTTTAGAGATTTATTATTTAGTAATTGTAATTTTACAAACAACAATGGTTGGGGAGTTATTATTTCCCAAAAGAGTAATCCAACAAAAATTAGAATTTGTGATTCAAAAATTGAAAATTCTGGAAGAGGAGGAATTTGGAATTGTTCTGTCAATACAGAATTAGACCGTAATTTATTTAGGGAGAATGGTGAAGTAGCAATTAGGTCAGTGAGATATGAAGCACGACCTATTGATACAATCAATATACTAAATAACACATTTAGAAATGAAAGTGTAGGAATTGAATATGTTGGATATGGAGGAAAAATTGAAAGCAACTTATTTGACTCAATTAATCTTTACGGGGTAAGATTAAATGGTATTACTAAAGATGACACAAATGCAATTATTGACTTGAATCAATTTAAAAACTGTTTCAATGTTGGTATTTCGGTAAATCGTTTTAATAGCTGTACAATTTCCAGAAATAAATTTTCTGGTAGTGCTCAGATTTGCACAGAATTTATTAGTAGCACTGTTTCTTGCAGAGAAAACATTTTTCAAGATGCCAAGATTGGTTTAAAGGCCAGTTATTCTACAATTAAATTATCTAATAACCACTTTAGTAGTTGTACAAAGGATATGCAAAAGGGAGAAAGCACTAACATATTTCATGATGATAAGTAATGATGTATAATGTAGTTGAGGTAATTATTGGTGTTCTTTCAGTTGCCTATATTATTTATATTGTATTTTGTATTAAAATTAGTTTTCTAAAATTATGAAAAGTATTGTAAAATATTTGAACCCTATTCGATTGGTTGATGTATTATCAAGTATTATTAAAGAGGATAGGGGTTGGAGAAAGATATTAGGGTTATTTTTAGTTTATAGTAGGGTTTGCTATTTGCTTCAGATTAAGAGAAAGGGGTATAAATTAAATTTTTTTCCAACTGCCTTGAGTGTTACATTTTTTCAGCATTCAAATGCATGGAGATATGAAGAATTGTTTTTAGAAAGGTACCTAAAACCTCAAGACATTATTGTTGATATAGGAGCAAATATTGGTAATGTAGGAATTAGAGCAGCTTCTTTATTTGATACAGTAAAAGTATATATGATTGAAGCTCATCCTGTAGTTTTTAATTTTATGGAGCAAAATATTAAATTAAATCGTCTTACTAATATTGTTACATTTAATGTTGCGCTTGGCAATAAGGATAATGAGTTTATTAAATTTTCTAACCATTTAAGTGACGATTTAAATTCAATTATTTTGGGTAAGGAGGAAGGAATATCGGTAAAGTTATGTAAGTTGGATTCTATTTTGATGGAGGAAAAGATTGATTTTATTAAAGTTGATGTGGAGGGATTTGAGTTTGAAGTATTTAAAGGATCTGAAAGATTATTAAAGCGTACTTCTTGTATAATGTTTGAATCATGGGATGATCATTATAAAAAATATGACACGGATTCTGCTGAAGTAATATGTTACTTGAAGAACTTTGGTTTTGAGGTTTATAAATGGTCGGAAGATACAATTCTAAAATTAGAAACTGGTTATAGATCTTTAAATTGTGAGAATCTCCTAGCTATTAAGAATTATCAAGATTTTCAAGCTCGCATGAAATTGAATAACTAGACATAATAACAATAAATTTTGATAAATTAATTTTAATATGAATAGGGAATTGTCATTTTTTCTATTTTTCACTCGAAAGTTTCCGAACTGGGCTATTTGTAGAATTTTGGTTAATAGAGTAATTGCCCCATTATACAACCGTAAAAAAAGAAATAATGTTGTCGCAAAGGTTCATGGTTTCAATATGCAATTAGAACCTTCAGAATCCATAGATTCTGGTCTCCTGTTTTTTCCGCAATATTTTGATTATAGAGAATTGGAAGCAATTTGTGGGGTTGTATCAAATGAGTGGACAATTCTTGATATTGGGTCCCACATAGGATTTTATAGTCTATACTTGTCTAATAAAGTTAGTTTAGGCAAAATATTTGCATTTGAGGCTGATCCCACAAATTTCCGGAAATTGCAAAATAATTTGAAATTAAATCCTGAAATCAGTAACGTAGGAATTGTAAATGTGGGAGTTTCGGATAAATCTGAAACATTATCTTTAGGGTTAAATACTTCTGGTAATAAGAGTGGAAATTCCTTTCTCTCTAATTCTAATAACAGAATTGAAGTTATTTGTAAGCCATTGCTTGATTTATTATTTGAACTTAGTATTCAGAAAGTTAATTTGATTAAAATTGATATTGAAGGATTCGAATATCGTGTTTTAAGGCAATATTTAAAAGACGCACCTTATGAATTGCTTGCTGACTGGATTTTGATTGAGGACAACCCAACTATTTCCCAAGAAGGTAATACTATAGAGCTTCTTATTCAGCATAATTATGTGATGGTAAAGAATTTTGGACTCAATAAATTAATGAAAAGAGGAAACTAGAATATGGATAAATTTAAGTTTACCGTCTTTACTCCTACTTATAATAGGGGAAATACATTGCATAGAGTGTATAAAAGCTTGGTAAATCAATCATTTAGGGATTTTGAATGGCTTATTATTGACGATGGTTCATCTGATAATACCGGAGAGGTTGTGAATGAATTTATACGAACTGCTAATTTTTCTATTAGATATTTATTTCAAGATAACAAGCATAAATTTCATACTATACTGGAGGCTGTAAAAATTGCTAAAGGAGATTTTTTTTATATTATTGATTCGGATGATGAAATATTTCCGAATGCTCTTGAATTACTCTATAAGTACTGGGTTTCAATTCCAATTAATGATAGACATTTTTTTAGTGGGGTTACTGGCTTATGTGTTGATCAGCATATGAAATTGATAGGAACTAAATTCCCTTCTGACATTTTTGATTCTGATACATTGGAAAGTTCTGTTAAATATGGAATCAAAGGTGAAAAAAGTGGTTTTCAGCGCACAGATCTGATGAGAGAATTTAGTTTTAATGAAGGTTTTTTTAATAATGGGTATATTCCTGAAGGTCTATTTTGGGTTGGTTTAGCTAATAAAGGATACAAAACAAGATATTTTAATGAATATATCCGTAAGTATTATGTAGATGCAGGTGAGTCTATCATGACAACTGCAAAATTTGTTCCGAATGCTTATGGGACACACCAATATACTCTTTTATTTATTAACTCATATAAAGGTTATTATTTAAGAAATTTACGACAAATAATAGGTCAGATAAGAAATTTTACAGTGTCTGGGTGGATTCTTGGATACTCATCCCTATCGTTATTAAATAAAGCGAAATACTTGATAATCAAGATATTATTTATAATTACGCTCCCAATTTCCTTCTTTTATTTTTATTATGTTAAAAAAGAGTAGTTTTTTTCTATTTTAGGGTTTTGATTAATTGAATTGTTATAAGAAAAAGGGGTTTATGATCTCGCGAATTAGGTGCTTGTTGGTTTTTGGGCTTATCTCTATTGCTGTAATGGCAACCGGGCAAAATGACACAGTTAAGGTCATAGGTACCCTTTTTGCCAAAAAAATGGTGGATGCAGCGGCTCAACAGGGCGCAAAGGACCAGGTTTTGGTCTCAGATTCAATGGGTTATCTTTATTTTAAAGACTCTGGTATCAATTACCCGGTCCCAATCGAAATTGACAGTATAGAGCAATTAGACAGCCTCCAACACAAAACCGGACTCCTGGCCATTGTAAAAAACAATGGAAGTTTTGTTTCGGATGGAGTAAAATGGCTTCGCGTGAGTTGCAACTTGCGACTTTCCAATACCCAACAACTCAGAAAATTGAAGCGTCAATCCTGTCCGGTCTTTGTCCAGGCGTACTACGATTCACTGCATTATGGAGGAGGTTACTTTCACTGGGCAGGCTACGACCTATTGGGAAACGGTGATGATGGTGGCAATGTTTTTGCGGCGAAGGATACGGGATTCTGGATCAGGGATAAGGTAGAATTTATCCCATCCAATTATGGAGCCGTAGATTCCATTGATCAGAGATTTAGCGACTTTAAGACCTCATCTGATGCCTTACAAAGGTGTATTAATTCTGCCGGGAATTATGGAGCGGTTCAGTTTGACAATGGCTTTGTTTACAACAATGCCGGAACGCTTATTTTAAAGGAAGGGCAAATTTTAGATGGCCGAAATGCCACGCTGCGCAGGATCAACAGGATCAGGTCAACCATTAGCTCTCATAATTCAGGCTCCAATGAAATCATTGTGACAGATTCAACCCTTTTTGAAGTAGGGATGAGCATTGTTGCCAAGATGGGCAATGACTATTCCTATTCATATAATATTGTAGAAAAAAGCGGGTATAAACTTACTTTATACGCCTCAATGTCGTTGTTGAACAATCAAATCATTTCTTTTTCAGGCGCAGAAATATTTACATCCAGCTATCAGATTAGTGCGGTTCAGCCTAATGTAAGAATTGACAATTTGATGTTGGACGGAAACAAGGATGGCAATATGCTGGACAATAGATGGGAGTTTTCGGGTGAGTTGTATTTGCAATCCGAAAACGGTAAGTTTATGAATTTATCCATTAACAATTCCATCGGTGAATCATTAAATTTATTTGGCAATAATCCTTTGTTAAGAAATATCACTATTACCAATAGCAATGGCAATGGGATTCACCTGGGCACCAACAACCGATATACCATTGATAATGTAAGAATAGAAAACGTCAATCTGCTGGCCATGCAGGAAGATTATTCACTGGGTCACGAAGGCGGTGCCATTGCATTTAGTGACAACGTACATGGAGGTTTGGTTCACAACGTTTATGTAGAAAACGCCTTGGCAGTAGTTGGTGGAATCAACGGAGAGGATGACAGCGACAACAACTATGATAAGTTGACCGGAATCAATTGCAAAAAAGCAATTGAAATTAAACAAGTATTCGGGGGTAACAAATTAAAGGACATCCAAATTAGCAATTCAAAATTCATTAATTGTTCCAAGTTGGAGATCAGCTCTAATTTGACTACACCAGTTTATAATGCAGCCAGAAATATAAGGTTAAGAAATGTGGATTTAATAAATACAAGTCTTTTAATCGCAAATGTTGACAGTTTGTATTTGGATTGGATCTTGTTTTCAGCCTCATCTATAGAAAATATGATCAACCTGGATTTTGTGTACAATAGCACTGTCAACAACTTGAAGATGTCGGGTGGTAAAAATATTTACATCAATCAGTGCGACAATTTGTTGTTTTCCAATTTTGATGTAGCCTCTACTTATGGAGGCAATGCCATCAACGCTGCCAATTCAGTCGGTTATGTGCAATTCAGGAATGGTTCTGTAAAACATGATAATTGTCCTTCCGGCTACAGAGGTATTTATGCAGGACCTAAAACGATAGTGGATAACATTTTGGTCAACCTGAATGGTCCGGCCCAGTCTGGAATAGAAATGGGTACCTCTACTCAACCAAGAGCGGGCATTGTAAGAAATTGCAACATCATAACGTCAGAGAATGTTCCTTCCATTAAGTGTTTTGCCGGCACACAAAACAATTACCTACTCAACAATATTGTCAATCGACCCATGTTAGACAATGGAGATAATTTTGAAATAGGTACCATCCTCATTACAGAATGATCCAAAACTTAGGTGAGTAATAAAAGTATTTTATTTGTTTGTCCCAACTTAGGCAGTGGTGGGAGTGAAAAAATGTTGGTAAAAATCGCTAACCATTGTTGTCGAATGGGAATGAAATGCGAATTTTTATTGCTGGATAGCCGAAATCAACATTATCATCTGGATAGCGGTGTGGTGGTTCACCATTTAAACCTTGGCTCGATGAAATTTAGCTTCTTACCCATCATAAAAAAAGTAAGGGCCATTAAACCAGATATCGTTTTTTCTACGGTTACCATTATGAATGTAGTCGTTGTCATCAGTTCATTGTTTTTTCCGAAGGTTAAACTGATCGCCAGAGAATCATCCATTATTTCCATCAATAACCGGTATTCCAATATTGGTTTTTTTATTGATTGGGCAATTAAAATCTTATATAGAAGATTTGATTTGATTGTAGCTCAATCCTTTGCCATGAAAGACGATCTTGTTAATAATTATGCCATTCCGGAATCTAAGATTGTTCAAATTTACAATCCGGTTGACATCATTCCAGGAGCTCAACCTCGTGAAAGTCATAGGAAAGAAAAAGTTACCTTACTTTCAGTTGGAAATTTGAGACGAGAAAAGGGGTATGACCGCATAATAAGAGCCTTGGCTAAACTTGATCTTGATTTTCAATATTACATCGTTGGTGAAGGGGCAGAAGAGCAAAAACTAAAATCCTTGTGTTCTGAGCTACACCTTAATGATAAAATAGTGTTTGTGGGAAAGGTTGCCGAACCTGCCATTTATTATAGCAAGGCAGACTATTATTTGATTGGATCCTATTATGAAGGTTTCCCAAACGCCCTGTTAGAGGCAGGCTTGTTTGGACTTCCTGCTGTGGCTTTTGATGTACCCGGGGGTATAAAAGAAATTATTACCCACGAAAGTGGCATAGTGGTGCCCGACAATGATTTTGATAAATACAGAAAAGCCATTGTTGATCTTAGTCTAAAAGAATGGAATCGGGAAAAAATTGCAATGGGTATAAAAGAGAGATTTGATCATCATTTACTTATGGGTAAATACTATAATTTGTTATTAAATGTGTAGAATATCCGGTTTCTACTACCCGGCACATAGCCAGCCAATACCACAACGTTCTGCCATCATTGGCAATATGATCCAAAGTCTGGCTCACGGTGGCCCGGATGACGAGGGCATCTTTGTGGATCAACATGTTGCGCTTGGACATAGAAGACTATCCATCATTGACCTGTCTGCCCTGGGGCATCAACCCTATGAGTGGGACAAATATGTAATGGTGTACAACGGGGAAATGTACAACTATGAGGAGGTAAGAAATGAGCTGCTTCAAAAGGGGTATGAATTTATTTCGCATAGTGATACCGAAGTGATCATCAAAGCTTACCATGAATGGGGCACTGCCTGTATCCACAAATTCAGGGGCATGTTTGCATTTGCCATCTGGAATCGACTGGATCAAAAGATGCTATTGTGTCGCGACAGGATTGGTGTAAAACCTTTGTACTGGTATTGGAAGGATGGCTTGTTTATGTTTGCCTCGGAGTTAAAGGCCTTTCATCACCACCCTGATTTTTGTAAGGACATAGATTACGATGCGGTGAACCTGTATATGCAGTCTGGCTATATCCGTTCACCTTATTCCATTTTTAAATATGTAAAAAAACTTGAGCCGGGCTCATATTTGAGTTTGGATGAAAAAGGTCAACCTCAAATTCTAAAATATTGGAGCATTGATGACAAAGCAAAATCGGCCCGATTAAATGCGGATGCAGATGAGGTGGTCATTAAAAATACCGAAGACCTGCTCACAGAAGCATTTAACCTAAGGATGGTGGCTGATGTACCGGTGGGCGTCTTTTTGAGTGGTGGTATAGATAGTTCATTGGTCACAGCTTTGCTGCAAAAGGACAGAGACCAACCCATCAACACCTATACCATAGGCTTTGAAGACAAGGTCTATGATGAATCCCATCATGCAGCTGATGTAGCCAAGGCCTTGGGGACCCATCACCACAGCTTTATTTGCAAAATCAGCGAATTTGAACGCATCACGGAATCATTGTCTGATATCTACGATGAACCTTTTGGTGATAGCTCGGGCATACCAACTACCCTGGTTTCTGAAGAAGCTAGAAAACATGTAACCGTTGCCCTTTCAGCGGATGCCGGCGATGAATTGTTTTCAGGGTATGAAAGATATTTGATTGCCAACAAATACTACGACAAAATCAGCAGCGTACCTTATGCATTAAGAGGAATGGCAGCTGGAATAGCGGGCCTTGTTTCTCCGGCCATGGCTGCATCATTATTACCTAAAATTCCAGGATTCGGTGATATCAAACACCTTGAGATCAGGTATCCCAAAATGGTGAGAGCCCTGAAAAGTAAGTCGAGACTTGATTTTTTAAGTTTGGTTACTTCGAGCATTACATCTGAGGCCCTGCATGGCCTGATGGCTTCAGAACCCATACCTATTTTTGAAATGCCTTCAGAGCTTCCACAGCAACAGTACCTCTCCATGTTTACAGTGGCGGATGCTACCTCTTATTTAGAGGGTGATATCATGACCAAGGTGGACCGCGCTACCATGTCAGTAGCCCTTGAAGCAAGAGAGCCATTTTTGGACCATAAAGTGATAGAGTATGCCTTGTCCTTACCCAATAAATTCAAAATAAGAGACCATCAGTCCAAGTGGGTATTGCGCCAGATTTTATATCAATACGTACCTGCTTCAGCCATAGAAAGGAGGAAACAAGGGTTTGGTATTCCTTTTATTCAGTGGCTTAGTACCCTATATATCCATGAAGTAAGAGATATGGCTGCTGATACGGTCTTTCTTGATCACTTTAAATTGAATGCTGATTTTGTAAAAAAAGAAACGGGCTTATTTTTAGAGGGAAAGACCGGGATGTTGGAACATGGTACATTATGGTACCTCTTTGTATTGTATCGTTGGTATAAACGGTGGATCAGAGCATAGTCAATAAAAGAATTGGTTTGGTAGCCAATACGGCCTGGAACTTATTTCACTTCAGGGCTGAATTAATGAGCCAACTCAAGGAGGATGGCAACCAGGTATTTTGCATTGCCCCTGCCGATGGAAATGAAAACAAACTGGAGCCCTATTGCCACCGTTTTGTAGCTCTTGAAAAATTGCAGAGAAAGGGTACCAGTGCAAAAACTGACCTGGCCCTCTATCATGAACTGGTGTTTATTTTTAAAGAACTTCAGTTGGATTTGGTTTTGTGTTATACCGTTAAACCCAATATTTATGGAACCCTTGCCGCCCATAGACTCAATATCCCTGCTGTAAACACCATAACGGGCCTGGGCTTTGCCTTTTTAGAAAACCGACTCATCAATAAAATAGTAGTAAGGCTGTACAAATATGCCTTGCAAAAATCTGCCAGGGTGATTTTCCAAAACAAAGATGACAGGCATTTATTTATCAAAAAGGGCCTGGTCAAAGCCGGTCGGACAACCCTTGTAAGAGGATCAGGTATTAATACCGATTTTTTTAATCCATCTAAAAATGTACACAGAGGGGATACAAACATCAGATTTCTTTTTGTAGGCAGATTATTATACGACAAAGGTGTGATGGAATTGCTGAATGGTTTTGCAGAAGCGGCTGCTAATGTAAATAATATTCAATTGCACCTGGTAGGAGATACAGATTCGGGCAATCCTGCCTCTGTTGAAGAAGCGGACCTTTCCCCATTTAGGACAAGAAATGACATTATTTTTCATGGTTACCAGGAAGATGTCATTCCTTTCCTTGCACCTGCTGATGTCGTAATTTTGCCTTCATACCGGGAAGGCTTACCCCGTGTCATCCTGGAAGGCATGAGCATGGGCAAGCCTGTGATTACAACCAATGTTCCCGGATGTAAAGAGATGGTGGTCAATGGACAAAACGGAATTTTGGTCGATGTAAAATCTTCACAAGCCATTGCCTCTGCCATTCAAAGGATGGTTTTATTAACCAGTGAGCAAAGAGCACAAATGGGCACCTGGGCAAGACAAGAGGTGTTAAACAAGTACTCTTCTGAAGCAGTCATCCAGTCCTACTATTTGATTTTGCACGATATTTTTGCCGGACAACGCGGCATTAAAAAGATAAACTAGATGATCCTATAAGGGTATATGAGTATTCAACGAATTTCACATTTTTATTCATGGAAAGTTGACCTTATCCTGGATGTGCGCTCACCTTCAGAATATCAGCATGCCCATATCCCTGGTGCACTCAATCTGCCTTTATTTACGGATGAAGAAAGAAGTGTGGTAGGCACCTTATACAAACAAGCCAGCAGACAAGAAGCCATAAAAACGGGTTTGACTTATTTTGGACCCAGAATGAAAGAAATGATCCTCACCGTTGAAGCTTGGCTCAGACAAAGGTATGCGTTGGAAACAGATATAGAATTAATACCATCCGACTACACTTTGTTGGTCCATTGCTGGAGAGGTGGGATGAGAAGTGGGGGAGTGGCCTGGTTACTCGATTTGTATGGGTTTAAGGTCCAGGTTCTCGAAGGAGGATACAAAGCATTCAGAAACTGGGTGTTGGGCATTTTTCAAAAACCGCATGAGCTCAACATCATCGCAGGAAATACCGGTGCAGCCAAAACCAGGGTATTGCATAAACTGAGTGATATGGGCAAGTGTGTTATCGACCTGGAGGCACTTGCTGCCCACAAAGGTTCCGCCTTCGGTAACATCGGCATGCCCGAACAGCCGGGGCAAGAGATGTTTGAAAACCTACTGGCCTTTGAATTGACAAAATGGGATGGAAATGCCATCTGGCTGGAGGATGAAAGCATCAGAATAGGGCAGGTCAATTTGCCCAAAGAGTTTTGGCTCCTTATGCAAACATCTACCCACTATGTACTTCAGGTACCCTTTGAAAAAAGACTTGACTATACGGTAGAAGAGTATGGAAAACTGCCCCTGGAAAAAATGATCAATGCCATCGTACGGATTAAAAAAAGACTGGGGGGACTGGAAGCTGGAAATGCCATTAATGCTTTGATTGAAGACAGAGTGAGGGATGCTTTTTCAGTACTGCTCAGATATTACGACAAATGGTATCAAAAGGCTTTGGATCAAAAGAACTTACCGGCTGATCAATTAAAAGTTATACCCTGTTTTGATACCGATCCGCAAACCAATGCAGCATTGGTCATTGCTTTAACCGAAAATATACCACAATAAAATGTCAATAAAACTTACCCAATACTCTCATGGTGCGGGGTGTGGCTGCAAAATTGCCCCCAATGTGCTGGAAGAGATCATAGGTACCAGCATTGTAATGCCCGATAATGCCCGCTTATTGGTGGGTAATCACAGTAAAGATGATGCTGCAGCCTATGATTTGGGCAACGGTCAGGCCCTGATTTCAACGACTGACTTTTTTATGCCCATTGTAGACGATCCTTATGAATTTGGTCGCATTGCATCTGCCAATGCAATCAGTGATGTATATGCTATGGGAGGAAAGCCGGTTTTGGCCATTGCTATTTTGGGCTGGCCTATCAGTGTTTTATCCACAGAGGTTGCCAGAAAAGTTATAGAAGGAGCCCAAAGCATGTGTATTGAAGCAGGAATTCCATTGGCCGGAGGACATAGCATTGATGCTCCTGAACCCATTTTTGGTCTGGCAGTTTCCGGACTTGTCGACATTCAAAATCTGAAACAAAACAACACAGCCAAAAATGGTGATTTATTATATCTCACAAAACCTTTGGGCGTAGGCATATTAACTACTTCTGAGAAGAAGGGCATATTGAAAGTAGAACACGAAGGGATTGCAGCAAGGCAAATGATGCAACTCAACAAAGTGGGGGAGCAGCTCGGTAAGGTAAAAGGAGTAAATGCCATGACCGATGTTACAGGCTTTGGTCTTTTGGGTCACCTGGTTGAAATGTGTGAAGGAAGTGGTTGGGGAGCGCAAGTAAGTTTTCATAAAGTGCCAAGAATTATATTGGAGCTGGAAGATTATCTGGCTCAAAAATCAATACCCGGTGGTACCGGACGAAATATGAAGGCGTATGGATCTAAAGTAAGTTTTGATGCTGTTGAAGATCCGGGCCTGGCAGAACACATTCTTGCAGATCCACAGACCAGTGGTGGTTTACTGATTGCAGTAGCACCCGACCATCGGGAAGAGGTTGAAACTATCTTACACAACAATGGATTATCGGCTTTTGCCCAGCCAATAGGCAGTATTCAACCGATAAAAAGGGCGGGCATTTTTGTAGAAGTGAATTAAACCAGGCGTTTAAAAAATGAAAGAAAGCAACCAAAATTATCTGATCGACATCATTGCGGGGGCCAGGCCCAATTTTATGAAGATTGCGGCCATTGTTCATGCTATACATGAATACAATGAAGAACACGAGCATAAGCTCAATTACCGACTGATTCATACCGGCCAGCACTATGATCCTATAATGAGCGGTCGGTTTTTTGAGCAGCTTTCAATTCCTGAGCCTCATATCAACTTTGGTGTAGGTTCTGGGTCGCAAGCTTATCAAACCGGACAAATAATGATGGCATATGAAAATGCAATTGCGGAACTAAGACCCAACCTCTGTGTTGTGGTGGGTGATGTAACTTCCACCATGGCCTGCACCCTTGTAGCCAAAAAGGCAGAAATTAAGGTTGCCCACGTTGAGGGAGGCATCCGATCTGGTGACATGTCAATGCCCGAAGAAATTAACCGGATAGTGACAGATAGTATATCTGATTACTTTTTTACGACCTCCAAAGAAGCAGGTAAAAATTTGCTGAAACAAGGAATGAAAGAAGATCAGATTTTTTTTGTAGGCAATACCATGATTGACACCCTTTTCACCCAACTCCCCAACCTGCAAAAGCCTGATTTTTTTGAAACATTAGATCTGGATGTAAAGCCCTATCTGGTACTAACTCTTCACAGACCTTCCAATGTAGATGAGCCACAGACGCTCAATAAATTGTTAACCCTGTTATCGACTCA
Source organism: uncultured Bacteroidota bacterium (assembly GCA_937872515.1). GTDB lineage: Bacteria > Bacteroidota > Bacteroidia > Chitinophagales > Saprospiraceae > JADKBO01. The sequence continues at coordinate 106,237 of CALMSX010000116.1, forward strand.
TTCTGCTGGTCATACATTGGTTTTTCCTATGCACCCGCGAACCAAAAAAATATTTGATGGTCTGGATCAAAAATTTGACAACCTTTATGTAACCCAGCCAATGGACTATCTTTCCTTTATTTATCTTGTTAAAAATGCAAAAGGAGTCATTACAGATTCGGGTGGGGTTACCGAAGAATCAACCTTGTTGCATGTGCCTTGTATGACTTTAAGAAACAGCACAGAACGGCCGGAAACTGTAAGTATCGGAACCAATGAAATGGTGGGAAGTGATGAAGAAAAAATACTTTTTTACCTCCACAAAATGACCAATGGAACCTGGAAAAAAGGCGGCATACCAGAGCTATGGGATGGAAAATCAGGGAAAAGAATAGTAAATTGCATTGCCCAATTTTAAAAATAAATATTCAGATGAGAATTGGAATAAAATTATTTTTGGCTTTAATAGTTGTGATTAACATGCAAGACAAGACAAATGCACAGGTAAATGCAATTCAATTTGCCCAGCTAGATGTTTATCATCATAATAATATATCGATAAAAAATGGGGAACGACCCAAGGCTGTTTTTTTTGGTAATAGCATTACTGAGGGATTTGTCAAAGCGCTGCCCGATTTTTTTGAAATCAATCATTTTATTGGCAGGGGCATTAGCGGACAAACCTCTTCCCAGGGTCTCCTTCGATTCAGGAAAGATGTGCTGGAGCTGAATCCCGAGGTGGTGATCATAAACCTGGGCACCAATGATGTGGCTGAAAATACGGGAACCTATGATGAAGGCTTTACCCTGGGCAATATTACATCTATGGTTGAATTGGCGAGAACAAATAATATTCGTGTAGTCATAGCTTCTGTTTTGCCAGCATCACATATTTACTGGAGACCAACGGTTGAAAATCCTGGAGATAAAATTGTTTCACTCAACCAATCCCTCAAAATGATGGCCGATCAATATGGAGCTGTTTACCTCGACTATCATACGCCGCTAAAAAATGAGGTCAATGGCCTTGACAAAGAAATGGCAGAAGATGGGGTACACCCAACTGAAAAATGTTACAAAATCATGGCTGATCTTGCTGAGAAGGCTATACAAAGCGCTGTTTCCAAATGAAATTGAAAACCATCTTTCCGCTTTTCATCCTTGTGCTTTTCCTTGGCCAGGGTATGGTGGCTCAAAAACAGTTTAATGTTTTGCTTTTCAGCAGAACTCAAGGCTGGCATCATGAATCGATCAAAGACGGTGTCGACGCGTTTTACCAATTGGGTCAGCGTCATTTTTTCAATGTAGAATGGCAGGAAAACCCCGATTGGTTTACAGATGAAAGATTGAAACAATACGATGTAATTGTGTTCCTCAATACAACCGGCGATATTTTGAATGAGACTCAGCAACAGGCAATGGAACGTTTTATTCAATCCGGTAAAGGATTTGTGGGCATCCATAGTGCATCAGATACAGAATACGACTGGGCCTGGTACAACCGATTGGTGGGTAGAATGTTTGTAACCCACCCAGAGATACAAACAGCGCAATTGCATCCTTTATACCGAAAATTTCCTGGTATGTCTGGCTTTCGGTCACCTCACCTATTTACAGATGAATGGTATGTTTTGACGCCCGAAAAACAGAAGGGCCTCAACTACTTATTGGAGATAGATGAAAAGTCATACAACGCAGGAAAACCAAACAAAGAATATCCAGGGGGCGGTATGGATGGTTTTCATCCTATTTCATGGTATCATGAATACGATGGTGGTCGATCGTTTTATACTGCTATGGGTCACCTCCCCGCTGTTTACAGCGATCCCTTTTTTCTGGAACACCTCTTTGGGGGCCTCTACTGGGCTGCTACCGGAAAAGGAATCATTGAAGAAAAGAAACAGGATGAGTAGTTCTGACTTGTCATACACTACCAAGGGGGGCCAGGTTTTGGCTTGGAGAGCTGAGGGTCATGACAATCCGGTTTTATTTTGCAGTGCATTAGCCGATATCACTGGCAGCAAAGCCATCAGAGGAGGAATTCCGGTTTGCTGGCCCTGGTTTGGACCCAGGGAGGGCTCAGCCCAGCACGGCATTGTCAGAACGGCAGAATGGAGGCTGCTAAGGGATGAAACCATAAATGGCAGCCAATATGTAGAAATTGACCTGTCTTCTCAACACCTGCCACCATCAAGCTGGCCCTACCAATGGAATTTGAGCATGCTTATCACGGCAGCCACTTCTTTCCAATTGCAACTCACCACTCTCAATGAAGGCAATGAACCCTTTTTTATAACACAGGCCTTGCATACTTATTTTTTGGTTGGTAATATTTTTGACACTCAATTGTCAGGTCTGGATGGGAAAAAATACATCGACAAAACCAAGCAGAATGAAAGAATGACGCAACAGGGTTTGTTGACCATTGGTCAGGAAATTGACCGCGTCTACCTGGACACACAATTGGTTAGGATCCATGATACCGCCAATCAAAGGGTAATGGAAGTAAAAAGTAATCAAGCCTCATCAATGGTAGTTTGGAATCCTTGGGAGGAAAAATGCAGGGCTCTGGCAGATTTACAGAATGAAGATTACAAAAAATTCATTTGTGTAGAGGCTGCCAATTTTCCGGAAGAAATAGGAATTGAACCAGGTCAGATCTTTACGCTGGATTTGGAAATAAGTGTTGGTGTAGAAGCGTAATTTACTAGATACAACTTATAAAAATGCCGGAGTCAGCAACTGACCCCGGCATTTTTTTTGATAAAAAATACAAATATTTACTAAATCAACCTTAACTAATATTGAGCTTACGTATGGCATTTTCTACACCGGTGGCAAGGTAATTGCCCAGGATTTCTGCAGCATCCCTGTCTGAAGGAAAGTTGGCAATGTGGCTGTCCAAACGGTTAAGTACCTCTTTGTTTAGAGCCCTCTTATCTCCGGTATAACTAATGGCACTGTCTTTAAATTCGTGATAAACATTGACAGGAGTATTGACTACAGGCAAAGATTTAAGTTCATCATATAGCAGGACCCTTGCTTCCATGTTGCTGTATTTCTCCCTGTATATTTCAGAAACCCAAGCCTTGGTTAACACTTTTCTAGGTATGGTAATTTTGTTGCCTAGACTGTCTTTTACAATTTTCCCCTTATCGTCGTATAAATATTCCAAGCCATCTTCAACCATGGCTACCATTTCGTAGTTGTTTACATTTTCTCTTTCTGCCCCAAAATCGTAATTACCCAATTCCACTACAATGTATTTATCGTATTCTATGTTTTTATTAAACAAGTAATAACGTTCCCACTCATTGCCCAATTTTTCTAATCTGAGCGCAACCATTTTGTCATAAATGGTTTTGGTTATTTCAGAAGTCTTATCCCATTTTATGTCGATGGCAATGTGCATTATGCCCAATTCAAGGGCCTCTCTTTTGAGCAGGGAAACATCTTTATAAGAAGCGGTAAATCTTTCCGTTTTTTCCAACCAACGTTTTGCTTCTCTTGCGGCTTCCTTGTCTCTATGACTGCGGGCACTGGCCAACATTTCCATGCCTTTGTGGTAATAGGCTTCCAGCGCATTGTCTCTTGCATCCAATCTGAGGGCTGAAAGATCAGACACATCCAGGTCGGCTTCATAACCGTCTTCACTTACCAAAGGAACCAGGGCCGCAGCCTTATCCCGTCTGCTGATCATTTTGCCATACACATCATAGATTTCCTCCCACTTTGACACAGCGGTGCTCCTTTCCAGCGATGCTATTTTTTTGAGGTCTTTGCTGTTGAGCTCGTTGTAGGCTTTTTCAAGGCCTTTCACATATTTCGTTTTTTTGTTTTTTTCTCCTGCCAGCTTATCTACAGCATGACTGAAGGCTTTTTCGTACTCACCTTTTTCAACCATGGTTTCGATTGATTTGCAGGAAACCAGAGTAAGGGTAAAAATCAGGGTGTAAAGAAGTGTTCTCATGGTTTAATGTTTTGCCGGTTAGTGAATTGTTTGTTTGAAGAAAGAGCGAAATCAGCCCTTTCAAAGTAACTTATATCATCATTTTTAGTATTTGATTAACATTTTTAGTCTTCACATATAGTAAAATGGGTCATGATATGTTTTTGGTATTATTGGCGACAAAATTTTATAACACATAGAAAATCAGTTAAATACATGTTATAAAAAAAATTGGCAGGAAAATTGATATATTAATTTATTCCTGAATGTATAAGCAGTTGATAACAGATATTACACATAATCGGTCACTTCAATAATTGCCAGGGAATACCCTTAAAAGAGGTCAGTAGAAACGACCAATTTTGTGCAAAGTATTGAATATTATGCCGTTGTTTAGGGTTTTTGGAATTAAAATTGTCTTTTACTTAATACCACATCGGTTAAAAATTAATAAATTTTACAAACTAATATCATGGGTAAGTTTTCTGCTTTTTTGCTTTTCTTTTTATCAACGGCCATGCTCATGGCACAGCAAATTGTTCCTGCTCAAATCGTAGCAGAACACCAACAATTTGCAAAGTTTGAATCCAATTCTATTTTTTCACCTGCATCCAGAAGCGGAATTACCGTTCCGGAAGAAGTAACAGAATACCAGGTCCTGGACCTCAACAGAGCTGCGCTTAAAAATTTGGTGTCATCCGCGGATGAAAATATTAGTCTTACGCTACCTGTTAATGATCGGGAGAGTATAGAACTTCAATTGGTTGAGCAAAAAATGGAAGGACTGATCATTCGTGAATCAGATGGCAACAGATATGTAAAATACAACCCCGGCCGACATTACCAGGGCATCATCAAAGGAAAACCAGGTTCACTTGTGGCCCTGAGTTTTTTTGAAGACGATGTAATGGGTTTTGTAAGTGATCCCCGCAATGATGGCAATTTGGTCATTGGTAAAATGCAAGATAAAAGTGAAAATTTTATTGTCTATCGCGACGACAAACTACTGGGCAAACTGCCTATGGAATGTGGCACTGAAGACAGTGGTGAAGCCTATAAAGCAGAAGATCTTTTCCACAGCTCTGGTGACAGAGCTTTATCTGATTGTGTAAAAATGTATTTTGAAGTTGATAATAACATATTCACCAATAAAGGTGGTATGACACCAACGATCAACTACATCACAGGTTTGTACAACCAGGTCAAAACTTTGTACAACAATGAATCCATTAATACAGTAGCTTCTGAAATCTTTGTTTGGTCAACAACCAGTCCTTATACAGGAACCACATCCAATGCCATGCTCAATCAGTTTTTGGCCTACAGAAATGGATTCAATGGTAATATAGCCATGTTGCTTTCCTATAGTGCAAGTGGAGGTATCGCATATGTCAACACTCTGTGTAATTCTAATTCCGACTACAGAATGGGATTCTCCAGCATTGGAAGCAGCTATTCTACAGTGCCTACATACAGCTGGTCGGTTGAAGTTGTAACCCATGAATTTGGGCACTTGCTGGGATCACAACACACACACGCCTGTGTATGGAATGGCAACAATACTGCAATTGATGGTTGTTATACCACAGAAGGAGGTTGCGCCAATCCGGGCATTCCTTCAGGCGGAGGCACCATTATGTCTTATTGTCACCTTACCAGTACAGGCATTAATTTTACAAAAGGTTTTGGTACCCAACCGGGCAACCTGATCAGAAATAAAGTAACCGTTGCTACCTGTTTGTCCGCTTGTCCGGGATCACCCACACCCACGTGCTCGGATGGTATTCAGAATGGACAAGAAACCGGTATTGACTGCGGGGGACCTACATGTCCACCATGCCCTACCGGCTGCACAACCAATTCAGGAACACTCACCATTGTGCTGGATCAATATCCTTCGGAAACGACATGGAACATCAAAAATGCAGCTAATGCTGTCATCTATTCTGGTGGTCCTTATACAACCCCGGGTGCTACTATAACAGTGCCTTTGTGTTTGCCCAATGCCTGTTACACTTTCAATATAGCCGATTCTTATGGTGATGGCATCTGCTGTGCCTATGGAAACGGATCTTATAATGTTGTGGTGAATGGCAGCAATGTGGCTTCAGGTGGAACCTTTACTTTTTCGCAAACCAAGTCGTTTTGCATCAATACATCGAGCGGACCTACCTGTACAGATGGTATCAAAAATGGTCAGGAAACCGGTATTGACTGTGGCGGCCCCACATGTCCACCTTGTCCTCCTACCTGTACTGATGGTATAAAGAATGGACAAGAAACGGGTGTTGACTGCGGCGGACCTACCTGTCCACCTTGTGCAGCTACTTGTAGTGATGGCATCCAAAACGGTCAGGAGACTGGCGTAGATTGCGGTGGCCCTACTTGTCCTCCATGCGCAGCAACGTGCTCAGATGGTATTAAAAATGGCCAGGAAACGGGAGTTGACTGCGGGGGACCTACCTGTCCACCCTGTCCGGCCACCTGTACAGATGGCATCCAAAATGGTCAGGAGACCGGCGTTGACTGTGGTGGACCAACTTGTCCTCCATGCGCTGCTACCTGTACCGATGGCATTCAAAATGGCCAGGAAACAGGAATTGATTGTGGCGGCCCTACTTGTCCGCCTTGCCCTACTTCTGGTGAAACTTCATTGGGAGCCTATTATTTTGAAACCGGCTGGGATAGCTGGATTGATGGCGGTGATGATGCCATTAGGTATTCAGGACCCCGGTCTTTTGAAGGTAGCTATTCCATTTCATTAAGAGACAATAGTGGAGTAATTTCTTCGATGACATCACCTACTTATGCGGCAACTCAGTATGCTGCGCTGAAAGTAGAATTTAATTTCTACAGCTACAGCATGGAAGCAGGAGAAGACTTCTTCTTGCAATATTCCAATAACAATGGCAGCACATGGACAACAGTAGCCACATGGGTAAATGGTACCCATTTTAATAATAATACCTTCTACTACACCAGTAAATCAATTAATAAATCGCAATATGGCTTTACCAACAATTCTAAATTCAGGATTGTGTGCGATGCCAGTACCAATTCTGACCTGGTGTACATCGATGCAGTAAAAGTGAAAGGTCTGGCCACAGCGGCAATGCCGGGAGAGTTGTCAGAAAACATGGTTGCCCTGAGCAGTATCTGGAATGATACAGATAATGAATTCAAAGTATACCCCAATCCTGCAACCACAGAACTTACCATTCAGTTGCCATCAGAAAGGGGCAGTGTTACTACCCTTTGTCTATACGACATAATGGGTAGAAAACTCCTGAACCAATTGGTAGCAGATGGAGAAAACACCGTTTCAATGGGTCTGGCAGGGTTGAATTCCGGCCTTTACATTCTTTCTGTTATAGCTGACGGAGAGGTCATTCACACCGAAAAAGTATCAGTGATCACTGAAGATTGATATTTTCTTAGATAGTTAGTAAAATGCCACTTCGTTACTGCGGAGTGGCATTTTTTATTTTAGCTGTTCTGCGGACTATGAAATTTGACCAATAAGGCAACTTTTTGAGGTCCAGACTGTATCTTTGAACAGTATAATTTCAAAAAAATGGCCCGTATTTCAGCCTGTATCATATTTTGTTTCCTGATTTTATTGCAGCCCTTTGTAACGGTCGGCCAGAGTTTTGACACAGAATTTGGTAAAAATCGGGTACAATACAACGATGATTTTAAATACTGGTCGCAATACGAAAGCCCCAATTTTATAGTTTACTGGTATGGCAAAGGCAAAAATGTGGCACATACCATTATCCAGATGGCGGAATTGGACCATGACATCATCAGAAAGCAGGTTGAGCACCGTATTTCTGACAAGATAGAAATTCTGGTCTATGTTGATCTTTCGGATTTCAAACAATCCAATATTGGAGGAGAAGAAGTCTTTCAGTCAGAGTCAGGTGAAACCAAAATAGTGGGGTCTAAAATGCTGGTTTATTTTGATGGCAGCCACGTAAACCTGAGGGAAAAAATCAGAGAAGGAATTGCCTCCGTTTATCTTTCCTCTATGTTATTTGGCAGTAACTTCCAGGAAGTGGTGCAAAATGCGGTGTTGCTGGATTTACCCGCCTGGTACAAGCCGGGATTTGTATCTTATGCCGGCAATGCCTGGAACATTACCGTTGAAGATGAGCTTCGCAATTTATTGGCGAGTAAGCCTAAATTCTATGATTTTGAAAAATTTTCTCAAAAACACCCCAGAATTGCCGGACATTCGATGTGGTATTACCTGAGGACCAACTATGGCCGATCAACGGTGTCAAACTTACTCTATCTCACCAGAATTACCCGCAATTTTGAAAAAAGTGTAGAATTTGTTCTCAATACTCCTTTAAAACAAATTTATGCCGAATGGTCTGTTTATTATCAATCCCGCTTTGCATTGGAAGCTGGCAGGTTCGATGAGATTTCGGGCAAAGAACTGAAAATAAAAAAGAAAAAAAATCAACCCATTACCGCCATCAGCCCAAGCAAAGATGGAAAGTGGTTGCTGTATGCGCTAAACAATGCCGGTAAGTCCTGTGTATATCTTCGCAACAACGCAACAGGTAAAACAAAACGTTTGTTTTCGAGCCATTTCAAAAATATGTTCCAGGAGGCAGACCTTGAATATCCTCATTTTTGCTGGAATGACAAAAGCAACGAATTTATAGTATCAACCCAAAACAGAGATAACATTTACCTTAGGAGGTATCAGGTAAATGATTTGTCATACCAGGTTCAATTGCTGCCAAACGAGGTCCAGCGACTCTATGCTGTAGATTTTGTTGACAATCGTTACCTCATGCTGAATGCTGCCATCGATGGCTTTTCTGATCTGATGTTATATGACACCAAAGACAGAGAGACCCTGCCCATCACTTCTGATTATTTTGATGACCTCCACGCCTCCGTTGTTGACTACCAGGGTTCAAAGGCCATCTTGTTTTGCAGCAATCGTACGGTAGAGCACATACTCCCTATGAAATTGGATACCATCTTACCGCTGGGTGAAATGGATGTATTTTTGTATCCGCTTCCAACCATCAAAGACAAAAATGACTTAAAACTCATACCGCGGTCTTTGGAAAGGCTCACACAAACTTTACAAGACAGTGAGACCCATCCGACCCTGACCCCTGAAGGTGATCTTGTTTATCAAAGCAGTAAATCCGGCATCGTTAACCTGTATATAATAAATGCATCAACCGGATCAGAATGGGCATTGACCAATCTGCCGGGGAATATGCTTACTTATGGCCTGGGAGAAGATGGGCAAGTGTATTATTCCTTTTATCGAGATCAGATTTATAGTTTGTATCTATTTCCCCTCAATACCCAGGATGTTAAAAAACCTTTTGACACCAATCTTGCCAGTTCAAAAAAAATAAAAGAAGACAAAGTACAGGATAAGCAGGAAGTCACCTATACAGAAATTCCTGAACACCTTAAATTTCAATCTCGTTTCCAAGACATCAGCCCGGCCTTAACCATCATCAGTCAGTTTGCAGGAAAGAGTGAGGGTGTCAATGAGGCAACAGACGACCTCAATGAGGTGGCTGATAAAATTATGGCTATCAAAAGCAATGGCATTACAGCGGCGGGACTTCGGTTTAGAATAGATAAACTTACTGCCAGGATGGACAATGAGATTTTGTTTGAAGGTCTTGAATTGGCCCAGGGTCAAAACAAAGAAGTCAACCAGATTCCAATGGGGTTTTTGGCCAAAGCAGCCTTTACCGATATTTTTGAAGACTATCGATTTGAAGCGGGCACCCGCATATCTACCAATCTGGATGGAGCTGAGTTTTTTCTCACTTATGAAAATAAAAAGAAGTTGCTCGATAAGCGCTGGGCTGTGTACCTAAGAAATCAGAGTGAAAGGAGTGAGACCGAATTTATACCGCCCCTCAAATCAAAAAAACAAACCCTCATTGGTATGTACAATGTGAGGTATCCGCTCAACTTGCACCACAGCATCAGGGCAGCTGCAAGCCTTAGGTTTGATAAGCAATATTACAAGGCCACCGAAATAACCACCCTTTCAGAAGCGTCAGTGTATGAAAAGAGGGTAGGGCTTAGGTTGGAGTATGTTTTTGACAACACCTTTCAATACGCAACCAATTTGTTACACGGTGCCAGGTGTAAAATCTATACAGAAGTACAAAACCAGTTCAATTTTGAACCAGCCAATAATTTTAATATTGATCTCAACCAGGGGTTTACAACCGTGTTGGGCATGGATGCCCGCTATTATCAGGGTTTGCTCAACCACAGTGTGCTGGCAGTAAGACTTACCTCAGCCACCTCCTTTGGGTCAAAACCCAACATTTATTATTTGGGCAATGTAAACAACACCATTTTTCCCTCTTTCGACAATTCGGTGCCCCTGCCTGAAAACAGAGATTTTGCGTTTAAATCCAATGTCCCCCATTTGAGAGGGTTCAAAAGTAACATCAGGAACGGCAGCAGTTATGCTTTGCTCAATACTGAATTCAGATTGCCCTTATTTATGTATTTATTGGGCAAAGACAAGGGGGCATCCATGTTGCGCAATTTCCAGCTAATTGCCTTTTTTGATGCGGGACTTGCCTGGTATGGAGCAGGACCTTACAGTGCTGAAAATCCACTCAATTCAGTTCAGGTAAAAGATGTTTTGGTTGAACTGGATATTCAGTATTTCCGGGATCCTCTTGTGATGGGTTATGGCTGGGGTGCCCGTACCCAGCTTTTGGGTTATTTTATCCGTCTCGACGTGGCAAAAGGCATTGAAACCAAAAAAAGTCTGCCTACTATGTACCATATTGGCATTGGACTGGATTTTTAAGCCTGCTTTATTCAAAGAAAAGGGGCAAAGACCTTGTTTTTTCTTACTTTTGTGGGTCAAAATTATGCCCATGAGAATTTCAGACAAAGTGTGGAATCCTGCCTTACAAATGGGCTTGATCCTTTGCCTTGCATCAGTAATGGTAACTTGTGTGCCGCCAACAGACCATGTAAATACCAATCTAAACCTGGGATTCAATGATCCGGTTGTCCGCAAAGTACTGGAGTACCAGGACAAAGGGCTGGTAGATTCACTTTATCCTATGTTTTCGGATAAAAGCCCCGGAGTAAGGTTTGCTGCCGTAAGGGCCTTTGCATCCATCAGAAATGAAGACGCCGTAGATTCTGTGATCAGGATGCTAAAAGATCCCGTACTGGAAGTTCGAGCCATGGCAGCGTATGCTTTGGGCCAAATTGGAAGTACCAAGGCTGAGACGCCACTCATAGCAGCCTTTACAGCCCAGGATACATTGAATGTAAACAATATTTTCAATCGCCATATTCTGGAGGCCTTGGGCAGGTGTGGAGGTAAAACCACTTTGAAAAACATTGCCTCAGTGGTCTCTTACCGCGACAATGACGATGAATTGTTAATGGGCCAAGTCAGGGCATTTTACCATTTTGGACAAAGAAGCATTTTTGATCCCACCGCATCCAGCAGGGCCATGGAACTCATTTCCAACAATGCCATCACTGAAAACATTCGACTCGAAGCAGCCCACTATTTTGGAAGATTTAAAGAAGCGGTGACACCTGAATTATCAGAGCGACTTTTGAATCATTACAGCATCGAAGACAACCCTGATATCAGAATGCCCCTGGCCAGCGCTGTATCAAGGATGACAGTGGCAGGTATTGATAAAAAACTACTACAATACCTTTCTTCAGAACAAGATTATCGGGTAAAATGCAATTTGCTCAGAGGCTTTCAAAATGTGGCCTTTGACAGTATCAAACCAGCCATCTTTGCCCTCGTCAAAGATCCGAATGTTCACGTGGCATCTCTTGCAGCTGAACTCATTGGCCGCAAAGGGGTAAAGGAAGATATTTATGAGTACAAGGCCCTGGCAACTGCAGAATTGGATTGGAGGGTGAAAACGAAGTTGTATCACGCCATGATGAAGGCATGCCCCGTATTTTATACCAAAATCAAAAATGAGTTGGCAGCTGAGGTAAAATTTTTCTTTACCAATAGCAGCAATGCTTATGAAAGGGCAGAATGGCTGCGCGTGTTGGGAGACGATCCATATCAGTATCTAACGCTCTCCAGCTTGTCAGGTAAAACCAGTCAGCCTGTGGAAAAAACGGCCTTGATTGAGGCGATGGGCCAAATATTGGTACACCCAGAATTTATCAGGGCCTATGGTTCAAAATACATAGAAGTTAAATCTTATATCGTTAATTTTTTGGTTGCGGTCTGTAAGGCAGGAGACGCCGGTTCTACAGCTGCAGCTTCTGTGATATTGAAGGATCCCAAATCAGGAGCCAAGGGTTTTGTTGCCGATACATCCTGGTTTGATACTTCAAAAGCCAAGCTCAAATTACCCCAGGATTTGGAAGCCTACAATGAATTGTTGCAAGCCAGAGCCTTGTTGTTTGATAGCACCTATGTTGCCTATAAAGCACCTTACAACCATCCCATCGACTTTAATTCGTTAGCACTGCAGGGAGATTCAATTGAAGTGGTAATGAAAACAACCAAAGGCAATATTACCCTCCTGCTGTTTACAGATAAGGCACCGGGTAGTGTAGCCAACTTCCTTGAACTGTGTCAAAAAGATTTTTACGACAATAAGTTTTTTCATCGCGTTGTTCCCAACTTTGTGGTACAGGCAGGTTGTCCTAGAGGCGATGGATATGGTGCCTTAAACTACACCATCCGTTCTGAACTAAATCTCAACTACTATCTGGAAACCGGATTGCTGGGAATGGCGCACGCCGGTAATCACAGCGAAGGTACTCAGTTTTTTATCACCCACAGTCCTGCTCCACACCTGGACGGAAATTATACCATTTTTGGAAAGGTAAAAGAAGGTATGGACGTAGTGCACACCTTGTACCAGGGCGATAAGATCATCGATGTTATTATTTTAAAAGCCAATAAATAAACCACATAACCAAAGAAATGAAACCAACACCACTAACCCAAAAACACATAGATCTCGGCGCAAAGATGGCTGAGTTTGCAGGATATAACATGCCCATTTCTTATTCAGGCATCATTGAAGAACACCAGGGTGTGAGAAAGAGAGTAGGTGTTTTTGACGTAAGCCACATGGGTGAATTTATTGTAAAGGGAAAACAAGCCCTGGACCTGGTTCAGGCAATCAGTTCCAATGATGCCTCAAAGCTCAATCCTGGTGATGCACAGTATTCCTGTCTGCCCAATGACAAAGGAGGAATCGTAGATGATATGCTGGTTTATCGTTTATTTGACGACATGTGTGCCGAAGGAGAGCAGGCTTTTATGTTGGTAGTCAATGCCAGTAACATTGAAAAAGACTGGAATTGGATTTCGGCGCTCAATACCTTTGACACCCGACTTATCAACATTTCTGATGAAACCGGATTGATCGCAGTACAAGGTCCGAAGGCGGAAGCAGCCCTTCAAAAATTAACCGATGTTGATTTATCAAAAATCGCCTATTATCACTTTGCAAAAGGTACCATTGCAGGTGCAGAAAATGTCATCTTATCCGCAACAGGCTATACAGGAAGTGGTGGTTTTGAATTGTATTGCAGACAAGACCAAACTGCCGACCTATGGGATGCTGTGATGAGGGCGGGTGCTGAATTTGACATTATACCCGCAGGTTTAGGAGCACGTGATACCCTAAGGCTTGAAATGGGATATTGTCTGTATGGCAACGACATTGACGATACCACCAGTCCATTGGAAGCAGGCCTTGGCTGGATTACCAAACTGAAAAAAAATGCCAACTTTCCATCAAAATCCATTTTTGAACAGCAGAAAAAAGATGGCTTGATGAAACAATTGGTAGGTTTTACCATGACGGAAAGAAGAGTACCCCGCCACGGCTATCAGGTTTGCGATGCAGATGGTTTAACCATTGGTGAAGTAACCTCTGGTACCCAGTCACCAAGCCTTGACCAACCAATAGGCATGGCTTACGTAAGCAAGGGTCATACAGCCATTGGTTCTAAAATTTATATTAAAGTGGGCAGTAAACAATTGGAGGCAGAAGTAACAAGTCTTCCTTTTTTAACCATTTAATACGCATCATGCCTACCACCTGGTATTCGGCCGAAGTAGTTGACATTGAGGAAATGAATCAGCACGTCAGGAGATATTTCCTGCAGCCCGAGGCAAACTTTCCGGTGTTTAAGCCGGGCCAGTTTATTACCCTGGATCTACCGGTAAGTGACAAGCGTCAGCAGCGATGGAAAAGTTATTCCATTGCCAATGCCCCACAACCGGGAGGCCTCATTGAGTTATGCATTGTTCGCCATCCGGAGGGTAGTGGTACCGGGTATATGTTTAATGAGGTACACAAGGGCAGTAAGCTGGTATTTAAAGGGCCTGACGGGGGCTTCGTTTTGCCCCAAAACCTGGAAAACCTGCATCTGGTTATGGTCTGCACAGGCACAGGGGTAGCTCCATTTAGGTCAATGATCAGCCACGTAATTGAACAGGGCCTTCCTTATAAACACATCCACCTCATTTTTGGAGGCAGAAAGGAAGAAGATATTTTGTACCGAAAGGAGTTTGAATTATGGCGGGATCAACTTCCTGGTTTTAGTTACGATGTTTCCTTGTCACGGGACCCATCATGGCCTGGTTATACAGGTTATGTTCACCAGATTTATAGAGAACAATATGCAGAAGTAAAACCGGATGTTGTATTTTATCTGTGTGGATGGACCCGAATGATCGACGAGGCTGTAGCCCACCTCGTTTCAGAAATGGGATATGCCCCCAACCAGGTGAGGTACGAATTGTACGGCTGATCTTATTCCTGCAACTTAATACCAAAACAAAGATCCCCCGCATCTCCCAGTCCGGGCACAATGTAAGACTTTGCTGTTAGTTCCTCATCTATGGCCCCTGTCCAAATCCGGGCATTAGGGAAAAAGCGTTGAACATGTTTGACGCCCTGACTGGAGGCAATCACGGAAACCACGTGCAACTGACTTGGTTTACCATAATCTTCAAGATGTTCAAGGGTCTTATGAATACTGGCACCTGTGGCCAGCATTGGGTCCAATAGAATCAAAATTTTACCATCAATATTGGGACAGGTAATGTATTCAAGCTTGATGTCAAAACTTCCATCTTTGTGGTGCGATCTGTAAGCTGAGATAAAGCCATTTTCCACATCGTCAAAAATTCTCAAAAAACCCTGATGAAGCGGCAGCCCTGCTCGCAGGATAGAAGCCAAAACAATGTTGTCAGTGGGCAGTTCTACATAGGCTTCTCCCAAGGGAGTTTCAACGGTTGTTGATTGGTAATTGAGGTGTTTACTGATTTCATAGGCCATAATTTCACCCATTCGCTCCATGTTGATTCTAAAACGCATGCTGTCGCGTTGTTTGTCAACCGATCTCATTTCATAGAGGTACTTATTCAGGATGGATTTTCCTGTAGATAAATTGTGGATCATGGTCTTATTTTTGAAAACGATAAAATTACAATTTTCATTTCACACTACAACTGCATTGCCCTAGTTATGATTGATTTTTGATTTTTTGTGGCTTTGGTTTTTGTCAGAAAGATCCGGAATGCGCGTTAAAAAGTACTGTTGTTGAACTATTTACCGAATAATCCATTATTTTTGGTGTCATGATACCGTTTCTGTTTAGATGGACTGGGCATAATAAGCCGAAATTAGCCAGGTGGAATAAGCCGCTGCTACTTTTCATTTGGTTATTAGGTACTTATACCGGTGTGGCCCAGGTATCCACCAAGACCAACCTCAACGACGATCGTTTTAAGGGTATCATCTACCGAAAAGAAACTACTGCAGACCTGCGTTTGCACAATAACGGACTTGCGCTGGCCATTAATTTTGGAGAAATCAGAACCTATTACCGCACAAATTACTACCATTTTGAACTGGGAACTATGCACAGTCCCAGGGAACACAAACAGTCCAAAAATCTCAATGTCATCGGAAACGAGCTGCCGAAAGAGTTTAAACTGGGCAAACAAAATTCAGTTTTCATTTTGCGGGCCGGCAAGGGCATAAAAAGATATATTTCTGATAAAGCCAGAAGAAAGGGCGTCTCTCTGGGGTATAGCATTGAAGGCGGTCCTTCACTTGCCTTGCTTAAGCCTACATATCTAAAATTTATTGAACAGGTGGTAGTCAATGGCGAGTTGGAATCCATCCTTGTTGACAAAAAATACAGCGCAGAAAACAGAGATGAGTTTATCGATTATGGAAGCATTTACGGGGGCTCATCTTTTTCTACCGGCTTAAAAGAAATCAGCATTTTACCCGGTTTCCAGGCAAAGGCAGGTTTGTTTTTTTCTGTGGGTGCCTTTGATGAATACGTAAAAGCGGCAGAAGCGGGTGTGATGGTCGATGTTTTTATTAAAAAAGTACCCATTATGGTCGAAACCGAAGGACTACGCAACTCACCCTTTTTTGTTAACCTTTATGTAAATTTGCACTTCGGACGCCGAAGTAATTAAAAGCATTCATGTCATTAATAGAACTACCTATTGTCAGCGCAGAAGAACAGCCGGTAACTCGGGCCAGAAAACCGGAATGGCTGCGTGTAAAACTACCCATTGGTGAAGACTACCGAAGGGTGCGCAGCCTGGTAGATGAATACAAACTGCATACCATCTGTCAAAGTGGAAATTGTCCCAATATGGGCGAGTGCTGGGGTGCCGGAACCGCTACCTTTATGATCCTGGGCAATGTGTGTACCCGGTCCTGCTCGTTTTGTGCCGTAAAAACAGGAAGGCCCAATGAGTACGATACCGACGAACCACAGAGGGTGGCAGAAGCCATTAAACTCATGCAGGTCAAACATGCGGTGATCACCTCTGTCAACCGGGATGAGTTAAAAGACAGGGGGGCAGAAATCTGGTACCAAACCGTGTTTTTGGTGAAACAATACAGCCCAACCACCACCATCGAAACCCTGATACCGGATGTTAAAGCCAATTGGGAAGCCCTTGAGCGCATGATCAGTGCAGGTCAGGAAGTGGTATCTCACAATATGGAAACCGTAGGCAGATTGTATCGACTGGTAAGACCTCAGGCCAAATACGAACGCAGTCTTGAGCAAATCAAAAGGACCAAAGAATATGGCAAACGCACCAAAACCGGCATCATGCTGGGCTTGGGAGAATCTAAAGAGGAAGTACTGAAGGCAATGGACGACCTGGTGGCCAATGGCTGCGATGTTTTGACCCTGGGTCAATACCTTCAACCCACCAAAATGCACCTCGAAGTGGCTGAATTTATTCATCCTGATACCTTTGCCATGTACAAGGAAGAAGGGATGGCTCGAGGATTTAAATTTGTGGAAAGCGGTCCGCTGGTTCGTTCTTCCTATCACGCTGAAAGGCATTTGTAAAATTAAGTCAATGTCAACTCCCCACAACAGCGCACTGCCAGGCCAGCTGGCACCAACGGTACTCATGCCGGGCGATCCTCTCAGGGCTAAGTACATGGCAGAACATTTTTTATCCGATGTAGTGTTGATCAATGATGTGAGGAATATGTTGGGGTTTACCGGCTTTTTTCAAGGAAGATCGGTAACCATCATGGGCACAGGCATGGGTGCAGCCTCAACCGGTATTTATGCCCATGAATTTATCCATCACTATGGAGTAAAACAACTGATCAGAGTAGGTTCTACCGGATCCATCCAAGCCCATGTGAGGGTAAACGACATCGTCATTGCCCAAGGTGCATCTACCGATTCAAACTTTGCAGACCAATTTGATATTCCCGGACAAATGTCGGCATTGGCTGACTTTGGTTTGTTGTCAAAGGCTGCCTCCGTGGCTGAAAACATGAGATTGCAGTACCATGTAGGCAATGTTGTTAGCTCTGATTTTTTTTATCACGATGACAAAGAAAATTGGAAACAATGGGCCAAGATGGGCATTTTATCGCTGGAAATGGAAGCCCATGCCCTCTACCTCACCGCCGCAAGAGCAGGGGTCAAAGCCCTGGCTATACTCACTGTATCCGATTCACTGATTACGGGTGAAGCCCTAAGTGCAGATGAAAGAGAACAAAGTTTTGATCAAATGGTCAGATTGGCCTTAAGCCTGGTCTAGGCTATCGGTTTTTTTCACTTAACAACTGTGTATTGTATTTCAACAACTTTAGCACGATATAGAGTAGTGCTGTGAGTCCCAAACCCACCAGGGTCCATCCATGGGGCAGCCTCAGGGTTCCTGATTGCACAAAATCTACCCAAAGCTGAAATACAGCCAAAAGGGTAAAAATGGCGAGGATGCCATTCTTTTCTTTGGCTAAAACCTTTTTCCAGGAGAAGTGAAGCTCACAAGACTTCCATAAAGAAGGGGCAGGTACAATCGTAGGTGCCTGCTGGCTCCATTGAATAAAGGTATCGCCAAACTTTGAAGCCAGATAGTCTTCTTCTGCCAACATGATTCTTTCATAAAAAATAAAGTACAACAGGCTAAACACAAACAAAAACAGGATGTTGGCAGAAAGTACCGCAATGCCCAACCACATAAAATAGTTGCCCAGGTACAAGGGGTGTCTCACGATGCTGTAGATGCCGGTTGTGTTGAGTTCATCTGCAACCTGTTGGGCTGTATTTCTACCCGAAGTATTGGCAGGCGTAAATCCAACCGTCACTATGCGTATAAATAGTCCTAAACCACATAAAGCCAGACACGCCATTTCCGGCAGATTGATAGCGGCATGTTGAAACCATTCAGGGTGTTGGAATATGGATTGTCTGGTTACCAAAAAAGCAAAAGGAAATAAGATCAGTGGAATATAACTTCTATTGCGGAAAAAAGCATTTCCCTGATTAAGTTGTTGATCAGCAAGTCTCATAAGTGGCAGTTATACGTTTTGTTGTCTGGCTAATTTTTTCCAGGATAGATAACCTACAAGAGCCAGCAATAAAAATACGACATACATAACAGTAAACAGCATAAAACCCTTGTAAAAGTTGAGAGGGATGGCAATTACATTAGAAGCCGTCCATGCAAGCCAGTTTTCTACCTTTCTTAAGGCCATCCACCACATGGCAGTCACAGCGCTAGCAGAAACCAATGAATCAAGAACCTGGGTGTTACTATCGGTAAAATAGTGCAACAAAAACCAGATGCCCAGCCACGAAACTGCAAATAGAAGCAAGCCATTGACCAGCTCTTTTTGGCCGCACCAGGATATGGGATACACCACGGCGTTGTCTTTTTTGCGGGTCCACTGGTACCAACCGTACAGGCTCATCATCAGATAATAGATATTTAAGACCGCATCGGCGTAAAGAGGGGGGGATGCTATAAAAAAATAGATCCAGGCTGCCAGTACCACCCCAATGATGCCGGTTGGATATACCAAAATGTTGTTTTTACGGGCATACCATACGCTTGCCAGCTGGCTTAGGGTAGAGATCCATTCTTGCCACCGGGTATGGACAATGTCGTTCACAAAATTTTGAAAATATTGGCTAAATGTCATTGATTGTTGATAATCAGTCTTTTAAACTTAAAATTAAGCGATAGAAAAATGATTTTGGTCGAAAATAACAACATTTTTATAGAAGAACGTAAACAAATCGATGGAAACCGCCGTTACTGAAATAGTTTCCACAGTTTTGATAACAGAATTTAATTTGGACGTAAAAAACAGAATATTAACGTGTGCCGAAGACCTCTATCGCAAAATAGGGTTTAGAGCGGTAACCATGGACCAATTGTCCTCTCAAATGGGCATTTCCAAAAAGACGATTTATCAGTTTTTCACTGATAAAGACGAATTGGTAGATGCCATTATGGAAAGTGAGATCAGCAAACGTCAAAAAGACTGCTCTCTCATCCATGAAGAGGCAGAAAATGCCATCCATGAAATTTTTATCACCATGAACATGCTGACAGAAGACTTTCAGGAGATCAATCCCATTGTCATCCACGACTTGCGCAAGTTTCACCCAATGACCTTCGATAAATTTCAAAGACATAAAAATGAGTTTTTATACCAGGTGATCAGCAAAAACCTGCAACGAGGTAAAGAAGAGGGCTTGTACAGACCGGAAATTGATGTTGATGTACTGACCAAACTCAGGCTCGAAACCGCTATGATGGTTTTTGATCAGGATATATTTCCATCCGATAAGTACAACATCGTTAGGGTTACTGCCGTAATCATGGACCATTTTCTCCACGGCGTTGTGACCGAAAAAGGCTTACAATTTATAGATAAATACAAAAAAGAAACAATCAACAAATATGGGTAAAACAATCAAACTGACTTTGCTGATCTCGTTTATCACCCAGGTTATATTCGCGCAACAAGTGAGAAACCTGACGGTCGAACAGGCTGTGTCCACTGCACTGGCCAATGTCGAAGAGATCAAAAACCTCAAGCTGGATGAAGAAATCCAGGTTCAGAAAAACAAAGAAATCATAGGCATGACCATGCCACAGGTTTCATTCTCTGCGCAGGGCTCTTATTACCTGGCAACTCCTCAGGTTCAATTTCCTTCCTCTGATTATTCTATTTATGAGGTACTCTCGCGCGAAGGGGTGAAAGATGGCAATGGAAATCCCATCAGTACGGGCAATTCTACCCTGAGTGTACAGGCATTGAGTTTCTTTGCTCCGCTCAATATGAATGCAGGCGTTAGTGTCAACCAACTGCTCTTCCAACCCGATGTGTTTATTGCCTTTCAAGCCAGACAAGGAGTACTTGACCTGGCCAAGGGCAATGTGGCGGTAGCAGAAGACAAGGTAAAAGAATCGGTGCACAAGGCTTACTATTCGGTACTCATTGCAGAGCAACAGAAAAAAGTGCTGGGAGAGACTTTATTAAGACTGGTAAAACTCCAGAGTGACATGGGCGAGATGTACAACAAGGGCTTTGCTGAAAAGCTCGACATTGAAAAAATCCAGGTTACAGTCAACAACACCCAAACTGCCCTTAATCAACTCAACAACGGACTCGCCATCAGCTACAGCTTGCTAAAAACGACCATCGGAGTACCGCAGGCCGATTCACTGGTGCTGATCAGCACCCTTGAAGACAAAGATCTTAAAGCGGTAGCATTGATAACCAATGATAAGTTCGATTACAATAAACGCAATGAAGTGAGTTTGCTGAATACAGCTAGAAAACTGCAGGACCTGGATTTGAAAAGATACAAGATGGCTTATATCCCATCGGTAGCTGCCTTTTTCCAGTATCAGCGCAATGGACAGCGAAACGAGCAATTCAACCCCAACGATCCATGGTTTTGGTACTCAACCAGCCTAGTAGGTCTCAATGTTAGCGCTACCCTTTTTGATGGCTTGCAACGCAACCGAAAGGTAGAGCAGGCCAAACTATCGCTGGCCAAAGTGGATAATAACCTCAGTCAGGTTAAAAGGTACATCGATATGGAGCAAGACATAGCCAAAAAGTCGCTCAACAATGCCCTGCTCAACCTCGAAGTACAACAGCGCAACATGGCCCTTGCCCAATCTGTGTTTGATGCCACACGTAAAAAGTACGAAGCAGGACTTGGTTCCAGCTTTGAGCTATTGCAAACAGATACCGAATTGCAACGGGCCCAGGGCAATTATTTTCAAGCCCTGTACGATGGTTTTGTGGCCAAAACCGCATTCTTAAAATCTATTGGTAAACTATAATAAAGACAATCAAAATATCATGAGAACATTCATCTTCCTCATGGGCTTTGTAGCCCTCATGTCATGTGGAAATAAAGAAAGCCAGCAAGGTGGCAACAATGTAGAAGCCAAATTAAAAGAGCTGGCTGACCTCAAAAAACAACAAACAGAAATCGGTACCAAGATTGCTGCGGTTGAAGCCGAATTGCTAAAATTGGATCCAAGCAGGGCCATCAAGGCCAAGTTGGTTACTACAGCAGAACTGACTCCTCAGGGTTTTCAGCACTACATCAACCTCCAGGGAAGCATCCAGTCGGATAATGTTTCTTATGTTGCGCCTCGCAATGGCATGGGCGGATATGTAAAAAACATTTACATAAAAGAAGGCCAGATGGTAAAAAAAGGTCAGTTGATGATCAAGCTTGATGACCAGGTGCTGAGACAAGGTATTGAGGCTACCAAAACCCAACTGGCCTTTGCCAAAAATGTGTACGACAGAACCAAGGCCCTGTGGGATCAAAAAATTGGTACCGAGGTACAATTGCTTTCTGCCAAAAACAATGTGGAAGCATTGGAAAGTCAGATTGCCGTTCAGGAAGAACAACTCAAAACTTACAACGTGTATGCAGATCAGAGTGGCATAGCCGACATCGTCAACATCAAAGTAGGCGAACTATTTACCGGCATGTCTGTCACCGGACCTCAGATCCAGATAGTCAACAATTCCGAGCTGAGGGTAAAGGTAGACATACCTGAAAACTATGCTTCTAAAATCAAACAGGGAGCCTCTGTGGTCATTGATGTACCTGCCCTTGGCAAGTCGTTCAACTCTACCATCTCCCGACTCAGCCAATCCATCAACACCAGCTCTAGAGGGTTTACGGCAGAGTGCAGGATCCCTGCATCAGCAAACGCCAAACCGAATATGGGCGCTTCTGTAAAAATTCTTAACCATAGCAACAGTAAGGCCATTGTAGTGCCGGTCAATATAGTACAAAGTGATGAAAAAGGTAAGTACGTATATGTTATGGTGAAGGGAAAGGACAACAGAATGACCACCCATAAAAAATCAGTAACAGTAGGTGAATTGTACGGTGATGAAGTTGAAATTTTGTCTGGCCTCGGTGTAGGAGACAAACTCATTACCCAGGGTTACCAAAATCTCTATGAAGGTCAAATCGTAGAAGAAAAAATGTAACTGACTCCTTTATCTAACCATAAAACAAAAAGAAGTGTCGAATCCATTAAAATTTGTAGCCGACAAGGTAAAGGAATTTAAACCTACCAGCTGGTCTGTAGACAATCGCACTGCCATATACATCATTACCATGATCATTACGGCATTTGGTTTATATACTTTCAATACCCTGCCAAAAGAACAGTTTCCGGATATTGTGGTTCCCACGATTTCGGTAACTACTGTCTATGTGGGCAATTCTCCCAAAGACATTGAAAACCTGGTGACCAGGCCCATTGAAAAACAAATCAAGGGCATATCCGGTGCTAAGGTAAATAAAGTAAGTTCTATATCTCAGACCGATTTCAGTTTGATCATTGTAGAATTTGATACCGATATTACTCCTGAGATTGCCAAACAAAAGGTAAAGGACGCGGTGGATAAAGCAAAAACCGATTTGCCGGCCGACCTTACCCAACTGCCCAATGTGCAGGAATTTGCATTCAGTGATATGCCTATCATGTATGTCAACTTAAGTGGTGATTATGATGGTATCAAGTTGAAGGAATACGCCGAGAAGTTGCAAGACCGTTTTGAATCCCTATCTGAGGTGACCAGGGCAGAAATTGTAGGTGCACCAGAGCGGGAAATTCAGATCAATGTAGATCCCCTCAAAATGGAAAGAGCCATGTTGAGTTTTGACGACATTGCCAATGCGGTGGCGTATGAAAACATGGACATCAGCGGGGGCCTCATTGAGGTTGGAGAAATGAATCGTTCGCTCCGACTCAAGGGGCAAATGCACAACGCACTCGCCATTAGCCAGCTCATCATCAAAACACCCAATGCGGGTGCGGTCCGCCTATCCGATATAGCCACCGTGATTGATACAGTGAAGCAAAAAGAAAGTTATGCCCGACTAGACGGCAAAAACGTAATCACGCTTAACATCGTAAAAAGGGCCGGTGAAAACCTTATTGAATGTGCTGCCAAGGTAAAAACCATTGTTGATGAAATGAAAGGCCATGAACTGCCCAATGACCTCAATGTGGTGATAACAGGTGACCAAAGCAAGCAGGCTGCTACCTCCTTCCACGAGCTGGTCAATACCATTGTCATTGGATTTATTCTGGTATTGCTTATCCTCATGTTTTTTATGGGTGTGGTCAATGCCTTTTTTGTGGCCCTCAGTGTGCCCCTCAGTGTATTTGTTGCCTTCTTATTTTTACCGGCAGCAGATTTTATAGTAGGTACAGATGTGACCCTTAATTTTATTGTACTTTTTGCCCTGCTCTTTGGACTCGGCATTATTGTAGATGATGCCATTGTGGTCATCGAAAATACGCATAGGATTTATGACAATGGCAAGGTACCCATTGCCAAAGCGGCTAAGGCAGCAGCAGGCGAAGTATTTATTCCGGTATTGGCCGGAACCGCTACAACAATTGCACCTTTTTTTCCGCTTTTGTTCTGGAAGGGCATCATTGGTAAATTTATGATTTACCTGCCTACTATGTTGATTTTTACCCTCTTTGCCTCCTTGATTGTGGCCTTTATCATCAACCCGGTTTTTGCCGTTAGTTCGATGAAACCGGAGGGAAGACAATATGAACCACCTAAAAACGAAATCTTCAAAAAATGGTGGTTTTATGCCTTTTTTGTCCTCGGTATTTTTTCCCATTTATTTGGATCTCCGGGTTTTGGCAACTTTTTGATTTTATTGCCTCTGCTTGGAATTGTGAATGCGTATATATTACAAGATATTATTTACTACTTCCAGGAAAAAATACTACCCAGGTTGATGGACAGCTATGAAAAACTGCTCCATTGGTTACTGAAGGGCTGGAGACCTATGTATATGTTTATTGCCGTATTCATATTGTTTTTTATTTCTCTTTTTGCCCTCATCGCCAGAAAGCCGGATTTTCCGTTTTTCCCAAGTGGACAACCCAACTTTATTTATGTGTACCTGAAGATGCCTGTAGGCACAAAGGCTGAAGAGACGGATAGGGTATTGCGCCAGTTAGAAACAAAGGTCTACAAATCTCTGGAGTCGCTTAAGCCCGGTGAAAAAGGTTCCATTGTAGAAAGTGTGATTTCCAATGTGGCGTTGAATGCCAACAATCCAATGGACAACAACCGAAGTGTTCAATCCAATTTGGGAAGGATCCAGGTATCCTTTGTAGAGTTTGCCAAACGACCCTACCAGCCAACCCTTCCTTACCTGGATACGGTGAGGATGGCGGTAAAAGACATTCCGGGTGCTCAGGTAACGGTAGAACAGGAAGGTGGAGGCCCTCCAACCGATCCACCGGTCAACATTGAAGTATATGGCGATGACTTTGATGCCAATGCCAAGGTAGCAACTGACTTGTACAATTATCTTGATACCAATAGGGTAGAAGGCATTGAAAACCTGGCCATGGATACCGACCTCAACAATCCTGAAGTATCTATAGTGGTTGACAAAGAAAGAGCCGCCATTGAAGGCGTAAGTTCTGCCCAGGTGGGCTCCGCCATCAGAACTGCACTTTTTGGAAGAGAGGTAAGCAAACTCAAGTCGGGCGAAGACGAATTTAAAATCCAGCTGAGGTATGACCAGGTAAAAAGAAACGACATTCAGAACCTCATCAATATGAGGGTCACGTTTAGAGATTTTAATACCGGAAGGATCAAACAAGTGCCCATCAGTGCAGTGGCCAAATTTGAGTTTACCAGCAGCACAGGAGGTATCAAACGTAAAAACAACAAACGTACCATTCAACTGCAATCAAATGTAACCGATCTGACAGCGGTGGCTTCTATCAACCAGGAATTGTCTGAAAAGATAAGGGATTTTCAAAATACCTATACCATGCCAGATGGAGTTTTCATCAGGCAGACTGGTGAAAGTGAGCAGCAACAGGAAACCAATTCATTCCTGGGCAAGGCATTTATCATATCACTGGGTATGATTTTCTTAATCCTGGTTCTTCAATTCAACTCGGTAAGTAAACCTTTTATCGTACTGACAGAAATCTTTTTCTCGGTCATTGGTGTTTTTGTTGGATTTGCCATAACCGGAATGACCATGCCTACCATCATGGTGCTGGTGGGTGTGATCGGATTGGCCGGTATAGTAATCAAAAACGGAATCCTGCTGCTTGAATTTACCGACGATCTGCGATCAAGGGGTTTAAAAACCAGAGAGGCCGCCATCCAGGCCGGAAAAATCAGGATTATACCGGTGATGCTTACGGCGATAGCTACCATCCTTGGACTATTTCCGCTGGCCATTGGATTTAATATTGACTTTGGTTCTCTGTTTACGCACCTGGATCCCAAAATTTTTATTGGGGGTGACAGCGTGGTATTTTGGGGACCGTTGGCATGGACCATTATTTTTGGCTTGATCTTTTCATTCTTCCTTACCTTATTGATGATACCAAGCATGTATATCATTTCGGAGCGATTGAGAAGACCAATGGTGAAATTTTATGGCACTAAATTCATAGCGCTACTTGGCTTTTTAGGTCCGCTGTTTTTTATCTTTGCGGGCATCATGTACCTTGTTCGCTGGGTATCAGGCCGAAAGGTGTGGAACGGAACCTATCGGAGCTGGGTGTAGTCAGAGCATTTGAAATAAATACCAGAGGGGCTGAATAAACAACGGCCCCTCTTTTTTTGTGTAATAAAAAATGTTAAAAGTCCAATAAAACCCTTTTTAAGCTTTGAAAAGTCGATATTTTTCCATATCATTGTAATATCGGTATATCAAAGTAATCCCGGATATCCGATATTTTCCTGGACGCTATTATCCTACTCATAGATGATCGTTGCACATAGCCGGATCTTAAGCCCATGTTGGCTGATGATAGGTAAGGAATTGATAAAAATAATCAGGAAAGATGGAGAATGTAATGACAACAGGCATGTGGTGGTTGACAGCCGCTTTTATTTTAGGCATAACAGCTCGTTTTTTTAAGCTGCCCGCCCTTATTGGTTTTTTGGCAGCTGGTATGCTGGTAGAAGCTTTTGACATTGACCATGCCAGTATGGATGAATTGATAGAAATTGTGGCTGATTTGGGAGTTATGTTATTACTCTTTACCATAGGACTCAAAATCAAGCTCAACAATATATTAAGGCCGGAGATCTTGTACACTGCCGGCATCAATATGGCTGCATTTACCATTTTGGCAGGAGGCATTGTCTTTGTTTTGTCGTTTACCTCGCTTTCACTTTTTTCAGGGCTTTCCCTCTTGTCTTGTGCATTGATTGGGTTTTCTTTGAGTTTTTCCAGTACCGTTTTTGTTGTCAAAATTTTGGAAGAAAGAGGAGAGCTATCTTCTTTTCACGGTAAAAACGCCATAGCCATCCTTGTCATCCAAGACATTTTTGCGGTTTTATTTATGACCCTGGTATCCGATAAGAACCCCAGCTGGTGGGCTTTGGCGATTCCGATTTACCTATGGGCCGTAAGGTATTTGTTGAACTACCTCTTGTCAAAATCCGGCCACGGAGAATTACTGACGGTATTTGGTTTTTTTGCCACCTTTGTCACGGGTGCTTCTGTTTTTGAGATGGTGGGCTTAAAGCCCGATCTCGGGGCACTGGTCATTGGCATGCTCATGGTCAACCATAGAAAATCTGATGAATTGTACGACAGGATGATGGGCTACAAAGATTTTTTCCTGATTTCCTTCTTTATTTACGTGGGACTTATGGGGAAACTCAATTGGAACATCGTGATAGCAACCCTGATTATATTCCCGCTTATGTTTATCAAGGGCTCTTTGTTTATGTCGCTCTTTTCAAGGTTTAAAATCCGAGCCCGCACCGCCTATCTCACTTCTCTTAGTCTAAGCAATTTTAGCGAGTTTGCACTGATTACCGGCCTGGTAGGTTACAAAGCGGGTTGGCTGTCTATGGAGTGGATTACCGTCTTTGCCATGTTGATGACCCTGTCTTTTTTGGTCTCATCTCCATTTAATGCCAAGGCACATGATATTTTTGATAAATACCGAAACCAGTTATTGCGACTGAACACTGGCGGCATGTACATTGATGAGGAGCCCAAATCGATTGGCGATGCCCAATACATGATAGTGGGTTATGGAAGCATTGGTAGACCCGCTTTTCACTATCTAAAAGACGAATTGAACCTCAAAACGATTGCCATTGACTACAACCATGAGGTTGTTAAAAAATACAAAAACAGGGGTGTTAATATCAATTGGGGAGACAGCAGCAATAGTATATTTTGGGACTCTATAGATTTATCCCATCTCCGCCTGGTATTTCTGGCCATGAGTTCACACGAAAGCAACCTCAGCATCTTGCATGAAATTTTAAAAATTCCAAATCGACGGTTTAAACTGGCAGCTTTTTGCAACTACCCCGATGAGGCCAAAAAACTAAAAGAATTGCACGTTGACTATGTGTACGACTTTAAACTTTACCAGGGAGAAGACTTTGCGGAGCAGGCATTGTTAAAATTCAACAAAGAGATAAAAGTGTTATAACCCCATCTTCTTTTGAATCATAATGAACTAAATTCTACACCGTAGATTTGCTGATGCCACATTCTATACGTGTATTATTTTTCCTGATCTCTCTTTTTGTTTATTTAGTTATTCATCATAACTGGAATATAAAAAAAGGGAGGTCTGTATTACGGACCCCCCCCCACACATTTTAATATGCATTTCAAAAATCAAACCAAATAATAGTGAATACTATTGTTTTGTGAATTTGGTAGCGTGTCGATATTTTTGGTTATACAAATACAGAATATAAACACCTGGGTTTAAATTTCCCACAGGGATTCTGGCATAACCATTTTCTGCTTTTTGTCTCAACATAAATTTGCCAGAGATATCATACACCTCCAATGTAGATCCTTCATGGTCTAATGGCTGTCCATCTATGCTGATTTCCACATATTCACTCGTAGGATTGGGGAAAACTGAAATTTGAAGTTTTCCACCACCATTGATATCAACCACCGAGGTAATAGGATATTCATCCCTGGTACTGCCTGTTAAATAGACAGCTGATATGCCGGGTACAGGTAATGTTTTCAAAGGAGCTTGCGCACCCTCTACAAGAGGTGTTTCAAAAGCAAGGAAATTATTTCCTGCTCTTTCGGCTACAAAAAGTAAACTGTTTTTAGCATCCATGGCCACATCAACCGGGTTGCCCAATAAGGTTCCTTCTCCTTTAACTACAATTTGTTCTGCCCTAGTTACAACGTTGTCGTTTATTTTGGAGGTAAAGTCAGATATCCAAATAAGCGCTCCATCCGTTGCTGATGCAGCATCACCAATATCCGTAAGGACCATTATGTCTCTTTCATAGTCATAAAACAAACCATGTGTCCTTACCAAGTCCATGACCTGGACTATTTGATCCGGAACGATAGGTCCTGCGGGTCGGGTGAAAAAGTTCTGAAAAACGGCCAGTTGATTAGAATTGTCAATCACTGCATACAAAGTGTTGACATTGGCCTGAATACCCCAAACATTAAAATCTACTAAATAGGTAGACAATAATTGAATACCGTCTTCATTGGATTTGTACACCAGCAGTTTATTTTGATTGTTGTTGGCGGGACTTGCATCTTCTGCCACCACTATCAGCTCTCCGGCTACTGTTATTTCGCGTCCGTTGCTAAAATCGGATGTTGAACTGGCCGATAAAACCGGTGGGTTGCCATTTCTAACATTAGTAAGCACACTGGAATAAACATCAAGTCGGTTATTGCTTCTATTTAATTGTATTAACATATCTGATTTATCATTGTAATAGATTCCGTCTGCATCTTTGGCTTTATTGACAAAAGATGTTTGAGAAAAAGATCTATCACTATTCACGCCAATGATATCAACCTTTTTTGTTGTATTAGACGATGCAAAAACGGAACCCACCTCTGCTGCATCATTACTATTATCTACATAAATAGGTCCGCTGCAATCGCCCGTACCACTTGAAGGTTGAGCCAGGTAAGGAAAAGAATTAGCAAAAGGTTTATCATTTTTTTCAACACCGGTTGTAAAACCCAGCACATTGAGAAGTTGAGGTGTAACAGGACTGCTGGAATTTCCAGGTATATAGTCATCATACCATAAACCTACTGCTGCCAATACAGCGCCTCCCACAGCCTGTAGTTCAATGCGGGTCACGTCATCTTCCAGTCTTCTTCCATTAGGAAAGCCATCCATGTTAGGTATAAATTCGATGTCGGTGTTTGTATTATAGGGCGCAGCAGTGAGTCCCAGGACAGCAGCCTGAATCAATCCAAGAGAACTAAAGTTGGGGTCATTTCTTGGAGTTGGAGGTACTGCCATATTTAATCTCAACATATCACCACCGTTGGGAAGAAAATTATTGACAAAGGGTTTTCCTGCGGCCAGTGGGTTGCCGTTTTTTCCGGTTGCCAACTGATAAGGAATAACATTGGGCACACCGGTATGAAATGCTGGCCAGAGGTCAACAGATCTTGGTTTTCCCGGACCAGGCAAAAGAAGGGTTCCAAAAACGGCATCATCAAGTGCGGTTCCGGCCAGTGCTGGATTTCCTTTTAAACCGTACAAGCCATCAGCACCATTGGTAAAGTCAAAGGCACCAAGCGATTTTTTCTGTATTCGTAGAGGAGCAAAAGAGGGTACCGCACCGCCAAATAAATCATCATCCATGTAGAGCGCCAGTTCAGGATTGAAAAAATATTCATCCAAACTAGATTCAGCAAACTCTTCATAAGGAGTAAGGCTATTCCAATAGTCTTTTTTGCCTATCGGGATAACTGCCTCGTTGGTAAGCGGCATGCCTAACCTTGAAACCTGAATCCACTCTCCATCGTAGGTAGGATCTGATGTGGCAGAAAGAGTTGTTATGGCTTTTCTGCTGGCAGAGGCCCATACACCTATTACGTAGTCTGAATCCAGTATGTTTTTTGGCTGTGCTGAAGCACCTTTTTTCAGCAGGGTATTGATTGGCACTTTAATAGCAATTGCACTTACATTCATACATGCAAGTCCGTCAACATTATTACCAACCTGTCGTGGTGCATTGCCCAGATCAAATATGCCTCCTAAATCAACAAAAAAGGGATCATCGGTAGGTCCTGCAAAAACGATTTCACCCGTATTGGCTGTTGTGATGGCATTATTAAATAAAGTATTGTAACTGGAATTTAAACCTACAGCACTTTCAATTGACCGTGGCCCAATATTGTTGGGAGGCACAATGCCATTGTTGATAATGGTTTGCCAGCTGGCTCCATTGTCTAAACTCCTTTCCAATGTATAAGTAGTTTTGAGGTTTTGTTTTCCCAGTCTTATGTTGAAAAAAGTAGTAGGGTCTTCATTTACTTTGTGAAAAGTAAACCGGTAGGTAATCTCATCTCCCGGAATCGAAGCGTCATTGTCAATGTGAATTTCATAACGAATATTTTCACCAAAGCTAAAATAATTCGGTCCGCCATGTGGGAGTTGCATGGGCACATAGGTGGCTATGATTGTAATGGTATTGGGGTCATCCGGACTCCTGAACGCATAGAGATCCACATTGTCTGCCAATGGGTCATTGGCAATAAGGGGTGCTTCTCGGTGTGATGATGCCAGCAAGGTGACATTACAAAGCACAACAACGATAACCACAAATAATATAGGATATATAAATTTTGATTTCATGATAAAGTGTATTTGATAAGTTATTTAGATGCCATAGTACCTCTCCAGGGCATGGCCAGATAAGGAAATGAAGCGTTAAATTTGGCATCATTGCCATTTACACCGGTTCTGAATGTGATCACATCCAACAGATCCTGGGTTACAGGACTTGAAGAAGTACCGGGTAGGTAGTCATCATACCAAAGACCAACGGCAGCCAATACAGCGCCACCAACTGCCTGTAATTCGATGGTGGTTACATCGTCTTCCAGCCTTCTGCCATTGGGGAAGCCGTCCATGTTGGGTATAAATTCAATATTGGTGTTTGTATTATAAGGTGCAGCAGTGAGGCCCAAGACAGCAGCCTGAATCAATCCAAGAGAACTAAAGTTGGGGTCGTTCCTGGGTGTTGGAGGTACGGCCATGTTCAACCTCAGCATATCACCACCGTTGGGAAGAAAATTATTGACAAAAGGTTTTCCTGCGGCCAATGGGTTGCCATTTTTTCCGGTTGCCAGCTGATAAGGAATAACATTGGGCACACCGGTATGAAAGGCCGGCCAGAGGTCAACAGATCTTGGTTTTCCGGGACCAGGCAAAAGAAGGGTTCCAAAAACGGCATCATCAAGTGCGGTTCCGGCCAGCGCTGGATTTCCTTTTAGCCCAAACAGGCCATCAGCACCATTGGTAAAATCAAAGGCACCAAGCGATTTTTTCTGTATTCGAAGAGGTGCAAAAGAGGGTACTGCCCCACCAAATAGATCGTCATCCATGTAAAGGGCAAGTTCCGGATTGTAAAAAAAAGCATCAAACAGGGTATCAGCAAATTCCTGATAGGGGGTCATTCTGTTCCATAAGTCTTTATAACC
Organism: uncultured Bacteroidota bacterium; assembly: GCA_937872515.1. Taxonomy (GTDB): domain Bacteria; phylum Bacteroidota; class Bacteroidia; order Chitinophagales; family Saprospiraceae; genus JADKBO01. Next base: position 138,485 of record CALMSX010000116.1, read on the forward strand.
AATAGGAATGACTGCCTCATTTGTCAGCGGCATACCAATACGGGATACCTGCACCCAGTCGCCGCCGGTTTCATTTCCTCCGTCTTTTTTGAGTGTCGAAACAGCCTTTCTGCTGGCAGAGGCCCACACACCAATTACATAATCGCTATCTAATATATTGGCAGGCACGCTTGGAGCACCGGCCTTAAGAAGGGTATTGATTGGAATTTGAAGCACAAGGCTGTGAACATTAGTTCCTGATAGTCCATCGCGTGGAGGGCCATCCTGACGAGGCGAATTGCCCAAATCAAAAATTCCACCCAGATCTACATAAAAGGGATCATCAACCGGACCGGCAAAAACTTTTTCTCCGGTAGTCGCCTGAAAAATACCCTCACTGAATAACTGGCCATAGGATTTACCAAGGCCAAGATTGGAATCAATTGATCTGGGTCCAATGTTGGGAGGAGGTACAATGCCACCATTGACAATGGTTTCAAAACTGATTCCTCCGTTCATACTTCTCTCTAGGTTGTAACTTACTTTGAGATTTTGTTTACCCAACCTGATATTAAAAAAAGTGGTGGGGTCTTCGTTAAGGGTATAAAAAGTAAAACGATATACAATCTCATCTCCGGGTTTGGAAGCATCATTGTCAATGTGAATTTCATATCTCACATCTTTACCAAAACTATAGTAGTTTGGGCCTCCAAACGGCAATTGTGCTGGAATGTAGTTAGCAATGATTGTAATCGTGTTGGGATTGTCAGGGCTTCTGAATGCATATAGATCCGTGTTGTCTGCCAGTGGATCGTTGGCAATCAGTGGAGCCTCCCGGTGAGAAGAGGCCAATACCAAGCCTTGGTACAGAAAGGACAATACACATATTACTGTGATTTTGACCCTGAAACTTGAAAATAAATTTTCTTTCATGATAAAATGATTTTAATGGTTGAAGTGTTAAATTTTGGTTTTAATCATTTCCAACTCAGGATGCCTTGAGTGGGTTGATGAAGCAGTTTTATAGTAGGATATTGCTTTTTCTTTGTTATTGTTTTCCAATTCCAAAAGGGCCAATGTTCTGTTGACATCAATATTTTGGGGCCTCTTTTGAAATTCTTTTTTAGCATAGACAAGGGCCGTTGCTGTATCTTCAAACAAATCGTTGTAAACATGGGCGTATTCCAGATCCATGTTGTGACCCGTTTCTGAATCGTCCTTTAGCATGACAAGAATGTCTGCTTTCAATTTTTCTAAAGCTTCTACCTTTTTCTGACTTTTATATAATCCCGCCAGTGTCACATAGAAGTCAACTTCAGGAATAATATTTATCGCATCTTTCAATTTGAGAGCAGCTTCATTTAATTCATTTCTTTTAAGTGCTAATTTTCCCAATCCGGCAACAGCAAACGGATAGTCTGGTCGTTCTTGTAGCAGTGTTTTGTATACCACTTCTGCTTCATTATCCAGACCATACCTCATAAGCATTTCTGCATAGGTGTGCATAGCCCAAGCAGTTTCTTCCTGGCCAGGATAACCTGCCTGTATGGCCATGAGCATTGCTTCTCTTGCACCCGGGATGTCACCAAAAATTTCCCTCAAATAGGAAACTCTTGAATAAGATCGCAGGTCGGGTCTGATGGCCACCATCTTATCGGCCACAACCACCGCTTCTTTGTAATTGCCCAACTCGATGTGACAATCAACCAGCACCCCATAAATTTGGGAATTGTAAGGATTGAGCAAAATGGCTTCCTGTGCCGTTTTAAGTGCTGTTTGGAAATCATGCAGCGACAATTGCACACCTGCTATAGTGACAAGGGCGGTGAATCGGGTTTCATTGTCCAGATCTTTGTTTTCAAGAATATGATTCAAGATGGATTGAGCAGCCGGATAATAATGACCATGTTCCCCGGTAATTCTGGCTTCCTTAATAAACAAATGTGCCAATTCTGTTGCAGATTTATGGTCATTTGAGTTGGCCAGCAATTGATTTCGCAAGCTCACATACTTACTCTGCACCTGATCCCATTCCTTCCCCATGGTTATGCGTTCGTTGCGATCCAGTAAATCAGGAACAGTGAATTCGTTTTTTGTTTGTTTGTTATTGATCCATAATGCAGATAGAATCAGCAACAGAATCATTCCCGCTCCTAGCGAGTAAAACCGATAAGTAAAATTTGTTTTCATCATAAATACATTTGATTTGAGAATGTGTGTTTTGTTTATGTACGTGGGAAATGGAGATATTGGATTGATATTTCGATAATTAATTGGAACCCATCTTTGATCGCAGCATGTCGATGGTTTTCTGAGTTGCTGAAAAATATTGATTTTGGGTATCTAATGGGAAAAACCACAGGAAGCTACCATGAGGCATATTTGGGCATAAATGATATAATGTTTTGCTCTTGGCCTAAGTAGAATTCTGGATAAGCTTAAAAGGATAGGAAAGGGCTGGCCCTGATTTAAGTATTGAAATTTTACAAGATCAGACCTATTTAGGCTTTACAAATAAAATGGTATTCACTTACAAATTATAAGCTGCCCTTATTCATAGCTACCTTTTTATGCCCAACTAAATGTAAAATAGTGATCTTGCATTTACGACCCGTACCATAACTACCCTGACATTATATGGCACCATGTAGTCTGTGAGTGAATTCAATGTATAGTAAAGTCAACAATCGAAATGTGATTGCAACATTTTCTGAAGCATCGCAATATTGAGATCCAATATCCTCTTTTATCTCATATTGTTTAGTAATTAAAAAAAACCAAACCTATTTACAATTCCATAGCGAGACTCAATCTGAAATAGGTTGGACTGCCGGGAGTAAAGTGAATTTCTTCAATGCCCTGGGCCTCGTCTCGCAACCTGCTAGTGGTATTGAATTGCGTTTCTTTCCAACGGGTATTGAAAAGATTGTTGATTTGAGTACCTAAGGTTATTTTACCAATGCGATAGGAAAATTGTAGGTCAAAAATGGTGTAACCTTCAGCGATAACATCATTGGTTTCGTTGGCAGGGCGGTCTCCCATGTATCTGTATCGAAGGCTACCTGATATGCCTTTTGAATTTTGATAATTAAGCCCTCCTGCAGAAGTGAGCGCTGGAGCAAGGGGGATGTAGGGTTCGCTGTGGTTGTCTATAGTCCTGGCATTTGCAATATTGAGATCAAGGTCGGCAAACCAATTTTTCGTAAGCTGATATCGGGCTGAAAGATCGACCCCCAAACGTTGAGAACGACCACTGGTTTCTACAATACCGGCGTCACCCACATAAACAAATTCCTGATCCATCCACAAATACCAAATAGCGGGTTGAACCAACAAACGATTGCCGGGTTTCCAGATCATTCCAATGTCGGAGCCATAAGCAGCGGGCGCTATCTTTTTGCCTTCCTGTTTAACCACCACCCGTGTGTCATTGGAATGAAAGCCCTTGCCAAATTTCCAATATAATTGCATTTTTTTATTTGCCTGATAAAATGCACTGCACTTCGGATAGACATTAAAAGAACCGGCATCGATTGTGGTACCATTGTTAAGGCCATCCTGATAAGTGTTAAAAAATTTCTCGAACCTTAAACCCAGTTCTACATTCCATTTTTTGCTGAGAGTAACTTGTTCTGCAATAAATACAGCTAAGTTGGCTTCTTTGATGTTTCCGTATTGTAGTTGATTTCTGGTTTCCGATCTGTTTAAAGTATTGGCCAGTTCATTGTCTTTTGAAAAATCATATCTGAATTGAAGCCCTGATTGAAACTCTCCATCCAACCCAATTATTTTGTGATTGGACTGCAGGGTCCCGTTATATCCCAGCAAATTTCTTTTTTCTTTTTGTCGAATTTGATCTCCATTGATGGAATCTTCAAGAAAAAATGTGAAGTTGGAGTATAATTCAAAATTATAATTCACCACATAGATTTGATTTTTTATCAAACCTTTTTTAAGAGGTGTGAGTGTTTGTAGGGTAAAACTTGTACGCGAGGTTTTGCCACCCTCCGTAGGATCAATAGATCCAAAAAAACCTATGATCCCGTTTTCAACAGCCCGGTTGGGTATTTGTCCGGAATGGTTCCATTGGGAAGAAAAATGACTGAGACCGATATGAATCGTACTGTTACGACCCATTTCTCCTATGTATTTACCGGTTAAGTTTAATTTGTTAAAATGTTGAGGTGCATCAAAAAATCCGTTGGTAAAAGAATATTCTGAAGCGATGTACGCCGATCGAATTTTATCACTCGTGCCTGGTGTTAGTAAATTTAACCCTCCGTATAGTCTGTAGGTGTCAAATTGACCAACCTCAGCCTTGATAACATTTGATTCTAGTGAGTTTTTTGTTTTTAAGTTTACCCATCCGGCGGTTGCAAAATTACCCTTTTCAGCAAGATAAGGCCCCTTGTTAAAATCAACTTTATCTACAAGTTCAGGAATTACAAAGTGGAGATCTGCATATCCCTGACCATGGGCATGAGAAACCATATTCACCGGCATATCATCAACCGTAAGTTGGACATCGGTGCCGTGATCAACATCAAATCCTCTCAGAAAAATTTGTTCTGCTTTTCCTCCACCTGCGTGTTGACCAATGAAGAGCCCTGGCACCATCCTCAGTATTTCCTGACTATTTTGAGTGGGCCTTAGTCCTATATCTATCTTGCCAATGATGTTTTTTTTGTGCAGGACATTGCCCTCAACAACGATTTCATCGATCATTACCATGGTTTCTTCCAAAATGATTTCAAAATTGGTATGCTCAGAAGGCAAACTAATGCTCACCATTTTGGTTTCGAAGCCAATTGCACTAATTTGAAAAGTAGATATACCCGATTGTAATCCATCAAAGTAAACCTGGCCTTTTGTATCTGTAAATTTTATACTCCCGCTGTTGGTATGTAGAACCCACACATCCTCGATTTGGATCTGATTTTTTTTATTCAATATCCTGAAATGAATCTCTGTGGCCATTATGGTCTCGTGAAATAGAAAACATAAAAAAAGTAGGGTAAACTTTTGCATCATGGTTATCTCTTTTCCTGATTTACGGTTTTAAAGCCGTTTTTGGATTTAATTTTTCATTTATTCCTGTTAAATTCTATTGTTAGTTGGATTGATGGCTTGTCAAAAATTGAATTTGTAATAAAGCCATGCTTTCTGCCAATAAATCGCGTATTTTTACAGCCAATCCATTTCCTTATGAGGCCAAATCCAGCTTTACTGCTGCTGCTACTATTTTATTCTACTATTTCTTTTGGGGAAAATCCCGACAGAAAATTGAAGGCACATCGCATTCAGGAAGAGATTAGGATTGATGGCCATTTGCTGGAAAAAGTTTGGAATAATACCGAAACGGCTACTGATTTTGTTGTCACTGAACCCGTGCCTGGCGCTCAGGCTACTTTTAAAACTTCCGTTGTTTTTTTATACGATGACAATGCCGTTTACATTGGAGCCAGGATGTATGATGACGAACCCGGCAAAATACTCAGGGAATTATCATTGAGAGATCAAATCGGCAATGCGGATAATTTCAGGGTATTTTTTGATACCTACCAAAGTGGACTCAATGGCTTTAAGTTTTACCTCACTGCTTCAGGTGTGCAGCTGGAAGCCATCGTTTCCAATCACAAAGATGACCTCAACTGGAATGCCATCTGGGACTCAAAGGTGACCACGGATAGCCTTGGGTGGACAGCAGAGATTCGCATTCCCTATTCCTCACTGCGATTTCCCAGCAAAGATGTTCAGGAATGGAATGTGCAGTTTGGCAGAGAGATACGGCGATTGAGGGAAGTGTCTTACTGGAGCCCCATTGATCCTGCCATTTCAGGTTGGGTCCAGCAAAGTGGAAAAGTTACCCACATCGAAAACATCGTGACACCCATTAGATTGTCTCTCACACCCTATTTGTCAACTTACCTCAATACTTTTAACCCAAGGATAACCGGTCAGCCAACTACCACAGATCTGGCAGCCAGGGCCGGACTGGATCTCAAATATGGCATCAACGATGCTTTTACCCTCGACATGACGCTGATACCTGATTTCGGGCAGGTAATTTCCGACAAACAGGTACTCAATCTGGGTCCTTTTGAAGTGTTTTTTGCTGAAAACAGACAGTTTTTTACAGAAGGAACAGAGCTGTTCAACAAAGGCAACCTGTTTTATTCCCGCAGAATAGGAGGTCGGCCATTGCATTACTTCGATGTTTACAATCAAGCCGGAGAAGGCGAGGTGGTAACCTTTAATCCGGAGACCACCCAGCTCATCAATGCTACCAAGGTTTCGGGCAGAACCCCGTCAGGTACCGGCGTGGGTGCCTTTAATGCGGTGGTTGCTGAAAGTTATGCAGAAATCACCAACACACTAGGCCAGACAAGAAAAATCAAGACCAATCCGCTTACGAATTACAACACCTTTGTCATCGATCAAAACCTCAAGAACAACTCTTACGTCACCCTGGTTAATACCAATGTGACGCGCATAGGCGCTGATTATGACGCCAATGTAACCGGAGGCTTTTTTAACCTGAAATCAAAAAGTCAGATTTACTTTGTCAGCGGCGATGCAGTGTTGAGCCAGAAATATGCCACCGACAATACAGATTTAGGCTACACCTACCACCTCAATGCCGGTAAAAATGGGGGCAACTGGACCTATGAAATGGGGCACGGGCTGGAAAGCCACAATTACAATCCCAATGATATGGGATTTCTTTATAGTCCCAATGAATGGTACTTTTACGGAGAAGGAGGGTATGTACAATACAACCCTGGTGTCAAATCGCTGCAACAGTATTATTTTAATCTCAGCAGTACCTATACCCGCTTGTATAAACCCAATGTATTTTCTGATTTTGGCATTGACTTTAGCTCATTTGTACTTTGGAAATCAAGATTTGCAGCCGGCATTGACGGCAGATGGGAACCCTTAGTGACCTATGACTACTTTGAACCAAGAACGCCTGATTTTAGTCGCTTTCTGGCCTGGCCTAAAAACTGGATGCTTTCGGGTTTTATTTCAAGCGACTATCGCAAACCGGTGGCCCTTGATATAAAATTATCCTATCGCGATTTTGATGCGGATGGAAGAAACAACTTTGTAGGTTACATGAGCCCCCGATTCCGGTTCAATGACAAACTATCATTGATCCCTTCGGTTTCTTTGTCTTTCCTTAATAAAGACCGCGGTTTTGTTGCACCACAAGGTTCAGTTCCAGGTCTGGGAGATGGTGACATTATGATGGGTGTAAGAGATCGCCTGATTTGGGAAAATACCCTCACCGGTAAATTTATTTTTAATAGTACCATTGGTGTCAATGCGCGCATCAGGCATTACTGGGACAATGTGCAGTATCAGAGCTTTGGTGCACTTAATGATGAAGGTGAGCTTGATCGGCTGGAATACAGGGCTACCAATTCTGAAGGAGGAGGATTGTATGACCGCAATGTCAATATTTTTAACATCGATATGCAATGCAATTGGCGATTCGCTCCGGGCAGCGATCTGATCCTGGTCTGGAAGAACCAGGTTTATGCATCTGACAACAGTGCAGATCTGAGGTATGTACACAATATCAACAAAGTATTGGAATCGCCGGTTGAAAACAGCTTCTCCATGAGGGTGATTTTTTATCTTGATTATTTATACCTTTTTCCCAGAAAGACAAAGGAAGAAATACGGCATAATATCATCTGACCCAATTTTTGCCAACCAATAGGACATTACTTACGTCTTACTATAAAAAGACAAACTATGAAGTCATTTCCAATATTAATTTTTGTTTTGCTTGTTGCCCTATTTCAATCTTGTTCCTCTTCGGATGATTACATCACGATGCGGTATCAGATGACCCAGTGCGCGGATCCCTGGATGACAGATGGTGATTATTTCGACGCAAAAGAAGCAACCCTTTTGGCCTTCCTTAAAGAAAAGGGTATTGACCCAGTATCTGTAAAAGTTACCACCAATTGCCCGGATGCAGCGGTGTGTACTGCCTGTATCTGCCTGGGCTGCGATCTGGCTGAGGTAAAAATTGATGCGTCTGACGAGGCTGCACTTAAAGAATTGGGATTTATCCGCATCTGATTAAGCCGCTATAACCGATTTATCCCAATGCCTGGGTCAAATCCCAAATGAGATCATCTGCGTGTTCAACACCTACAGAGAGTCGTACCATTTGATCGGTTATGCCCATTTCATGTCTGTGCATTGGATCCACTCCGGCATGGGTCATACTGGCGGGATGCTCCGCCAGTGATTCTGTGCTACCGAGACTAACTGCCATCTTCACCAATTTGAGTTGGTTGAGAAAAGCAAAGGCCTCTGCTTCTCCACCACTGATATCAAATGAAATCATGGCACCCGGTGATAAACACTGGTTTTTGTAAATATCATACTGGGCACCATCTTTTTCTGATAACAATCCCGGATAGTAAACCCTTTCTACTTTGGGATGATCCTGCAAAAAGGCAGCTACCCGCTGTGCATTGTAGGTCTGTCTTTCCATGCGCACTACCAGGGTTTCCAGGCTTCTCAGCAGCAGCCAGCCCGTCCATGGGCCACACATATTGCCAAGGAAGGTACGCAGTACCTTTAGTCGTTTGATCAGGGCACTGCTGCCACAGATGGCACCGGCAATGACATCACTGTGCCCACCTATGTACTTGGTGGCAGAGTAAATCGACAAGTCAGCCCCATGGTCCAGCGGGTGCTGCCATAAGGGCCCCATGTAGGTATTGTCAACAGCCACTATGACTTCAGGATTTTCTGAAGTCTGATAGGCGTTGGCAATTTCCCTGCACATGGTCAGGTCGATCAGCGTATTGGTCGGATTGGCAGGTGTTTCCACATACACCAGTTTTAAGCGGTGTTGCCTGCCAGAACTTTCAATGCGTTGGAGGATGGCCTCCTTATCTTCTTTGGGTGTAAATTCAATGGCCATTACATCCAGTCCATTGAGAAAATGACGGATAAAATGATCCGTACCCCCATATACCGGACTGCTGAAAACCAACAAGTCGCCCGGTTTTAAAAATTCTAAAAATACCGTTGTAATGGCCGACATGCCGCTTTCAAAAACGGCGGCTTCTTCGGCTTTGTCCCACAAACTCAATCGGTTTTCAAGGATTTCCAGGTCCGGGTTGTTGATCCGGCTGTAGATGAGTCCGGTTTTTTCTTTTTCTCCTTTGTCCCTCAAACCATAAGCCACTTCAAAAAAAGCCTTGCCCTCTTCTGCCTTGGAAAATACAAAAGTTGAGGTCTGAAAGATGGGACACTTAATGGCACCTTCCGACCATTCCGGCTTGTATCCATGAGACATCATCAGGCTTTCAGGGTGAAATTGGTGCACTTTCATTGTTTTTTTCTTTCAAAGTTAAATATTGCCGTATAAATGGCTTCTATTGTTAAAAATATCAGAAAAAATCACTGTTATTTGTGAATATGGAGTAAAAAATGCGGATATTGGTACTTTAAAATCACCTTATAAGTAATTTTTGCGGTGGAAACGATAGACGAAACGGACCTCAGGATTCTGCAGTTGTTGCAGGACAATGCCCAGCTTACCTCAAAAGAACTTTCGGGTCATCTCAACCTGTCACTCTCACCTATCTACGAACGCATCCGTAGGCTAGAAAAATCAGGCATCATCCAGACCTATGTCACCATTTTGGACAGAAGCAAATTGGGGTACGACCTTGTGGCTTATTGCCATGTATCGCTCAAGGAGCATGCCCGTCCATTACTGAAAAAATTTGAAGAAGATGTACTCCATTTCCAGGAGGTACTGGAATGTCACCACGTTACCGGCAACTTCGACTATATGCTCAAAGTTTGTGTCAAAGACATGAAATCGTACCAGGATTTTATTGTCAATAAGTTAGCCTCTCTAGCCAATATTGGAAATGCCCAGTCGCAATTTGTGCTTTCTACCATCAGAGAATCTACTGCCTTGCCTCTGTGAACCTTTTCCGGTCAAATTTGTCTTTAGAGTACAACTACAATTCAATCACAAACATCAAACCTTTTACCAATGATCAGAAAAGCAACTGCAGTATGGAACGGAAGTGGCAAAGAAGGCCACGGTCATCTTACTACTCAAAGTACCGTCCTCAATGAATCACAATACTCTTATAAAACCCGTTTTGAAGACGGCATAGGCACCAATCCTGAAGAACTCATCGCAGCAGCCCACGCCGGTTGTTTCTGTATGAAACTCAGCTTTGTCCTTGGAGCCGCAGGCTTCACTCCTGAAACGCTTACCACCACCTGCCACATCACCCTTGACAGTGGTGCCATCACCAAATCACACCTGGTACTCGAAGCCACCGTACCCGGCATCACCGACGAACAATTCGCCGCCTGCGCCGAAGACGCCAAAGCCAACTGCCCCATCTCGAAATCCCTCACCGCTGAGGTTTCGATGGAGTACACGCTGTGCTAAGTGGTGCGCCCCGCTATCGCGTGGCTAGGTGGTACGCCCCGCTATCGCGGGACTAAATGTTGAAAGTAATCTAAGAGAGCAGTAGCTCTTAAATAAAAAGATCCCTACATACCGCTGGTACGTAGGGATCTTTTTTGTTCAACCTAGCTGAAACAGTTTTGATATAAATGATATAATTTCCAGTCAACTGTCAACGGCTAACGGTCAACGGCTAACTGACAACGGCTAACGGTCAACGGCTAACTGACAACGGCTAACCGTCAACGGTCAACGGCTAACGGTCAACGGCTAACCGACAACGGCTAACCGTCAACGGTCAACGGCTAACGGTCAACGGCTAACCGTCAACGGCTAACTGTCAACGGCTAACGGTCAACGGCTAACTGACAACGGCTAACCGTCAACGGTCAACGGCTAACCGTCAACGGCTAACCGTCAACGGTCAACGGCTAACTGACACCTGTACCTATGCAGGCATAGCCCGGCATTGGGAACCGACAACCGCTAACGGTCAACCGCTAACGGTCAACGGTAAGCGGTCAACGGTAAGCGGTCAACCGTGAGCGGTGAGCGGACAGCGGTCAGAGCCGTCAAAATCCTCCTTCTACAAAGGGGCCGCCGGCTTCGTACAGTTGTTGGGCCAGCTTTTTCAGGTTGTCTAAAATAACGGCAAGATCCTTGCTGCATTTGTTGACCTCCTTGTCAACCAATTTCAGAGACTGTTTATTGGTTTGAGTAGGACCATAGGTAGCCTGGCCCACGCCCCTGTACACATCAAAGATTCTGCTGCCAATGGTGGGATTGTTTTTTTCACCCATCTGGTTTTTAGCAGGAATGCCATACATGCTTTCTTCAATGGTATACAACGCCGCACGGGCAGTGGCCAATTGCGCCGCAATCGATTCATAGGGCAGCTGGCTTTGACTGGCAGCTTTTTTGAGTGCTTCACAATACTTTACAGCATTGGTTGTTTTGATTTGCAAAGCGGAGGTCTGTCGGATGCTTTCTTCAAAGCTGCGCCAGAAACGGGCGGTTTCTTCTTTTGAAGCTCCGGGCAAGGCACCGGTATGTAAGGGTTTGACTTCAAAATATTTTTCTCCTGACAAGGCTGTGACAACACCATTGATTTCTTTGCTAAGGGATACACTGTATTTGCCGGGTGCACACAAAAAGCCCGTTGGATTGCCGCCACCGTTGAGTACGATGGCATCGGGTGCAGGATAGCGTAGATCCCAGTTCAACCGATGAATGCCTTTTTGAGCCGCTCCTTCCATACGGCGAATCACATTTCCGTTTCTATCCTTTATGGTTAACCAAATTTTGGGTGTTACACTTTTTTCTTCAGCTACAATTTGATCCCAGCTAGGGAAGGTGAGGGCCTTTTTAGCCTCTGCATCTTTTTTCTCCGCTTCAATGCGCTGCTCTTTGGCAGATTTGTAGTCTTCCTTCAGGTAATAGGTAAAAGTGGCTCCAAAAGCTGGATTGGGTGCCACAAAATGGCCAGCTCCCTGATCTCCTTTGGCGCCCTCAAATCCCAGGTGGGAGCGGGGCACAAACCACAGCGCGTCTTTGACATCAAATAGTTTGGCCTCTTTTACAAGGGTATCTTCGGTTAATTGTCGCAGTGGACTATAATCATCGAGGATATAAAAACTTCTGCCAAAGCTGGCACCAACCAGATCGTTTTCTCTCTTTTGTATGGCCAGGTCTCTAAACGGAATGGTGGGCAGCCCTCCTTTGAGCTGGGTCCAACTCTGACCGGCATTGATGCTAAAATAAATGCCCCATTCGGTACCGATAAACAACAACTCTTTTTTTACATGGTCCTGCACCAATCGCCAAACTAAAATACGCTCAGGTAGATTGTTGCTGATCGACTTCCATGTCAGTCCTTTGTCGCGACTCACATACAGATAGGGTTTGAAGTCGCCGCTCTTGTGATTGTCGAGCGCCACATACACAGTGCCTGCATCAAAGTGGTCGGCTTTGATGTCATTGATAAATGCAGTGGCAGGTACTCCGGGCAATGCCGTAATGTCTATCTTTCTCCAGGTTTTACCGCCATCTTCTGTTACCTGAATAAGACCATCATCTGTACCGGCATACAACAGATCTTTTTGCGCCGGTGATTCAGAAAGGGAGGTAATGGTATTGTAATTGGACATGGCCAGCAAATCCCAGGCATTGTCATAGCCCTGCGTAGTTCCCATGATTGGGAGTTGTAATCTGTTTTGATTTTTGGTCAGATCCGGTGAGATGGCAGTCCACGCATCTCCTCTGTTTTCCGACTTCCAAACTCTTTGCGATGCAAAATAAATAGTAGTAGGTTTGTGCGGACTCACTAATATAGGTGAATCCCAGTTGAATCTTTCGTAGGGCTCTCCTTCGGCAGGTTGTGGCTGAATGTCTACAATCTCACCCGTTTTCATATCAATGCGCGAAAGGGTACCTTCTTGTCTTTCTCCATACATGATGTCCGGATTCCCGGGTTCGGTAGCCGGTTGGTGACCATCCCAATCGAGTACCACCTTCCAGTCGGAATTCTGTATGCCTTGTGCATTGTCGGTCCTGCTGGGTCCTCCTTCGGTACTGTTGTCCTGGGTACCTCCAAATACATTGTAAAATGGAGTAGCATCATCTACTGCCACTTTGTAAAACTGGGTGATGGGCAGGTTGGATATAAAGCGCCAATTGTCGCCATTATCAAAAGATTCATACAGGCCGCCATCGGTACCCACCAACATCCAGTTGGGATTATCTTTACGGAACACAATGGCATGGTTGTCGGAATGTTTGTTTTCTTCTTTCATCCTTCCAAAGGTCTTACCACCGTCATTGGAAATTTGCACGCGCACATCCATCAGATACAATTTGTCAAAAACGTGAGGAGAGGCATAGAGTTCCTGATAATAGTGTGGCCCTGTGGCACCTGAAACAGCATCCGATTGTTTGGTCCAGCTTTCACCTTTATTGGTACTTTTATAAACACCACCCGTACGTCGGTCCAGCTCGATGGCTGCATAAATGACATCGGGTTGCTGGGGTGATACAGCCAGACCTATTTTACCCATATGTGAAGTGGGCAAGCCTGCCTTCAAAGGGGTCCAGGTATTACCCCCATCTGTACTTTTGTGTATGCCGGAGCCGGGCCCACCACCCAGGTAGGCAGCAGCCGAGCGGTGTCTTTGCCAGGTGGCTGCGTACATCACATCCGGATTTCTGGGATCCAGGACAAGATCGGTAGCTCCTACCCATTCATCATCGCCCAGCGTGCGTTTCCAGGTCTTTCCGCCATCAGTAGATTTATAGATTCCTCGCTCACCGCCTTTGGCCCAAAGGGGTCCCTGTGCTACTACCCACACCACATCCGAGTTGGATGGGTGCACTACGATCTTGGAGATGTGTTCACTGGCCTTTAAACCTACATTGGTAAATGAATTGCCCCCGTCGGTACTTTTGTAAACACCATCGCCAAAGCCTACGTGCCGGCCACCTACGTTTTCACCCGTACCCACCCAAACGATGTTTGGATTCTGAGGGTCATACGTTACACAGCCAATAGAATAAGAAGTCTGGTTGTCGAACACAGGAGTCCAGGTAGTGCCGCTGTTGTTTGTTTTCCAAACCCCACCAGAGCCCACTGCCACCAACCAGGTGTTGGGATCCTGAGGGTGAATGGCTATATCTGCAATCCTTCCTGCCATAAACGCCGGACCTATAGACCGGAATTTCAAATCAGAAAAAACTTCCTCTTTCCACAACACCGGCTTTGATTCCGCCACCGGTTTTGTACCTTTTTTCTGAGCCATCCCGGTAGTTGCCGCCAGCAACAGGAAAATCACCACTATTCTGTTCATATCACGTATTTATCGTGTGAATATAGATAATTTTCAAAACGTACTACACCTATAATGGGGTAAGTATTGTCTCTAATAAACTTGTTGGGGAGTGACTCATTATGCCAAAAAGCGCTCTCATTATTGGATTCCGGAACAAGTCCGTTCCATTTTACCAATAGGAAAATCAGGTATCCCGTTCACCCTCTTTTTTCAAATTACCCTAACTTTACACACAATTTTGATAAAAATTACCCTAATTATTCACAAAAAACGGGTAATAGTTAGGGTAATTTGTTATTTTTGAACCTGTCAAAGCCTAAATAAGCGGTCATGATATTAAGAAATGCTTTGTTGGAGTTACAACATTGGAAGAATTCTCCTAATCGCAAACCATTGATTATCAGAGGAGCAAGACAAGTAGGTAAGACTACTTTGGTAAATGAGTTGGGTAAAGAATACGACAACTACCTTTATTTTAACTTGGATGAGTACGAAAACAAAGAGCTGTTAAAAAATGCGAAGCGGTTTGAGGATGTATTAACCTTGTTATTTTTGGCAAAAGGTGTAAAAAGAGATGATGCAACAACGCTGATTTTTTTAGATGAAATTCAGGAGATTCCTCCACTCATCCCCATGTTGCGTTATTTTTATGAAAAAGCCAAAGATATCCATGTAATTGCAGCGGGCTCATTGCTGGAACATGTATTAGGTGATGTAGACAATTTTCCGGTTGGGAGGGTGAGCTATATGATGCTTCATCCTTTGAACTTCGAAGAGTATTTGCGGGCATTACAACTTGAACAGCTACTCATAAAATTAAATGAAATTCCGCTGGATCCAATTGCTACTTCTTTGCTATTTGATGCCTTTCATAAATTTGCTTTGGTGGGTGGCATGCCTGAAATTGTTTCCAATTACAGCACTAGACAAGACATCAATGATTGTATGTCCGTTTATGAAGCCATTATTTATTCCTATCAAAACGATACCTTAAAATATGCTAAAAACCTTCGCCAGGTAAATATCCTCACCCATATTTTGCAAAATGTGGCCGCGGTAGCAGATCAAAGAATTAGCTTTGAAGGCTTTGCCAATTCTTCTTTCAGATCACAGGATGTAAAGGATGCAATGATGGAGCTTGAAAAGGCAAAAATCATACAATTGATTTATCCAACCCATGAGTTTCAGCCACCTGCCATACCAGATAAAAAAGTGAAGCCCAGGCTACAATACCTGGATACTGGACTGATGAATTTTTCTTTAGGAATCCAGCAAGAATTTTTAACAGTGAATGATTTAAATGACCTCTATCGGGGAAAAATTATTCAACATTTGGTTACACAAGAATACAATGCATCTCATTTCGCCCCCCTCTTCAAACCCATGTTTTGGGTGCGTGAAAAAAAATCATCCAATGCTGAAGTAGATCTTCTTTGTTCATTTGAAAAATACCTCATTCCGGTAGAAGTTAAATCTGGTGCCACCGGTAGACTCAAGTCACTAATGATGTTTATTGACCAATGCAATCATTCCTTCGCCGTTAGGCTCTATAAAGGCCCACTCTTGGTACAGGACGTAATTACCCCTGCCGGAAAACCATTCACCCTACTCAATCTTCCCTATTTTCTTGCTTGTAAACTGGATCTTTATATCCAATATTATTTTAAAGATCAGCCTCCTAAGTCACCTGTTAATCGCTAATCTACCTGGCTAACGCTAATTAGACAGGTTTATCCCTACGCCGCATTAGCGGTGTAGGGGCCGTTTACCGAGGACAGCGGACAGCGGTTCCTTACAATGACTTTGTCATTATAGGGACAAGTGCCGGATGCTCCGATGCTCCGATCCCTACACCGACGCTGCGGCGTAGGGACAGGTCCTCCGTAACTCCGATCCCTCAGATACACTGGAATTTGTCACCTACCACCAGTTCTCCCTTACTCAATCCGACATAACTGGCTCCAAAGCCAATGTTGTTGCCCATACGGCGGTAGGTACTAAGGGTTTTGGTCACCACACCCTTGCGTTGTCCGGAATCCTGGTCGATGTCGATGATTTGACAACGGAGGCAGGGCTTTACTTTTTGGAATTTCACGTCTCCGGTGTTAATCCCGGTCCAATCATCTTCTTCGTGGGCGGTGGTGGTGGTGATCACAATGTTGGGTCTGAATCTCCGGATATCAATGGACTCTCCGGCTGTTGCGCTGAGGCGATCCAGGCTGGCAGTGCCAAGCACCAGAAAGGGATAACCATCTGCCCCACTTACCTCCACGGTGGTGTCAATTGGGGCTGCATAGTGAAATCGCTCGATCACTTTTACCAGGTTCACCTTTTGTCCTAAATGCTCAGAAAGCCAACTGTCTATCGCAAATGAGGTTTTTACGACGCTGGTATCGTCATCCCATACCTGAGATACGAAATGGGGGCCGGTGGTTTCATGAATGGGCATGCTGCAATGATCTCCCTTAAAGGAAATCCGAAGCGTACCCTCTTCAATGGTAGGAAAAAACTGACATAGCATGGGGATTTCCCGCTGGGTGATCATTTTATTATTTTCATCTATCAGCATCCACCTCCTGTCCCACTCAAAACCGGAGGGTAGGGCAAGGGCTTTTGCACAGGAAAAACCCGCCATACTTTTTACTGGATATTGATACAGGGCAGTGATAATACCGCCTGCCATTATTCGTGTGTTTGTGAAATTTTAGGACACTCTATGCCCCCAAAGTAACGCATGACGCCAAAGCCGATAAAAAGGTACTGATCATTGTCCTTGCTATTGCCCCTTTGTCGGCCGGCTACTCCAATGCCTTCTATCAGTGACCTGTCTGCCAGCTGGGCGGCAATGTCTCCTCTGCGGCTGAGTATGCTGGCGTTATCCGCATATACCGTACTGACATCATCAATGTAATCGGTAAAAAGTCTTCGGGTACTAAACTCAACATTAAAGCTAATATCTCTGTTGAGGTCCCATTTAAAACCTCCGCCTATGGTAAATCCACCACTGATCCTGCCGTATTCAGCACCGAGGTCCTGTCCTTCAGTACCCAGCGGTCTGAGGGCATGCCAGGTGCCATTCAATTCTGCTTTGGGATTGTAGGAGAAAATAGAAAATCCACCAAAAATAAAAGGTGTAAACCATTGGTCGCTGGATCCGTGCTCGTATTCAAAAAAATTGAACTCGATGCCCGATGTCAGATCAAAAATATTGGACCTGAAGCTCAGGTTTCTGTTCCTCTCAAAGTTGTTATCTGAAAGTGCATCATCACCTGCAATCCTCCCGAAATTTAAGGAAGACCTCAAACTCACCCGGGTGTTAAAATTATACCGTGCCGTGAGTCCGGCTGCCAACCCTGGTTTTCTTGGCCAAAGGGTGGTATTTAAATCGCCATAATACACGGCACCACCTACCCAGCCCCCCAATTCATACCCCTTCTGACCCCAAACAGGTGTCAAAAGCAGAATGAAACAACAAAAGGCCAGAAAATGGTTCCGCATGAGTGCGATTTTAGAATTTTTAGCAAATGTAAGCCTTGTTTTGCAAATTATAATGCTTTCCGGGCTAGTTATGATAGGAATAACGGAATAATATATGGTTTATTGTAGGGGATAGGTTCTAGGGGTTAGGATTGCACTAGCCCCTATAACCTAGAACCAAATCCCTATTCTTCCAATTTTCAAAATAATCCACAATAACTAAAGGACAGCTTACTCGTGCAATAGGACAAAACCATGTATAGACTCTACTCATCACAAAGAGCAGGGTCAATTTCTGGTCAATGCACTACAAAACTGCGTTTTATAGGCACAGGCATTAAGAAAATTTAGAGGCATTAAGGCTTAATTTTATCTGTTTCATCTTAATGCTTCTTAATGTATCTTAATGTTTCAATAAAAAGCCGAATCTCTTTCAAAGGAAACAAGTCTTTATGTGGGAAATATTACTAAATATTTCAGATCACATTAATTCCCTCCATTCCCTCAATGATTAATAAAACTAAATTGCAACTTGAAAACTTGTTCCTGCGAAAGAGCAATTCCACCTGTAGACCTACTCATGATAAAGAGCCTGGTCAATTTCTGTTCAATGCACTACAAAACTGCGTTTTATAGGCACAGGCATTAAGAAAATTTAGGTCATTAAGGCTTAATTTTATCTGTTTCATCTTAATGCTTCTTAATGTATCTTAATGTTTCAATAAAAAGCCGAATCTCTGTCTTAGGGAACAGGTCTCTATGTGGGAACACACTTCAGTTCGCCCCAATGAAAGTTCACTTTTATAAGGACTCAATCCCTACATCGAAATAGCGGCATAGGGACAAGTACCTTAGATCGCAGCGAAAACGAAGTTGCGGCACAACAACTCATCAATGACCGGTTCCAGCACATCTCGTAAGTGGCATTCGGCTTTGAGACTGTCGTGAAAAACGATGATAGAGCCGGATTTTACGCCGGTCGTAGCGTTTTGGAACACTTGATCAGAACTGAGGGTGGTGTCGTAGTCTTTGCTGAGGGTGTCCCACATGATTACCTTGTATTGGTCTTTGATCTGGGCGTATTGAATGGGACTGATCCGGCCATAGGGAGGGCGGAAGAGGGTAGAGTTGATATATTGGGCGGCTGCCTCAATTTCCTGCAAATAGGCTTCATTGGCAGCGGTCCAGCCGGAGAGGTGGTTTTGGGTGTGATTGCCTACACAGTGTCCTTCGGCCAGGATGCGGGCATAAATGTCGGGGTATTTTTGAACATTGGCACCTACACAAAAGAAGGTGGCTTTGATGCCCTTGGCTTTTAATACATCCAGCACCCAGGGCGTTACTTCAGGGATAGGGCCATCGTCAAAGGTGAGGTAGATTTTGTTCTCGTTATTGGGCAGCGTCCAGGTCAATCCCCTGAAAAAGAGTGAAAGGATGCTGATGGGTTTAAAGGGAGGGATGATCGATTTCATGTGTTAACAAAGATAAACACTTTGTTCCAATCAAGGACATGCCTTCTGTTTGAGATTGGTCAGTGTTTTGATCGGACCATCTGTAAGTGTGGCGTTGATAATCCAATTGGGAATGCTGCCCGATGGGTCCATAAAGGCCGTGTGTTCCACAGAAAGCTTTCCGTCTTTGCCACTTATTTTCCAGGCGCTTTCTATGTTTTTTACATACACATAATCTTCTTCCGTTATGTGTTCGATGGCATAAAATTTACTTTCCACCCTCAAATCGCCATTGGCCTCTTTGCGAATCGAAGCTTTGATGGTGCTGTATCTGTCGCCTGCCAGTGAAGGA
The DNA here is from genome assembly GCA_937872515.1 of uncultured Bacteroidota bacterium. GTDB lineage: Bacteria > Bacteroidota > Bacteroidia > Chitinophagales > Saprospiraceae > JADKBO01. Next base: position 158,036 of record CALMSX010000116.1, read on the forward strand.
AAGTCAAAAAATATTTTGTAGACGCCTTCTGTAGCAGATATCTGTTTCAGTAAAACAACTTTTTCAACCATATCGTACCATTCATTCATACGCTGAATGTCGATAAATGTCTTGTAGAGGGCGTCTTTGGTACAATCGTAGGTGGCTACTGCTTTTAGTTCTTTGAGTTTTTGTCCCTCTTTGATGCGTGTGTAAACTTTGATGCCGTTTTTCTCCTTGGCAAACGACCATTCGGCGGGAGGGCTCACCCATAGCGAAAAGCCCAGGCTGATCCAGGTAAATAATGCTATCATAAGCCTATTAACCCCTAACAATTACATAAAGTTTAATTAACCTGGATTTAATGCCTTGTTTTTCTTGTCCATCTCCCCGCTTTTTGACCCCACGCCTTTTTGTTATCTTTGCCCACGCTTGTCGGTAAGAATGGCAGCAACCTAATCCAATACCAAAGATGAAACTAAAAAATTACATAGCCGGCCAGTGGGTCGAGGGCAGTGGCGAAGGCCAAATGTTGTACGATGCTTCTACAGGCGCCGAGGTGGCCATCGCATCCACAGAGGGCATTGACCTGGGTACCGCCTTTGATTTTGCACGGAAGGTTGGCAACCCCAAGTTGAGGAAGATGACTTTCAGAGAGCGCGGCATGATGCTTAAAAACCTGGCTTTCTACCTCATGGAAAGAAAGGAAAAATATTACGACGTTTCTTATAAAACCGGCGCTACCCGCGTGGATAGCTGGATTGATATCGAAGGGGGTATCGGCAACCTATTTGCCAATGCCAGCCTCCGCAGAAAATTTCCCGATCTGCCCTACACTACCGAAGGCGACCCCATAGGACTCAGCAAGGGAGGCACCTTTGTAGGCCACCACATTTTGGTGCCCAAAGAAGGAGTGGCCATACACATCAACGCCTTTAACTTCCCCATCTGGGGCATGCTCGAAAAATGTGCCGTCAACTGGCTGGCCGGTATGCCTGCCATTGTAAAACCTGCCACCCTCACCTCCTTCCTCACCGAAGCCATGGTGCACGACATCATAGCTTCCGGCATCCTCCCCGAAGGAGCCTTACAGCTGATTTGTGGCAATGCCAGAGACATCCTCAACCACGTCAACTCGCAGGATGTGGTCACCTTTACCGGCTCTGCCTCCACGGGCAGAATGCTCAAGTCGCACCCCCGCATTACAGAAGAAGCCGTGCCTTTCAACATGGAGGCCGACTCCCTCAACGCCATGGTACTCGGCACCGACGTCAAACCCGGCAGCGAAGAGTTCAACATCTTTATCAAAGAAGTAAGAAAAGAAATCACCATCAAGTGCGGCCAAAAATGTACCGCGGTACGCCGTATCATGGTACCAGAAGACGTGATGGAAGATGTACAGATCGCTTTAGGCAAGGCTCTATCCCAAACCGCCATTGGTGACCCCCGTGCCGAAGGCGTGCGCATGGGAGCCATAGCTGGCAAAGCTCAGCTCAGCGATGTCAAAGCCCAGGTGGCCAAAATCATGGAACAGGCCCAACTCGTCTATGGCCATTTAGAAAGCGTGGATATCATCGGGGGAGATGCACAGAAAGGTTCGTTTATGTCGCCCATCCTGCTCCGTGCCGATGATGGCTTCAATTGCCAGGCAGCCCACGAAATCGAAGCCTTTGGGCCTGTGAGCACCCTGATGCCTTATAAAACTACAGACGAGGCCATCGCCCTTGTTAAATTAGGCAAGGGCTCATTATGCAGCAGTATCACCACCGCAGACAATCGCATTGCCAGAGATTACGTGATCGGTGCTGCCACCCACCACGGCAGGATTTTGGTTTTCAACAAAGACAGCGCGCCGGAGTCCACCGGTCACGGCTCACCCATGCCCTTACTTGTGCATGGAGGTCCCGGCAGAGCAGGAGGAGGGGAAGAGATGGGAGGAATGCGTGGAGTCAAACACTACATGCAGCGTTGCGCCATCCAGGGCAGCCCCACCACCCTCACCGAAGTGACAGGACAATATCAATATGGAGGTCAATACAAAGCAGCCGATAAACATTTGTTCCGCTTATCTTTTGATGAACTCGAGGTTGGGCAGACCCTCATCACCCACAAACGCACCATCACCGAAGCCGACATCGTCAACTTTGCCAATGTCAGCTGGGATCACTTCTACGCCCACACCGACGAAACCTCTCTCGAAGGCACACCCTTCGAAAAGAGAGTAGCCCACGGCTACTTCATCCTCTCCGCCGCCGCCGGCCTCTTCGTTGACGCCGCCAAAGGCCCGGTACTCCTGAACTACGGCCTCGAAGAATGTCGCTTCACCAAACCCGTCTACGCCGGCATGACCATTGGCGTACGACTCACCGTCAAAGAAAAAATCCTCCAGGACAAAAAAGACGAAGCCGACACCGAAAAAGGCATCGTCAAATTTTTGGTTGATGTGTACGATGAAACGGGCGAGACGGTAGCGATTGCTACGATATTGACCATGGTACGGGTGTAGTGTGCTAAGTGAATTGCGACTTTAGTGATAGAATAGTGAAAATTAGCAATATTATGTTTGGTACAACTATCACAAAAAGAGCGATAATTAAAAAATAACAATTGATATTGTTTTCTTCTACGAAAAGAATAACTTTACAAATGATCCCGAGGTAGTAACAATAATTCCTAAAAGATATAAGAATGAAAATTCGCCTTAAAAGTATCAATGAAGAGAAATATAATCAATCTTCTTCTCCAATATTGTTTGAGGACAAGAGGTGTGATCGTTCATTTGCATTTTTAACAGATGAATTAATTGAATATAAATTTGGATGGCAAAGTGATTTAATTGAGCCTGAACTAAGGGAGTTAAGTGATACTCATTGTTCAATTGGGATAGATTTGGATTTTATTATTTTGGAATTTATAACTGGGAGAACTGAAATCAAGTTGACAATGAATTCATTTTTTTATGAGACAAAAGTGATTAAAGAAAAGTTGTATGTAATCTGTGAATATGAAATTATAGTTATAAATCTTAAAAATTTTCAAATTTCCGAAATAGTGCCTCTACCTGATGCTTATCAAAGTATGGAAGTAACAGATGACAATATTATAATATCTACATTAGAAGGGCATTCTATTGTTTATACTCCACCGTTATTTTAGGTAGATTTGAAGACAATTCTAAATTTATCCCGATGTGTCAACCCTACTGTTCTTTAACCGCTGTCATAAGTTTCACCACCATCCCAAACCCGAAGAGCTGTGCCTTAGAAAGGCATAGATACCTCTAAAGCTGAATAGATACCTCTAAAGCGGCATGGATTTTAAGTCTACCTTGTTCCCCAGTGACAGGCGCAATTTCAAACAAATATTAGCATAACCACAACTCCCAGATGGCACCCCGCCGGGGTGCCATATTACAAAACGCCATCCCGCCCCAAACACGGAGCTCCGTAGGAGCGATATAAAACCACCCTTAATGGAAACACCCCTACCACGAACAACATCTCATCCAACCCAATAGGGGTGTCACTATTATCCCTTGCCATAGCAGCGCGATTAATCGCGCTGCTATGAACCACCAGACCCACCATAACCCCACCGGGGTGCCACTATTATAAAAGCGGATTTTTTTTGTAAATTTGCCGCCATAAAATCAAATTCAGGTAATGAAAACAAAGACAGGATTTAAGTTGACCCTTTCATTTTTATTTACATTATTAGCCATGATCACTGTTCAGCCAATGAAACTGCTGGCTGGCGACAATGTGGTGTCAATAAAAATAAATTCCAACGACAACGCTGAAACCTCCCCTTTGTTACCTTTTCCCGATATGAGGGTGTTTCACACAAAGAGTTTTTTCAGAACTCAGACCAATGCAGTATGGTTGATTTTGGTAAATGCACCTTCATCCGTTAACATGAATGTAGTCTTGAGTCCTGACCCCAATTTTACCATTACCCATATCAATGCGCCTTCTACGTGGACATGCAGCATTGCCACCAATACTTGTACAAGGGTAAATGACGGTGCCACCAATGTATTTGAATTTATTCAGGTGGTTGGTACCATTAGCAACAATGCACCCACAACCATAACCAATGCCGCCACACTTACAGAAGCCAGTTTGGTCAATCCCGTAGTGAAAAATGACATCGCACAGGTCTATAATCCTTCAAAGGTTTTTCAATGGGGAGCCAATAATTTTGGACAAACCAACAATCAGCCTACTGGCCCTGGTTTTGCTCAAATTTCACTTGGATTCAATCAGAGTGTAGGTCTTAAAACGGATGGCAGCATTGTTGAGTGGGGTAATGCAACCAATACGGTGCCCAGTCCTGCTGGCAACAATTTTGTGTACATTTCATCCAGTGTTGCCCACAACATGGCTCTGACCAATGATGGTCACATTGTTGGTTGGGGAAACAACACGGTGGGTCAATTAAATAATATACCATCGGGAAATGGATTTATTGCCTTGGCCTTGACCAATCAGGCTAGTATTGCACTGACCAACGAAGGAAAAATTGTAGTATTTGGTCCGGCAAATACCACCGATCTACCCACCACCAATGAATTTTTGGCAATAGCAGGAGGTTATGATCATGGCCTTGCCCTCAGATGGACTGGCAATATAGCCCAATGGGGGGCTAATAATTTGAATCAAAGGACAGGTTTACCTCCGGGAGGTGGGTGGAAAAATATAGCGGCACCAAGTTATAATGGAATCGCACAGAGACAAGACAATACTCTTTTTGAATGGGGAACCACTTCCAATAATCCATCAGCAGGGATTCCCACTTCAAGTGTGGAGAGTTTTGGCTCAACACCTCTGAATTCCGGAGCCTGGGCAATGTTTAGTGATGGCTCACTTACAGTATGGGGAGATGCATTCGGAGCATACCAGACCAACAAACCAACCCAGGCTGGTTTTGTTCAGAATTCATTGGCATTTGGATTGAATGGTGCCGCCATTTTAAAACCACTTTCCAACCCAACCTTAAATTCCGGCGATATGCAAACTGCGTCAATCAACACTACATATTCAAACCCACTTAGCGTAAGAGTATTAGACAACACGGGCAGCCCGGTTCAAAACCTCAATTTTACGTTCACCGCCCCCAGTTCGGGAGCATCGGGCTTGTTTAGCAATAACCAAAACACCATTGTAGTACCCACTGATGTAAACGGCATTGCTTCCACCACCATCACAGCCAATAATACCCCTGGTGCCTTTAATGTTACAGCCTCCTATCCAGGCCTCAATACCTACACTTTTCAACTTACCAATACACAGGTTCTGGCAAAAAACAGCACCACCAATGCCACTTACCAAAATCTTCAGGATGCCATCAATGCCGCACTGGATGGTCAGACCATCGAACTGCTTTCCAATGTTTCAGAATCTAATATCACCATCACCAATTCAGTAGTCATCGAAGCCAATGGCTTTAGCCTCACCATACCCAGCGGCACCTTAACAGTCCCTAGCGGCGAAACATTGACCTGGAAAGAAGACCAACTCATTTTTTCCAACGGAGCCTCCATTGTCAACAACGGCACCATCATCAACAATGGCACAATAACCCACCCCACCAATTACAACAATGCCGGCATCTACAAAGGCACCGGCACATGGCAGGGCAATTTCATTAACAACGGTGTGGTAGGCCCCGGCAATTAATTTTGTCCTACACCCTCTCAAATAGCAGATCTTGCTATAACCTTCCCCCACTCCCCAATTACCCCAACGGAGTGCCACTATTATAACCCCACCGGGGTGCCACAATTATAACCCCACCGAGGTGCCACTATTATAACCCCACCGGGGTGCCACTATTATAACCCCACCGGGGTGCCACTATTATAACCCCACCGGGGTGCCACCATTATAACCCCACCGGGGTACCACCATTATAACCCCACCGGGGTACCACCATTATAACCCCACCGGGGTGCCACTATTATACGACCCTCGCGCCCCAATCAATCGCGCCGCTACCTGGCCTTCAATACGCAGGCATCCCAAAAACCCCGCAGGTGTAATATGATGGTTTACAATTATGGCAACCACCTCCCAAAAGACCACATGGCACCCCGAAGGTGTGCCACGTTACAAAAAGAACATACCGCCCTAATATGTAGCTCCGTAGGAGCGATATAAAACAACCCAATGAAGAGAACCCCTTGCTGAAGACAACATCACCCCAACCCCACCGGGGTGCCACTATTATAACCCCACCGGGGTGCCACTATTGTAACCCCACCGGGGTGCCACTATTATTTTCTCCTCCCCCCATTCACCTTCACCCACTCTGCTATCCTTGCCGCAGATATCACCTCTTCTTTGTCTGCCATATTATCTCGGTAGATCCGGGCAG
>CALMSX010000117.1 GCA_937872515.1 uncultured Bacteroidota bacterium
AGGGACGAACACGCATGTGATAGGGACGAACACGCATGTGATAGGGACGAACACGTAGGTTCGCCCCTATCACACGTTGTACAATGGTTTAAAACGATGACGACCAATGAATACATTCGGGGGGTGAAAAATTCAAATTGGCAACCATTCCGTGGGAAATTATGGCAACGCAATTATTATGAACACATCATCCGCAACGATCAATCCTATCATCGCATCGCAAAATACATTATCGACAATCCCGCAAAATGGATAGATAAAAAATCAAAAAATTATTGAAATTTACGGGATCATTTTTTGGGACGACCAAAACAAAAAATCCAAAGCCAATAATTTTAATTTGGTCAACCATCTTATTTATATGACCTTTCTCTCCCATTTGTCGCCCTGCTTACCAAAATAATTGTGTTAATAGTCATGCAGGACACCATTATTCGGTATGAGCATGGATTGTAGGTGCCGCTACATCATAATTTAATTTATCACTTCGTTTTCCCCAAGTCAGATCAATGCGAAAAATCAACTTTGGTTGCGTCCCGGATGCGACCCTCTTTCGTATTGGCATTTTGTTAAACTAAACACAATTACGAAATGAAATACGCGACGCTTATCCACATTTTAGTTTTGGGTTTCTTTTTGCGCTTACACTATGCCCATTTGGATCCCTACCTCCATGCCTGGGATGAAAGGTACCATGCGCTGGTAGCCAAAAACCTTATGGATGACCCGCTCTTACCCCTCCTCAGGGCCGAACCTCTTGTGCCTTATGACGATAAGGCCTGGTGTTGTAACCATATCTGGGTGCACAAACAACCTTTGTTTATGTGGCAGATGGCAGCCAGCATGGCCATTTTTGGTGTTTCTGAATTTGCCATGAGATACCCGTCAGTCCTCATGGGCTGCCTCATGATCTTACTTTGTTTTCGCATAACCATGTTATTGACCCAACATTGGATGACCTCCATTGTGGCTGCCCTGATCATGAGCACTTCTAATTACCACCTCGAACAAGTTTCCGGCTGGATCGGCATGGACCACAACGATGTTGCATTTTCATTTTACATTTTAGCCTCTATATGGGCTTATGCAGAGTATAGATTAAAAAATAAATTGTTTTGGGCTCTTTTGGTAGGAGTTTTTTGTGGCCTGGCCATGCTCAATAAGTGGTTGACAGGACTATTGGTTTTTTTGCCATGGACCTTACTTTCCATCTATCATTTTTATATTGAAAAAAAGGTAAAAATGATAGTTCCAATTTTCCTGGCCTTAATTACCAGTTTTGCCATCTTTCTGCCCTGGCAAGTTTATTTATTTCACCAGTTTCCAGAGTTAGCCAGATACGAAATGACCTACAATCAGCGCCATCTCACGGAGGTACTGGAAGGCCATGGTGGCAGCGCCGTATTTTATCTGGAACGATTCCCCCAATATTTTGGTACCCAACTGTACCTTCTCGTACCCGCTGGTATTTGGGTAGCCTGGTACCATAGAAAGAGATTTGACCTTGCATTAAATTATACCCTAAGCCTGTGTTTGTTGGTGGTCTTGTTTTTCTTTTCCATAGTAGCACAAACCAAACTGCCGTCTTATGTATTTATCATTGCCCCCATTGGCTTTATCTACATTGCCATCGCCATCAATGCCCTTTTTGATCTCCTGCCAACGCTCTCCTCAAAAACAGCCCTGCTGACCGTAGTGTGCCTAAGCAGCCTCAGTTACCTCAACACGATAATGAAAAGAAAAGACAATGCAGAAAGACAGACTATGATAGAAAACACACGGATTTACAAATCGCTCAAAGGCCTTTTACCCCAAAACTACCATACAATCATCAACGCCAACTCCTACGAAGACATTGACATCATGTTTTTCAATGATGGCATCACCGCCTACCACTGGTGGCCCGATGAAAAATATGCGGATAGCCTGGCTCAAAAGGGAGTGCTCCTAGCATCCATGCCCAATCGCGGCGCCTATGTGTTACCCTACAAATACGCCTCTTACCCCGGACTGCATTATCTCAATGTGTCTTATAAATAAGGTTATTTTGCGGGATGCACGTTTTCCCACAACAATTTCTCTATGTTGGGGACAGGAGGTGCTTTGGGATGTTGATGTTAAGGCGCAAAATATTGCGCAGCTACGGGTGTTTCAAAAATGAATAACACTATAAAATTCTTCTTCCAAATTGGGACACATGCGCCGTTGCTGGTTCCCTACACCCTTGAAAGGGCGTTAGAAAAGATGCTCCGCTGCTGGATGAGAATTGAAGTCGCCAATCGCGTCGCTCGTGGTTTCTTCACTAAAATGCTCCCTACATGCCAACGGCAAATAGGGAGCATTTTTTTGGCTTCGCCAAACCGTTCAGTCACACCTCTGATCCCTCCGACACCTCCGTCTACTTGAATACCCGCACATAATCCACAATCATACGTTGCGGCATGGGTGTGCTGCCATCCGGATTGCCGGGCAGGTTGCCACCCACCGCAATGTTAAAGATGAAAAAGAAGTTTTTGTTGAATGGGTAAATAGCACTGCCTGTAGTGGCAGGAGTGACCGTGTAAAAAGGTACGTCATCTACCAGGTATTCTATTTTATCGGCTTGCCAGTTGATAGAGAATACGTGGAATTCATCCTGGAAGTTTTTATTTCCGGGCAGGTAATAAGAAGTGCCTTTGTATTGGTGATTGGCTACATTGTTGCCAAAGTGTACGGTGCCCAATACCCTGTTGGGCAGGTCACCGGTGAGCTCCATGATGTCGATTTCGCCACAGGCAGGCCAGCCTACTACATCGATGTTGGATCCCAGCATCCACAGGGCGGGCCAGATACCTTTGCCTTTGGGTAGGGCAGCACGAATATCGATCCTGCCGTATTTAAATACTTTTTTACCCTTGGTTACCAGTCGGCTGGATGTGTAATCCCGATTAGCAAAAGACTGTTTTTTGGCGGTGATTACTAGATTCCCATCTACCAGGGTGGTATTGTCTTCGCGGTAATATTGCAATTCATTGTTGCCCCATCCGCAGTTATTGGGACATCCATCTCCTGTTTCAAAGCTCCACCAGTTGGTATTGAGGCTTGTTCCATTGAATTCATCGGCCCATTCGAGGGTCATGCCGGGATATTCTGTGGGTGTAGTATATCCGCCGGAAGGAATGGTAAGTCCTGCCGCATTGTCATCGTCATCTTTGAGGGTAATGATGAGTTTTTGCACCGGAACTGTGATGTTTTTAGGATTGAAGAAGCTCAGTTCAATGGTCTCTTTGGTTTCAATGACTTCGTCTCCTTTGAGTACCAGGGTAATGCTTTTGGTTGTTTCTCCCTCTGTAAATACAAGTGGGCTGCTGGTTTTTATTTCGTAGTCAATGCCCGTCTCTGCTGTGCCACCGGCAACCAAAAAGGAGACCACTCCATTGGCTGTTGCAACTCCCTCAAGTTTAAGATCAAGGGTTAGGGATTGATCTACATCGGCTTCTTCCAGGGTATAGTCCTGGAAAGTCATTTTAGGCAGATTTTGGGCATCGGGCTGTCCATCATCATCTTCACTACATGAACTGATGAAGAGGGTGGTGATTGCCAGCAATGCACCAAAAAGTAAAAAATATTTAAATGAAATTGTTTTCATGATGTCTTTTTTAAAAATCTTTTATTATTTGATAAACGCGGATGTAATCTACATACATTTTTTGTGGCCAGATGGCTGGGTCAACTCCTTTTTTGCCTCCCCAATTGCCTCCCACAGCCACATTAAAAATGGCGTAGAAATTTTGGTCAAAGGGCCAGGAGGTGTAGCCTTTTTGATTGTTCTTAAATTTTAAATAAGGCTGCCCATCGAAATAAAAATACATAATCCTATCGTCCCAGTACATGCCGTATGTGTGGAATTCATCACCCAGATCGGCAGCAAAAAGGGCCTTCCCTACCTGGGTGCCATTGATGTGGTTGTGATCCTGACAATGCAGGGTGCCATAAACAGAATCGGGCTCAAAACCCACGTATTCCATAATGTCGATTTCTCCACTGGCGGGCCAGCCTCCATACTTCCATTCTTCGGGCAGCATCCAGAATGCCGGCCATACACCGCGACCCTTCGGTACTTTGATGCGGGCTTCAACATATCCGTACTTCCAGCTGGCCTTGTTTTTGGTAGTAATGCGGGCTGAGGTATAAGGGCGATCTGCATTTCCAGTGGCTCTGGCTTCTATTACTAAATGGCCTTCCTCTTGTCTGGTGTTGAGAATATCAGCTGAGGTGTAATACTGCAGCTCATTGTTGCCCCATCCACATACCTGCGGACAGCCATTGCCTACATCGTAGGTCCATTTACTACTATCAGGCAATCCGGTGCCGTCAAACTCATCCGACCAGATCATCTCTTTCCACATCCTTCCGCCCTGGGCCAAAAGATGCGAGGTATTTATTGTTATAAATAAAAACCCTAAGATGAGTTTTGTTATATTTTTCCTGCTCATTGTCTGACAAAAGTAAGTTCAAACCATCCTTCTGCTGCAGGTACCCCATTGGCCGCGCGCAAACGGATGCGCACTACCAGTTTGCTCTCAGTCAATTGCACTACATCCATGATGTTGTCTGCATCCATTACCCCCATAAATTGATCATCGGGAATAATGATTTGGTCTCTGCCCCCGGTGCCGGTTCCTTCCGAAAAAACAAAGGTAGCTACTCCCGGATCCAAGGGTTGCACTTTATAGCCATCCCATGGATTGACAGAAGCACCATTGTTCTTATTTTGGAAAACGAATCCATCAAATGTAAAACAAAAACCATCATCATATTGTGCGTCCTGCAAGCCACCTGCTGGAGCTGTGTACCAGGAATAGTCATCATAAGTGGGACCCACTTTTACAGCTCCTGCTTCTCTTGTAAAGGTCCAGCACCTGCCTTGTGGAAAACACTCACCTGTTAAAAGTGATAATTTATTAGAACAACCCTGAGCCGCATTGTCTGCGATTTCAATTTTTTTACTGATGGAAGTGGTGCCACTGCCATCGGCTTGAGAAACAAAAAGGCTCATGGTATAACTGCCCTTCTTAGGATAAAAAATGGTATCAACAGCTTCCGTTGAATTGGCGGGCAGTCCTCCGGGGAATGACCAAAGTCGTTGGAAACTGCCGGGGGTATTGTCTTTTACGATAAAGGTATTGCCATCGATCGCAGTAACTTCAATGCTTGGCTTAGGTGCTTCGCCATTCAAATTATATTCATCGTCTCGTACAGGCTCGCATGCCGTAATCACGGTTATCAAAGCCAGCAGTATATAAAATCTATGTTTCATTGTTAATTACATTTAAGTGATCAATAACCAGGATTTTGAGTAAGGGCTCCGTTGGTGGCCTGGATTTGTGATTCTGGTATAGGAAACAGTTCATGCACGCCTGCCCTGAATCCATAGATGCCCAAAACTTCTGTCGCTTGGCCTGTTCTAACCAGATCAAAAAAGCGGTGGGCTTCCAGACCGAGTTCTAGCCTGCGCTCTCTGTAAATGGCTTTAAGCAAATCATTGCCGCTGGCTGTTACATCGGGTATCTTAACCCTCCTGCGCACGAGGTTGAGTGAAGTGCGGGCTGCATTCTCATCTCCGCTGTGAAAGGCTGCTTCTGCGTGCATGAGCAATACGTCTGAATATCTAATCACCCTGTCATTGCTGCCTCCATTCGGATTGGGATCACCAAAAGGAGCATCTTCGCTTTTGTTGTTGAAATATTTTTTGGAGTAGTACTGGTGAGGCAAGCCACCGGTAGCATCCCTGGTAAAGATACCTCTGTCGCCCATGGGCTCTCCTTCGCGGAAGACGGTAGACTTTAAACGTGGATCTTCAAAGCCTTCTTTAAAAAACTCGCTTACAAAATTTTGGGTAGGAATGTTAAAGCCATAGCCGGCAAACTGTCCTCTCGCCCTTTGGAATACATTCGTAAAGCTTCCTTCATTGGCATTGTTTTTACCCCAGTTACCACCTGAGGCATTCATGTATTGAATTTCAAAGACAGACTCGCTATTGTTCTCGCCATCTTCTGTGAAAATATCAGCATACTCGGGTGTAAGGCTGTACTCATTGCTGGCCACGATAGCCTCTGCGGTTGATTTTGCCTTTGCCCAGTTTTTACGCCACAGGCAGGTTTTAACCAATAAGGCCTGGGCTGTCCCTTTGGTGATTCTACCAAGGTCGGCAGCTGCATACTCGCTGCGCAGCCATAGAGCTGGAATGGCCTGGTCGAGATCATCTTCGATCAGCAGCCAGATTTCTTCAGCATTGGTGCGTGGCAAGTTGTATTCTGAAGGAGCAAGTACATGGTCGGCCTTGGGCACCGCTCCAAACATGGTAACGAGGTTGTAAAAATTCCAGGCACGGATAAATCTCGCCTCTCCCAGAATTCTGGCCTTCAGTTTTTCATCCATGACTATGTCCGGTACTTTTTCCAACACTACATTGGCGCGGTAGATGCCTTCGTAATTGGCACTCCACTCAGACTCCAACAAGGTGGTGTTTGACTTGCCGGTAAAAGATTCAAGCTGAAGCAATTCATTGACATCGTTGTCGCCTGATCCGCCTTTGATAGCATCATCGCTCATGATATCGCCCCAAAACCAGCGGAAGTGGCCGGCCGGTGAAATTTGAAATTGCAGAGAGGCATAAGCTGCATTCACCGCAGCTATGGCATCCTCTTCGGTGCGGTAAAAATTATCTTCGGTTACTCCAATGATGGGACTCTTTTCCAGAAAATCTTTCTGACAAGAAACGAAGACAAATAACAATAATAGGGTTATAATTTTTGTTTGCATGGTCTTAGTATTTAGAAGCTGATACTGCATCCGGTCATGAAGGTCCTGGCACTGGGGTAAAAGCCCCTGTCTATGCCAATTTCAAGACTTCCGTTGATGTTGCCAATCTCCGGATCGTAGCCGCTGTAGTTGGTAAATGTGATTAGGTTCTGGGCCGATACGTATACTTTTACCTGGCTCAGTCTTACCTTGGTAAGCATGGTAACAGGCAGGTAATAGGATAGCTGTAAGGTTTTTAAACGCAGGTAACTGCCATCTTCCACAAATCGATCTGACACCCTTGCATTTTGATTGGGGTCATTGAGGTTTACCCTGGGCTGTGAATTGGATGTACCCGGTCCCGTCCATCTCTCGAGTACGGAAGAAGGTCTGTTGACATAGGTAAAGTCATACCTGGTGGTTGAATTGTAAATGTCATTGCCCTGGCTTCCCTGTGCAAATAAGCTCAATTCAAAGTTTTTATATTTCATTTCTGCATTGAAGCCATAAGTGAAATCAGGGGTAGGGTTGCCAATGATGGTGCGATCGTTCTGATCGATGATACCGTTGCCATCGAGGTCTTTAAATTTGATATCACCCGGTGCGGTACCTTCATTTTGGCGGGCATGACTTTCTACTTCTTGTTGGGTCTGGAAGATGCCTTCGGTAACGAAACCGTAAAAAGAAGCTATCGGATACCCCACATCGGTAATGGCTGCATTGGCGTTTGCCGACTGCACATATCCAGAATAAACAGGCTGTCCGCCAAGGCCCAGTCCGGTCACCTTGCTATCCACCAGCGATAAGTTGCCACCTACATTGTATTGTAAGGCGTGATCGGAATTGCGATAAGTAAGTGAAAACTCCCAGCCGGAGTTTAAGGCGGTAGCTACGTTTTGGATCGGCGCGTTGGTACCAGCTACCAGGGGAATAGGAGCTGCATACAACATATCAGATGTTTTTTTGCGATAGTAGTCAACAGTCGCGTTCACCCTGCCTTCCAGCAATTCTACATCCACACCTACATCGGTCTGGGTGCTGGTCTCCCATTTGAGGTCGGGGTTGGGTGAAGTCAATGCCACACTTCCATTGGTGATGATCTCACCGGGACCAAAGGCATAATTTTGACCTTTTTCTACAATGGTGGTAAAAGAGTAGTCACCTATACGATCATTGCCATTTTGACCCCAGCTGGCCCTTACCTTCAAATTACTAATGGTAGGCCATTGCCAGAAATCTTCAGCGGTTACCTTCCAGCCTGCTGAAAAAGAAGGGAAGTAACCAAATCGGTTGTTGCGTCCAAACCTGGATGAGCCATCAGCCCTCAGGGTAGCAGAAAACAAATATTTGTCATCGAGTCCATAATACGCTTTTCCAAAGTAAGAAAGCAGTGATGACTCATAAGCATATTGATACGCCGTTTGTGAGGCGATTGGATCAATGGTATTGGAAATAAACGCATCCTTCACATCATTGGAAGGCAGATTGGTATTGCCCCCTCCACTGCCATCAAATCGATTGGCGAGGGCTGAAGTACCGGTGATGAGGGTCAATTTGTGGCGATCGGCAAAGGCGGTCTGCCAGGTAAAAAAGTTTTCCCACTGCCAGTTTCTCCACTGATTGTTGCCAACGCCTACACTGTTGACCCTGTTTTTTTCTGCTGCCGGTGCCTCTGAAACACTGGGCACATTCGACAAGTCAAATCTTGGGTTAAAGGTACGTTGGATGGCAAAGGTGGCATCCATGCTGGCAGAAGATCTAAAGCTGAGCCCTTTGCCCAGTTTGATGTCGGCATAGGCATTTCCCACTATGCGGTTGCTGGTCCAGGTATTGTGGGTCTGATAGATACCATTGACCGGATTGGCTATATCGGTGTCTGCATAGGTAGAATAAGCAAAGGTGCCATCTGCCTTGTACACAGGGGTCACGGGATCCATGTTGAGTGCCCTGATGATGGGTGAATTGTATTGGCTGTTTTCGGTAAGGCCATTTCTTTTTAACCAGGTAAATGCCAGGTTTGAACCCAGGGTTAGCCAGCTTTTGGTTTCATGGGTGTTGTTGAGTCTTACCGTAGCTCGCTGGAAGTTGGCCTTGGGTCCACCTACAATTCCGTCCTGGGTAAAATAATTGGCGGATAGGGTATAGGTAGATTTGGGTCCTCCACCTGTAGCGGTGATCTGGTGACTCATGATAGGAGCTGTTTCAAAAATAGCTTCCTGCCAATCAGTTCCTTCACCCAGAGCTGCCGGATTGTTGAACTCGGGCAGTGGCGTCTTACCTGCCGCTATATAGGCTTCATTTTGCAAGGTCGCATACTCTCTGGCATTGAGCAGGTCGATGAGTCGGGCCACTCTTTGCACGCCATAATAAAAATCATAGCTGATGGTGCCTTGTTTTTCTTTGCTTCCTTTTTTGGTGGTAATGAGTACCACTCCATTGGCTCCTCTGGAACCGTAGATGGCAGAAGAGGCTGCGTCTTTGAGGATGTCTATGTTTTCAATGTCGTTGGGATTGAGAAAGTCGAGTCCATCTACCGCTACACCATCTACAATATAGAGGGGGTCACTGTTGTTGATGGTACCTATGCCCCGGATCCTAACCGTGAGCGGACTACCCGGTGACCCGGAACTCTGGGCTACCTGTACACCGGCTACCTTGCCCTGCAGGGCTTGTTCAACCCTGAGGATGGGCCGCTCCGCCAGGTCTTTTGATTTAATGCTGGCCACACTGCCGCTGATCTCTGATCTTTTTTGGGTGGTATATCCTACAACCACTACCTCATCGAGTTGTGAGCTGTTTTCAGCAAGGGTAACATCGATGGTGGTGCGGTCTCCCACTATTTCTTCAACGGTGGTGTAACCGATGTATGAAAACACCAGCACATCGGCCTTACTCTTCACCTCAAGTGAATACTTGCCATCGAGGTCGGTTATGGTTCCGTTGTCAGTACCCTTGATGTAAACACTGACGCCGATGGCAGCATCTGTATTGTCTGCAAATCGCACCACACCTGTAATGGTTTGGGCCATGACCCACAAGGGAGACATTAGTAGAAAGAGGTAAAATGTTTTTTTCATGTTGATAAGTTTAACCCGCCGGAAAAAACCGCTTCAATGTTACGGTTTTTTCCGGTTAGGGCTTGGATAAAAGTAGTAACAAACACTACAATTCAGTCATTTTTTTAAAGTTTGATCCATTTTGCACTCTGACTGCGACCTTTTGCAGTGGCGGTAATCA
The DNA here is from genome assembly GCA_937872515.1 of uncultured Bacteroidota bacterium. Taxonomy (GTDB): domain Bacteria; phylum Bacteroidota; class Bacteroidia; order Chitinophagales; family Saprospiraceae; genus JADKBO01. Next base: position 10,021 of record CALMSX010000117.1, read on the forward strand.
GGTACATTCCTTTTTGCCATTGTGCACTTTCTTCCAGGGTGAGGTGGTATCCGCTCATCTTTTTGGAATAGATGATCTGGCCTAAACCATTGCTTACCCGTATGACTACTTCTTTACCATCTGCCACGTTGAGGCTGGCTTGATGGGATGGGTTGGCAGAGAGTGAAAACAAATCACCGGCAACCAACTCTTCACCTGTTGAAGAAATACAAGAGGTACTGTTGATACAGCCACCATAGCAGTTTTCTACAATGGTATCCGTGGTTACGGCATGTAAAAATCTATCGTTAAAATTATTGGGGTTACCGCAGCTTAGGCCAGTGAGGTCTTCTTTGCAGCTAAAGTCACCACAAGGTCCATTGGCATAGGCATAGAAAGAAGAAAAACTTCTCTTGCGAGGCACCACTACTTCGTAATAATCGTTGACAGGCTTCATTTTGTACCTTCCACCGGGAATGTCAAAATTACCGCCACCGGCCAGCCAGACACCCTCTGGATTGGGGGTTACAGCACCCATACCCAAACGGAAAGAGATTTTCACTTCTTCACCACAGGCATAACAACTGTTGTAACAGAATTTTTCATTCTGATTGGGCTGTGAGACCAATAGTTTTCTATTGACAAAGGCTCCCGTTGGATCAGAAACGGTACATTCTTCGGTACCAATAAAAGCTTCCTGCTGCTGCCAGTTGTCTAAGGTTACTTTGTATTCATAAATTCCTACCGGTAGATCGATGCTGCCGATCCAAATGCCATCTGCATTTTCGTCTGTCAGGCCATTGGCATCGCCAGCCCAGTTGTTGAAAGTACCACTGATATATACCTTGTCAAAATCACCTGAATAGTTATTCATATTGACTTCAAAGTTGACCGTACGGATGGCAGGGCCGCTGCTTCCTTCTACACAAATGTCGTCAAAGTAAGATATGGTTTCTGTTCCTGTTCCGGCAGTACCAAAATCAAAAAACAGAACAATCCTGCTGTAGGTAAATCCTTTGGCTGGCTGATTGGGCGCCTCAATAGAAGGGAGGTTGACATCAAAAACCAGTTCTTCCCACTCATTGATTTTTGTGTTGGCAACGGTGGTGATCCAGTTGGGGCCGCCATCGGCAGATCCTTCCAGTTTGAGCGCAAGGTTGCCAATGTGGTCCATGTGCACTTTGATTTTGATCTTGCCATTGTCGACCAGATTTACGGGAACTGTTGGATTGGGGTTAGAAAATGCTCCTGCCCATACCTCTGCTACTGCTGGTTTTACAAATTTGGATACTTTGGCGCTGGTGTTGATGCCGCTGGCATTGGGGTTGTCTATTACTTCATTGACACTGCCATCCAGCGGACTGCCAAAGTACTGGAAAACGGTGGAAAGGCTGTCTCCTTCAAAATCAAGAACTGGGTTGCAAACTGAGGCTCCTCCTGCATCGGTACGGATATCGTCAAAATACGACACTACTTCCGTTCCGGTTCCAGATGTTCCAAAATCAAAGAACAACACTACTCTTGCGTAGTTGTGGCCGGAGGCCGGCTGATTGGGACCTTCGATAGATGGAATGTTGGCATCAAAGACCAGTTCTTCCCACTCATTGACCTTGGTATTGGCTACTGTAGTAATCCAATTGGGACCCGCATCAGGAGAACCTTCTAATTTTAAAGAAAGGCTGCCAATGTGGTCCATCCATACCTTGATGCGAATGGTGGAGGTAGAGGTAAGATCTACCAAAGCGGTAGGGTTAGGGTTGGAAAAGGCTCCCGCCCAAACTTCTGCAACGGCTGGTTTTACAAATTTGGCAACCCTGGCACTGGCATTAATGCCCCCGGGAGCCGGATTGTCGATGATTTCATTAAGACTACCATCCAAAGGACTTCCAAAGTACTGGAAGGTAGTTGAGGTGGCCGGATCTTCAAAATCCAGAATGGTGGTTTGTGCATTGACCCCACTCAAAACGAGCAAGACCATACAAATGGTGTAAAATGTGGCTTTCATGTGAAATGGTTTAAAAATGTACGTTTGAATGAGGCGAAGATATCTTATCTTTATTCCGTACTTTTCTTTTTAACCACGTTTTCAATACCACAAGCTTAAAAAATAACTACGGCAACACTACGGCAACTAAAAAATGAATATTGAAAATCAGATATTTAGAAAAATATTCGGTACTCAATCCAAAAAGAAGGTGTACCACGTTGCCATTTTAACCCTTTTTTGCCTGCTTTTTATATTTCCTCTCTTTTTAAGCTCACAAACTGCTAACCAACCCTTCAATTTAGGTTCAAAATCCATCTTTAATTTTCCTAAAACAGAATACCAGGGAGCTACCCAAAGTTGGGACATTTCAGAAGATGAAAGGGGCTATCTGTACTTTGCCAACAACGACGGCTTACTGGAATTTGATGGCCAAAGTTGGTCGGTGTATAAGGTTGCCAATCAGACCATTGTGCGTTCTATTGCCTGCCAGAGGGGAGGCAGGATCTATGCAGGGGCGCAAAATGAACTGGGTTATTTCGAACCAGACGCCAGTGGTTGTCTGAAATACCAGTCCTTGCTTGCTTTTTTACCCAAAGACCTGCCCATTGAAGATGTTTGGGATATTGTCATCCGGGGAAAAGAAGTTTTTTTTCGCACCAACCGCTATGTTTTGGTATACGATGGGGATAAACAAATCAAAGCCATCTACAAGGGTCCAACTCTGTTTTTAGGCACCGCTTCCCAAAATCTGATCCTCCAGAAGTCCGATTTTTCACTTTGGCAGTGGGCCGGGGGAGATTGGCAATCACTCTCTCCTTCGTTCAATGTACCGGGCCTTGTCACCTCAGTTCTCCAAATGGAAGGAGATACCACTCTTTTTACGACCTTGAAAAGCGGCATTTATTACCATACACCAACTGGAGGTGCCAGATGGGAGACACCTTATACCGCGATTCTGCAGCAAAAAAGGATTTATCACGCCTCTCTTACCCGAGACCATAAACTGGCCCTGGGTACTTCGCTGGATGGGGTGATCTTGCTTGATTCCAGGGGGCGATGGCATCATTCTTATCACAAACAGAATGGCCTTATTCACAACAATGTGCTGTGCACCTACATCGACAAGCAGGGCAATCTCTGGTTGGCACTCGACAATGGAATTGCAGCCATCCAACTTTCATCACCCTTTTCTACTATTATTCCCGACAAAGAACTGGGCAGCACCGGCTATGCCATGGCCATCCACCAAAACAAGCTCTATCTCGGACAATCCGATGGCTTGTACACCTTGCCCTGGAAAGACCACTATCAAATGCAGGAAGACGAAAAATTTACCAAGGTGGGACAAAGCGATGGCCAGGTGTGGGGGCTTAGCTCCATTGGATCCGACCTTTGGATGGGCCACCATGAAGGTTTATTTAACATACGAGAAAACAAGGTAAAAGTTTATGGAGCAGGACAGGGAGCCTGGACCGTAATCCAGCTGGATGCCAACCATGTATTGGAAGGAAGTTATGATGGCTTATTTGTTTATCGGAAATCTGCCAATGAATGGCAGCTTTTACATAAAATTGATGGCTTGCAGGAATCTTGCAGGATTGAAGTAAAAGACGAAGAAAATAATATTTGGGTTTCGCATCCCTATAGAGGGGTGTATCGACTAAGTTTAGACAACAATACCTGGAAAAAAGTGAAGATTGATCACTTCACCTCCGCTAATGGCTTGCCCTCTGACCTTAATAATTACGTTTTCAACATCGCCGGAAAAGCGGTAGTAGGAACGGAAAGGGGCGTTTATCGATTTGACAAAAAAAGCAATCGGTTTGTACCTGCACTCGATTTTAATCAAAATTTGGGAGATCAAATCAGGGTTAAATATTTAAAAGAAGATGTTGAAGGCAACATTTGGTTTGCCGCCGGTGCTGAAGTGGGCTTGTTAAAAATCGATGATCTGGGCCTTGAAAAAAAAGCAAAAAAAATCATCTTTCCTGAATTGGAGCGAAAATTGGTTGGGGGCTTTGAAAACATCTATCCCTACGATCAGGACCATGTGTTTTTTGCCACAGAGACAGGATTTATGCATTATGGACCCGGTAATAATGCCGAAGTGGGGCTGACGCTGCACTTTTCAAAAATCATTGGAAAGGGGGATACCATGCTGGTTGGAAGCAGACACCCTGCTTTTGGTCCTGATCCAAATAAAGACCTTTCCTTTGCCTATGAATACAATGACCTTACATTTTACTTTTCTTCTACGGGCATCTCCCACAAAGACCTTATCGACTACAGATGTCTGCTGAAGGGCTATGATGATGATTGGTCTGCCTGGTCAAGGGAGGGAAGAAAACAATATTCGCGATTACGACCCGGCAAATATACCCTGCAAGTACAGGCCCGCATCAGGGGTGACCGGCAGTTAAAAGAAATAAAATGCCAATTTACGATCTTACCTCCCTGGTACCTTTCGGGTTATGCCCTATTTCTTTATGTGTTGGCAGGATTGGGTGGATTGGTAGCATTAATGAGATACCAGTACCGCCGCTTTGAAAAAGAAAAACAAAAAATCCAGGACGAATACCGAGAAGAACAGGAAAAACAAGCCCTGCAGGTAGAGCAGGCCAAAGCCGCTCTGGTGCAGATGCAAAATGAAAAACTGGCCACCGACATCGCTTTCAAAAACCAGGAGTTGGCCTCTGCCACCATGCACCTTGTGCAGAAAGGGGAGGTGTTGCATACCATCAAACAGGCCCTCGACCAAATCCTTGAAAAGTCGCCCCGCCCTGAAGTGCGCAAAGAAATACAAGGTCTCATCAACCTCATGAATTTCGACAACAAAATCGATGAAGACTGGGAACAATTTTCCCACCACTTCGATCAGGTCCACGTCAACTTTATGGAGCGCTTGCGCAAAAAATATCCCCAGATCACGGCCAACGACGAAAAACTATGTGCCTACCTACGTCTCAACCTCAGCACCAAGGAAACCGCTCAAATGATGAACATTTCTGTCAGAGGGGTTGAAGCAAGCCGATATCGACTCCGCAAAAAACTGGGATTATCCAACGAAGAAAATCTGGTTGAATTTATGATGCGAGTATAAACGAAGCAACCGGCAACTGCTTACGGCTTACCGCTTACGGCTGACCGTCTACCGCTTACCGTCTACCGCTCACCGCTGTCCGCATACGGCTTACCGCTTACGGCTGACCGTCTACCGCTTACGGCTTACCGCTTACGGCTAACCGTCTACCGCTTACGGCTGTCCGCTTACCGCTGACCGTCTTCCGCTTACTGCTGTCCGGAAATTGATATTTGTACTTGAAATTCGTAATTCTAAATTGAATCAACGTAATTCGTAATTCTCAATTCGTAATTGAATATCGTAATTCTCAATTTTTAATTCGTAATTGAATACCGTAATTCTCAATTCGTAATTCGTAATTGAATATCGTAATTCTCAATTCGTAATTCGTAATTGAAATTCGTAATTAAAATCCGGTAACCGACTCCTCCAACACCCCATTACCCAGACACAGCGGCGGCATCATAGCCTTGAGATTGTAACCATTGAGCCAGGGCTTTATCGTAACCGTGCATGGTATATACTTTGTGTGCCCCGGTTTCTTTGATGGTTGCTAATATGCCATTCCAGTCTGCGTGATCAGAAAGTACAAAAGAGGCCCCTCCATGGCGATCGCGAAATTTTTTGAGGGCCATCCAGCCAGAAGCTTCTGCTTTTTGCCAGGGAGAAATCCTGCCGGCCCACGGACCCGTAGCAAGGCTGGAACTAATGATAAGGGCTCCGGACCATTCATTTTCCTTCCACCTGGCGGGGATGGGTTGAACAGCAGGGAGAGCGTAACCAAGTTTTTGGATGATTTCATTGGTCTTTAAAATGGTAGAATGGGCGTAAACCGGACCGATGGGCTCATTGGCCAACATGTGGATCAGGCGTTGGGCCTTGCCCAAAGAATAGGCACTGATGAGCGAAGGTTTTTGATTTTCCTTGTTTTCCTGCCACCAAAGTTTGATCTCTTGGGTGATGGTGTCCTGGGCCTGCCAGTTGTAGATGGGCAGCCCAAAGGTAGATTCGGTGATAAAACAGTGGCATTTCACGGGTTCAAGAGCCTCGGTGAGCCCGTCTGCTTCTACTTTGTAGTCGCCACTGACTACCCAGATTTCGCCTTTGTACTCAATGCGAACCTGCGCGCTACCCACAACATGGCCAGCGGGAAAAAATGTAAATTCTACACCATTTATTGAAAAAGATTGCCCGTAAGTGTAGGAGGTGGCCTGGATGTGTCGGCCCAACCTAAGTTTGATCAGGGGTAGACTGCCCTCCGGACAGATGTAACTTTTGTGGCCCGAGCGGGCATGGTCAGCGTGAGCATGAGTGATAATTGCCTTATTTACAGCGTTGTGTGGATCAATATAGACATCTGCAGGCGGACAATACATGCCTTTAGAAGTAAATTCAACCAATTGCATAGTTATTTTTACTTTTGCCCTTCATAAAGACCCTTGAAAAAAGAGTTTGCATATAATATTTTTTTCCTCCTGATCATCAACTTGCTGATCAAGCCCTTCTATATTTTTGGTATTGAAACAAAGGTACAAAACATCACGGGTCCAGAGGCCTATGGCTTGTATTTCAGCTTGTTTGGTCTTGTCTTTTTGCATCAGTTTATCAATGATCCCGGGGTGCAGAATTTTAATACCATTTTTGTTGCCCAAAACAGAGAGCAGTTTGCCCATCATTTTCCACGCCTAATGGGCTTAAAGCTCTTTTTATTGGCCTTGTTGCTAGGCGTTTCTCTATTCTCAGCATGGATCATAGGCCATGACGGCATTGCCCTTGTTTACCTCATAGGCATAGCACTTACCCTTTGGCTGAGCACCTTATTTGTTTTATTCCGATCCATGTTATCAGGAATGGGAAGTTACAGGACCGATACGTGGCTCAGTGCCATGGACAGGCTTCTGTTGATCGTTGTGCTGGGAGGCATGCTACTGCTTGGCTATCAATTTACCATAGAAATTTTTATTTGGGTACAAGTGATTTGTTACACCCTGTGTGTGATCTGGGCTGGATATTATTTGATCCAACACGGGGCTCGTTTGAAGCCGGTTTTTGATTGGACCTACAGTCAAAAATTTGTTTTAAGCTGTCTGCCTTACGCCATCATCATCTTACTAACCGGCGTTGTAATGAGGGCTGATGGTGTATTGATTGAGAGGCTGCTGCCAGATGGTAAATACCAGGCCGGGGTCTACAGTGCAGGTTATCGCTTTTTAGATGCGGCCAATATGTTTGGATATATTTTTGGAGCCCTGCTCCTTCCGATGTTTAGCAGGCTTATGGCCGAAAAAGAAGATACCCAGGAAGTATTCAGTGTTGCTTACCGCATCTTATTTGTGATGAGTCTCATGATTGGAGGAGCCTTTTATTTTTATGCCGATGATGTCTTTGCCATATTTTATGGAGATGCTTATGCGGCGGGCATTCCCACCATGCGTTTGCTGATTCTGGCCGTCATTCCGGCAGCCATCACCAATGTTTTTGGGCCACTGATCCTGGCTTCCCGCAACATAAGGCAGTACAATCTTTTATATCTCTCTGCTGTGATTGTTTATGTTGGAGCCAATTTTATACTGATACCTCAGTATGGCAATATTGCAGCGGCAGGGGTAGCTGTTTTTACATGGACCTATATCCTGGCGGGTATGATTTATATTTGTTCTTCCAATGGCTTGATCAAAAGTGATACTTCTATTTTAATCAAAAGCATTGCAGCAGGGCTTTCCATTTATGCCATTTTTTGGGTGTTCGACATTTTATTTGCTTTCAACTGGCTGATTGAGCTGGCCTTAATCGGCATTGTCGTGGTCTTATTGCTCTACGTAAGCAAATACATAGATCTGAAAGAAATTCTCCATGCTGCCAGGGGGAAAGAATAATCGCGGATATTAATGGGGACTTAAAAAAAACTAATCTCTTGTTGCTACGCAAGTAAGGATTAAATAACAACTAGATTGTATTTTTTAGTTTCCCGGTTGTAAAGTACCGGCATTGGCAATTGGATTGCTGAAAGTGCCTGTACCTTTGATGATGCCGGTATTGTTGAGGCTTGAACCTGAAATGGTGCCATTGTTCCACAAAACACCAGAAACATTGTTGTTGATATTGCCGGTAATATTCAGGGTATTTTCCAGCCATCGCAGGTATTTGCCATTGGCAATATGGATTTGATTTAAGGTGCAGTTGAACCCATCTCCTTTAATGACTACTGAGTACGGACCTACCGTGATGGATGCCTCATTTACATTTTTAAGCAAGGTGATTTCTTCGCCGTTTGATGTCACAGCATCTATCGCATCTTGTAAGGATATATAGTCCATGCCATTGACGCGGGCTGCCAAGTCGGGTATGCTGGTGCCGTACAAAACGAAGGGCATGCCTTTCGGTAGCGGATTGCTGCCACCTGAGTTAAATTCAACAACGGCAATCCAGCTACCATTGTACTGGTATTGATTGCCTGTAATGATATGGGTGGTGCCTAAGGTACGGGGTGGGGTAAAAGGACCAGAAGCAAGGGTTCCTCCTGCCATGTTTTCAATCCAATAGGTACCTGAAGGAAGTGCCAGGGCAGATGTCACCACCGATGATTTCATGATGGGTCGATTGGTAGTCGTAAAATTGGGTGGTTGAATCCGATAGATGCCTGTAAAAGAAGTCTTGTTCAAACGATTGGTGGTCAAGTCGCCAAAGACAATATTGTTGGTACCCGGTAAAGCGCCATTAGAAATTTGCAGGCGTATATCATTGATGGTGGAACTGGTGGTGGAGCCCGTCTGGTAATGAAAAAGCTCAATAGAGTCGATCAGCCATAATTCTCCCGGTGGAACAGTAAATTCATCTGCTAAATAGATATTGGAAGATACGCTGGAAGTAAACCCATACGAGTTTCCGGTGATGGCGCTCACGTCAGCTCCTCCAAAACCGGCTCCCGGATAATTAACCAATTCACTCTGGTCGTGCAATACAGGGCCCATCATCATCGACATCATGGGTTGTACCAGGGGCGATACATTTCCTTCGTGGGTCAATGCCCATTTTTGTTTTTCCTGAAAAACAGGGAGGGTCCCGCCTTGATCTATGTAATCACCTGCAATGATATAGTTTTGTGCAGTCAACCATTGTACCAAAACAGTAAAAACGATTGTGAAAAGAAGGGGTATTTTTTTTGCGCTTACTGCCATTGCCATTCTGCTGATATTGCTGATTTAGTGTTGTTGTATCGTTGGTTTTTGGAAATGGTAAAGATAAACAAATTAAAGTTTTTATTAATATTTATCTGCTGAAATACGCAGCATTTACAGGTATTTATTGCTATTCATTTTTAATTTGCGTAACTCCGGTCACAACCACCGATCCCGGACCCATAAAGGTAGGTGAGGTAGCAGGTTGTACAACGCCAATATTTATGTGTTGTAAGGTCAGTGTTTTGTTCTGAATTATGTTGAGAAAACAAGATTCCGTGCTGCCATCCAGGGTGATATTGGGCCTGTCTGTGAATATGCCCGCAATGGTAACATCCTTGCTGATGGTAAGGCTTTGGGTCAACCAACTGGAATTGACAGAAGGATAGTCATACGTAATGACACCCCCATCCTGGATGCATTCCAATACATTTCTTAAGGTGCCGGGACCTGCATTGCCTGCATCTGTTACCACCGTACTTTCAACGATGACGGTATCGGTCTGTGTAGCCCCACAACCCGTAGAATAGGTTGCCGTTACGGTGTAAGATGCAGTAACATTTGGAAAAACCTCAATCGTCTGTCCGGTCTGTCCTGTGCTCCAGGTATAAGAGGCAGCGGTGACCATTGCCGTTAATGAAACAGCACTACCTCCACATACTCTGCCATCGTTGACTATGCCTGAATTTTCCGCTATTGAAATGGTAAAGCCCAAGTTATTGGGATCTTCGTCGTTGCAATCGTCGTCATTGGTAACATAGCCTTCCGGCTGGTTGCAAGCCGTTACTTTTTTTAAAGGGTTGCCAAGGCCATCTCCATCCGCATCTTCATAATAGGTGAGTAGATCTGATGAATCAGCCGCTATACAGAAAGTAACCGTGGTTATGTCTTTCAGAATTTGTGGATAATCAGGATCCATGGCTATAAACTCAAAATCCATCGATCCGGTAAAACTTGTGTCTATTACCATTACAGGCATGGTGTAGATTCCGGCTGCAAAAAGAGTATCCGGAATTACAGGAACAATGGGCGCAAATTCTATGGTATATGGCGAGGTCTCTGATCCCATAATCTGATAGGCTTCATACATAAAAATACTATCCAACGTCAGGTTTTTTTGCATAGCCTCACTGTAAAGAAGCAGACTTACCTTACTACCCGAAACATTTCCACCTCCAATGCTCAGGTAAAAAAGGCCATTTTGTTCATTCCTTTTGGCCACTCCTCTTATTTCATTATCCATGTAGGCAACCAAAACATCGTTGGTATCTGAAAAGGAATACCTGGGTGTAAAAGTAGGCCTGGCAATCAAGGTCATGGTTGCCGAATAATTGGAATCAATGGTAGTTGCCGGGGGTGTTTCAGCAGGTAGGGAAGGACTGATGACAGGCCTGTAATCATACCGTATTTTGGGACCGTTGTACTTGTTTTCATAGCTGTGTAGTGGTACGGATTGGAAGGTATCTCCCTGTACAATGCCCTGGTCAGGAATCAGCGGATTCCACTCCGGTGCCAGTGGAGGTACCTTGACCTGAAAGGTGATAACAACTTCGGCTGTCTGTTGATTTGAAGACCCATTAAACTGCCTGGCAGCAGACATAGTAGCCATTGGAGATAACTCTGTGGCGATGACGGTCAGCTGGCTGATGCCTGTAAATCCCGGCACACCCGCTACCTTCAAAGTGTCACCACTGAAGAGTGCAATGAGATTGGGTGATGGTGCCAAAGACCACTCAACCTCTTCATCATCCGGTTGGATCAAATAGTCTGTCATAAGGATGGGATCAAAGGCCAATCCCGCTATGGTTACCTGGTCTGGTACGGGCAAGAGACCAATAGGTGCATTGTTATCTGGAAAAATGGAAATGACATAAGGGTTGTCAACCTCTCCGGTAATTTGTTGGTTATGGAAGAGGAAAACTTGCTGCACTTCGTATACGTGATTGGTTTCCTGGTGATATACTTTGATGGTAAAGGTATCAATGGGCTGATGCGAATATAGGGTGACAAAGTGCCTTACGGTTCCGTTTCCCAGTGGGATCATTTGGCCCAGTCCGCGGATTTCAGATTGGTGGAAAAAGGCTATTTTATCCAATACATTGTTCGAAACAGTGGTTTCCAGTTTGACTGTAGCAATGACATTGGCTGTATAAGCATACGTATTGCCGGAAGGGGCAGTCCAGTTGGGTGACTGAGATCGTAGGGCTAAAGCAGTCAATACGAGGAACAACATCCATGACAACTTTTGATATCCCGGCCTTGGCATTTTTATTGTATTTAAAGTTGATAAAAAGCAATTAGCAAAGACAGCTTTCCAAAAAGGAGCTGTCTTTTACTAATTGCAATTTTTGAGGTTATCTAAGGTACAGTACTTTTTGAGAAGCCACACCTGATTCTGATTCTAACAAAATCATGTAGGCGCCTCCACTTAATCCTTCTGTTGGCTTCCATTCCCAGGTATTTTTTCCGGCCTTGGCCTGGAAAGTTCTCTGGTCTACTTCGTTACCCAAGACATCCAGCATTCGCACTTTTATTTCCTGAGCCTTGTTGACGGTATGTCTGATGTGAAGTGTAGAAGAGAACGGGTTGGGATAAATGCCAAGTGCATGGTCATTTTCCACCTCAACAGAAGATGTCAAATCACTGAGGTGAAGCAACTGGGGCTCGTCTGCCTGTCCGATGATGCTATTGGCTTTAAAATTGAACTTTTCGACCAAAGGCAAAACCTGGGCAGTAGCTGAATCATAGTAACGCAGGTTCAACACCTCACCCTCAGTATTGGCATACATGGTTATGAAAACCATATGGGCATTGAGGATTGGGATATAAATCGCCTTGCCGCTGCCCCGTACTTCATTACCGGTAAATACGCCGACCTCATCTCCATCTTTTAATAAATTGATGTCGTCTTCACCTTTTACCACTATGGCAATGGCATTCATGGAATACTCGTAGTTGGCTGCATTGACCTGCCATTGAGTGGCAGCTGTAGCCTCAACCGTATTGTCTGATTCCAGGGCTTTGTGATCCTGGTTTGTAAATACACTTCTTGCTGATTGACCAATGGATGAGGTGATGTTTAAAGGATCAGGATACACCAAAGTGTCTAGCTGAGCCAGCTTGATCAAATAACCCTTGGGTGCTTCCATTGTTTTCAGGTTACCCACCCAACCCACTCCCGTGAGGTATTGGGCAAAGTGTAGCTGACTTTTGATGATGTCACCATTCTGAGGACTGAGACTCGACAGGGCATCGCCAATGCTTTGTCTTTGAGTAGGGAGGTAGCCTATCCAGTTCCATCCTGCCATCAAAGGTATTGACCTGGTTTCAGGGTCAATGTAATGACCCACCAGAGAAATGGAGTCTTCAACAGGGGCATGGTACTGATACATGGTAATCGGAGATAAGGTATTCAAACTTCCGATCCACATACTTGCGGAATTAGAATAAGCACTGAAGGTAGTTTGATTTTTGATCAGGGCTCCCTGCGGTGAACTCAATGATGCCAGTCCCGCATTGGTTGTGTTGGGCGTAAGATCAAGGTTCATCGAAATCCAGTTCCATCCTTCATTGAGGTAAATTTTTCGCAATAGAGTACCACTGGTATGCAATACCGTACAGTTGGTAATGGTACCTTCAATGTCGTCTGCGGCAAAATTGAAACTCTCCTGTGCATACGCATAAAGCTTACAGTCCGATGCATCCCATATCTGGAATTTGATCAACTCACCATTGGTAGCATTGCTATAAACCGTCATAAAGGCAATGTACTTATTAATGGATGGCTGGTATTCAATTTTTGCTATGCCCCTCAGTTCGTTGCCAACATAAGCCCCAACGATGTCATTTTCATCTGAAGAAAGTGTACCCTCAATGTTGAGCTGTAGGATAAAATTCATGGAGTAGCTGTAATTGTTGGAATTAAAGCCATCAAAGTTCATCACCCAATTTTCAGGTCTGCAAAGATTGGTGTTTCTGAGGTTGAGGTTTTCAGTACCTCCCATAAAGAATGGATTGATACCTGTCTCTGTTTTCAGGATGATGGTATCTTCGATCATGCCCAGATCAAGGTCTTTGCCAACCGTAAAAAATACTTCCTGGATCTCGTTGGCCACAAGGGTGCCTCTGTCTGGATAAACATGTACCCATGCCGGTAAATTGACAAAGCTGTAAGGCACTGGATAACCTCCCCGGTTGTGAATCTTTGCTGATACCGTTTTAGATTCATCTGCATATTTCACGATCTCAATGCTATCGGTGAGCCAGGCCAGTTCGTTGCGGTCAACGTAAAATTCCCAATCGGCTGCCAACATAACATTTCCGGTTAAATCCTGGATGTTATGCAGTTCTGCTCTCATGATCTTATTTTCAAAGAATTTGTTTTGAAAATTGGGATTGATTACAATTTTATTGCCAGCACATGAAATGGTTGCATCAATCAACTGGCCGGTCTCAGCATCATACAAACCTACATTGTTGGCATTCAGCAAATCTGCTTGTATTATTTTATTACAATTAATATCTTGATTGAAGGTAAATGATATTTCGTCCCCTAAGTGGAAAACACCATCTGAAGGTTGTGGTACACCAACCAGTTTTGGTGGTTCACGGTCAATTTTACCTTTTATTATATCTGAATAGCCAGGTTTGTCAGATGCATCTCCTGAGCAAACTGCCCATGCGTGAATTTCATAGTTGCCATCAGCTATTTCATCCGTATCCCACATAAATTGAGTAAAGTCAGGTTGTAACAACAAGGTATCAGGATCGTTAGGAATTGAATTGAAGCCCGACCATTTAGGATTATAAGCTTCATAAATTCCAGTTGGTGTTGGTAGGTTAATCCAAGCACCATTACCATCGGTCCTGCGGTATTGTAAGCGGATCAGCTGAAAATCTGGGGAATTTAGATCATAACCAGTAACAGTAATTCTTCTTAAAGTTCCTGGTTGAAGTGGGTCATTATTAATAACTACCCAGTTTTGCTCAGGAACGTTGATATTCACTTCACTGCAAGGTCTAATAAAATCCACCCCAAGATCTATAGCAGAAAAGAACATAGAATCACTTTGTAAAGAAAGGGCGAAATCTCTTGCCAATTCACATTCAGAAACCAATGCTACTTTCAAACCCTCGTACTCATAAGCTATTGGGCCTCGTTCTACAGTAAGGGTGATAGGTATAGATGAATTGTAAGGAACAACATATTGTATTGTATTGTTGTTCAGAGGTTGCCCATTGACCTTTATAATGGCTCCATCCGGATTACTACCTGCAATGGCTGTAAAGCCATAGGTCCAGTCTTCATTGGTGGCACTTAGATTACCAAGGTTAAGTTTGAATACAGCCGGCTCATTGGCGGGTACATTTACCGCTGTGAACTGAGAACCTTCTCCAATTTGAAGATTGGGAGCCTCTCTATTTGCAGTACCTGGTTCCCAAGGACATGAAGACTGTCCTGCACGTATTCTAAATACAGGGGTTTTATAAACGGTGTCCATTGCTACATCAACTGTGAATGCATCTCCAGGATCATTGTCCTTAAGAGTGTATCCGGTGGTCAAACCCTTTTCGGTTCCATTTTCAGTTTTCCAGGTATTGCTTGATTTAACAATCGCATTTACTTTAAATTTCGCCCCGGCATTGTCTCCAGAAAAGCCAAAGGTGGTACCAATTTTTGAATCCGTATTTACACCATTTTGATCAAATTTGGTGTCTGTAGTGTCGGCTGTTTCTGAATAGGCATATTCAACACCTGCATCAAATGAGAGATTTCGGACCAGTTTGGCTTTCTGTTTTAAGCTGTCGTTTCGGTTAATTATAGCTTCCCATCTGTCAATGGATTCAAGATAGTTGACTCTGTCAGCAGAATCAGTGTCCATGCTTTCCGATAATTCATTTAGATATCGTATTACATTATTTTTAATGTTAAATTCTGAATAAACAAAAGTAGTGGCAAAATTGCCTGGCTCGACTTCCACAATTTGTTTAACATCTACAGTACAGGTGTCAAATGAAACTTTATCAGCAAATCCAAAGACTAGATTGATGGCTTCACCAACATATAAGTCTCCACCTCTTTCACCCCCAACAATTAATTCACCGTCGTTGGTGGCAATTCTATTGTTAAAACTGACACAAGTCTGGAATGAGTTTGATGTAACTTTACTATAAGTTACTTCTGTTTCAATATTAATTTGAAAGTCAGGATCCACAGTGACAATTTTACCCAAACCAAATGGGGCTACCACAAATTGGATAGTAGGTGCAATTTCTATGTCTACACTTCCACTCACACCCGCTTCTACTTCCATTGAAAGTTCTGTTGTTTTACAGACTTTTTCTGTTTTTTCAATAAAAGAAGAACTGCCATCACCAGGTGGATCTCGCAGGATAACAGATGGCATAAACGGCATCATTGTGGTAAATGTCTGTAATTTGTTTACGGTACCTGTTACGATGGCCTGCTTCGTAAGACTTCCAATTCTACCCGCTGGCACAGAAGTAGCAATGATTTGTAGAGTTTTTAGATACGGAGGAGAAGGATTGGGATTTCCAACCCTAAACAAATATTGCAAGTTTCCTCCACTAAGGGTTGTGTCGATCCGTGTGTCAGAAAAACCATTAATTATTTGTAGATCTGCAGTATCTAAATAACATATTCCATCGTCTAAAGGCGTTGAAATGTAGGTTTCCTTCACTTTTATTTCTAAGGTAATATTTTCAGATTTTTCCAAGACTATTTTTGCCGGTAAACAATTAGGCACGGTATCTAAGCCTGTAGCAATTTCAACTTCTGGTGGTGCAAAGTAGATAAAATCAACAATTGTATCTGATTTTGTCAAGTCAACTGTTGATCCCCCTTGCACTTGAAATGCATTTTTAATATCTGCATTTGAATGTTCAATAACTGCTACAGTCATTTTTTCAAGCGGAGGTAATTCCAAAAATTCAAAGTCACCTTCCTGATTATCAATGGTAATAGCCCTGACCAAACAACCATTTACTGCTCTTACTTCGACCACACATACGGTGCCTTGGTTTTGTGGATCTCCTGCTGGGGCTTTGATTACAGATTTTCTACATAGACCTCCTGCAACCTGCCCGCTTACTTTTCTCGTAGTGACATCATTAAAGATGATACCTGCTATTGGGCTACTTACATTGGTTACATCCCAAAATGCAGGTACAAAATTGTGGTCCTCAAATTTGGGTTCTAATCGGGCTGTCGCTCCGGGATCAAAATCAATAGAAAATTTACCCGTTGAATCTGTGTATATTTTAGGATTATACGATGTACCATTGACTAAAATTTCTACATTGGGAGCAAAACAATCTGTGTTTTTATATCTTACATATCCAGATACCGCAACCGTTGATTGGTCGGTAAAATCTACCTGGTCTACAGAAGTTACACTTGGGTTTAAAGTCACCTGTCTGGTTCTCGGTGTAAACACGTGGGGTTCTTCCTCTTGATTGGGTGAAAAAGACGACCATCCTGCATTGGTAAGACTACCAAACTCCATAAATAGAGGACCTACGTTGGATATCCTATTACCTGCACCTTCATCCATGGGAAAATATACAAACAGATCTGCTTCCTGCATATCACGAGCATTGTTGTAGTGATTCGTAATTTGAGAAGGTGATAAAATGGTATCATAAACCGCAAATTCATCTATCAATCCATTATAGTAGTCCCCCCCATCATGAGCACCTAAATTCCATAAGTGGTTTCCTTCACTAAGATTCCCTACCAAAGAGCCAAATGAATGGCTTCCGATGGCAACACCGTTTTTAAATAGGTGTAAAGTGCCGGATGCACTATCCAGTGTCATGGCCAGGTGTTGGTATCCATTTCCAAGAAAGCCAAAAGAATGAGATGAACCGTTGAGTAATACTTTGAGTGTTTGATTGATACCCGACGGCTCTAGATAGATTCGGAGTTCATTACCCGTAGATTTTTTACTCAAGATGGTCTGGGGTCCTGCTGCCCCCGAGGTGTTAACCCAAAGTTCAAGGGTTGATTTTTTAGGAATTGCAAAATTTGGAATGCTTGCCAGGGAGTTGCTATTTCTTGTAAATTTTATAGCTTTATGAAGGTAAAAGGATTTCATTGGTTCGGCCAGAAAGGTAGTACCTGTGCCATAAGATGCAGATTCAATTCTATAATAACCTTCTTCATTGGTTGTACCAGCTGTGCGAACCGGCGGTATGTCTGAATCAAAGGTTACACCGCAGAAAAACAATTTTAGTCGATTTTTGATATCATATGATTTTTCTCCCAGCTCCTCATCCATCTTCCAATAAAAATCGAGATTAGGTGTTTGAGAGGATGCAGTACCGTGCATAATCTCTGGTATGTCTAATTCTGAAAATAAAGTGGAGTAAATTCTTAATTCGTCAATTTTTCCATTCCATCCACCTCCGTTTTCTGTATTTCCCAACTTAAAAAATACTTCATTGGATACTTCTTCTCCTACTGGTACGTTGTCGTTAAACGGAGCCAATCCAACCAAGGCGCCGTTGATGTAGAGTCTCATTATTTTAGTTACCTCTTCGTAAGTAAGGGTTACATGGTTCCATTCATTTTTTAAACTGTCGACAAAATCAGCAGCCAAAAAAGGAGCAGCACTGGGTAAGGTGGCTAATTCAATGCCTTCATGTCCCGAACTGCTGTTTTTGGCCCTTACATACAACAGGATCTCACCAATGCTGATCACACCCGCATTGACATTGGCCGAATCGGTCTTGATGTAAAAGGTCATGGTCCAATCCGCATGGTCAGGAATGAAAGAACTGTCGTTGTTGACAGAAGCGGTGGCCGCATCTGTCGCATCAAATTTGGCAGAAAAGCCCTGCATGGGCATTAGGGTAATTTGAGTATTGGGTACGGGATTTCCACTTAGGGTTTTTACCCAACCAGTGACCACCCCATTGGGCACCTGAAAGCCCAGGGCATAACTTTCATTGCCCTCGCCATAGGCATTCAATCCCCTGACTGAGTATTGATAAGCCACACCGGCAATAACATTGAAGTCGTTGTAATTTCTGATATTGGGACCCACACTGGCCAAAAAGATATCATCTCGGTAGATGTTAAATCCTTCATTGGGTGATGGGCCCAAGGCGTCGATTTCCCAGGATAGCTGGATGCGATCCAGCAGATCTCCCTGGGAGGCATTAACCTTTAAGGCAAAAGGAGGAAGCAGGTATCTTCCATAAAATCCAACAGTGGAGCTATAGGATGAATTGTCAACGTAACCTGTGAAAACCTGACCAACGGATAAGGCAGTAAGGTATTTTTGACTCTTAGATTTGGAAGTACTGCCGTAGTTAAAATAGGCAACTCCTTCATAGGAAGCAGAGTCCACTGCCACGGTAGGATTGCAATTGTTTTGTGCGTTGATAAAGGACAGGAAGCCCAGCATGATTATGAGGGCAATAAATGCACAACTATATTTATTATTCATGATAAATCAAGTAGAAAGTGAAAGAATAAATGAATGGTGCATTTTTATCTCACCCACACCTCTATTGGCCCAACAGCATAAGTTTCGTTGGTAGTACCTTCATCCAAAGCAGAACCAATGAAAACCCAAAAGCTACTTGATGATCCGTCTCTTCTGGCGCTCATTTCCACATCCATATAATAGTCGGCATCACCCTGGCCTCCAATTTGGACAGCATTGACAGCGGTTGTATTGTTAAAATTTCCATTCGACTGCAACCAGTTGCCCAGGTAAGACCATGCTACCTTAAATGTACTACCTGATGCATTATTGGCAAAACCGGCAAATGCCATATCACCACCACCCCAACCCCAGGAATCGAAGAAATAGTACCTGAACTTAACTTTCATTTGAGACCACGATCCGGGTATGTTAAACATTTTTTTCAAAACCTGATTGTTGACAGAGGGTTGTAGGATATTACCAACAAAGGTTCCGCCATTACAGAGACAAGGATCACCAGCAGGAGATGCATTATTCCAGCCTGTGTTTTGTCCACTTGGAGAATAGGATTGCCAACCATCATGTGATCCAAGATCATCTACATCAGCCAATCTCCATGCGCTAAAGCTGCCTCCATTGGTAGTAGAATAATTGATGGTACCATCGTTGTAAAGATTTACCCCATTTGTCCCCATCGAAGGTGCTTCCACAACATTGGTGAAAGTGGTTTTGGCATCCTTGACTTCCATCTTCTCAGAACTGTTGACGTATACCGATACTTCTCCGTCTGCGGTTGAAAACAAACCACCATCATTGTCTCCACCATTGTGAAAGGTATATCCGTTTTTATTGGCATTGTTGACTCCCGGAGCACCACCACTGGCTATTATACCGTCAGCTACTTTTATCTCATCGGCCAATACCTGACCGGCACTCGGAAACTGGTTGGAGCTACCTCTGAGGGCAAGCGCATAAGGAGCTGAGGTCAGCCTGATTTTAGGTGTCATCTCCTGAGAACCGATCTGTACACCCATCTCATAGTCCTGATCAAAGGCAAGGTTTAAAGGGGTGCCTGGGTTATTGCCTAAGACAACACTGTATATACCTCCATTTAACTCAACATCGTCTATGATTTCATACCACAGTACACCTGAAGGGGTGCCATCAACAGCATAAATGTTGAACCTTATGGTATAGGTACCATCTTCCAGCGCAACGCCATTAGACTTTTTTAATATTCCCTGTACACTCAGGGTAGCCTGGGCATTCATTAAAAAATTTATGCCCAAAATGGCTAGGATCATTAATAAAGACTTTTTAAAGCCTGCAGAAATGAATAAAAGGGTAATTGGATTGTGTTTTGTAGAAATCATGGTTGGTTTGATTAAAAATTGACAAATAGCTTAGCATGTGATTGCTATCACAAAGTAGGGGAGAAACCCTGCATGTGAGATAGGACGATTCAATCAAAAACCTCCAAAATCAAGTGTTTATATGGTAATTTTTAACCAAAAACCAATTTTTACCGGTCGGTATATAGCTATCTGGTGGTTTCAAGTTTTGAGGATTTTGTCCAACTTTATACTCCTTGATTTGATAAAGGCTCCAGACTAAAAAATAAACAAACTTAAATCTGATTTCTTTGACCTAAATACTCAAAGGGCATTGAGCAAAATTTTATTTGGAGGATACTGGATATGGATAATTAATTTCTCAGAATTAAATAAAGGTACAGTGGTGATTTTGAAATAATATTTGGTTTGAGTCCGTTTTTCAGCTCAATCACCAAATTTTGTAAGAGCGACACTTTTTTATCCATAATGTGGTCAAATTTGACCCAATTTTGTTTTGCAGAATGGCCTCCATATTGGTTGTATTTTTTTCTTTGAAGGGACGATTTCATTCACGTGCGATGGTAAAAACCAACTTTCTATGGGAATTTTTAATCAAAATTGGTGTACAGTGACCTTACAAAAGGCCTGGTTGGGTTTGATTTGCCAAATTAGGTCTATTTTTAACCTATGAATTTTTTCCCACCTACAATAAGGTTGGTTTTAGCATTTGTCCTGGGTCTTTGCGCAAGCCTAAGGCTGGATGCCCAGTTTAGATTTGACGTGGTGGATAATTCGCACGGACTTTCTCAGGGATATGTGTTTGATATTCTCCAGGACAAGGAAGGCTTTTTGTGGTTTTCTACCAAAGACGGACTCAACCGATATGATGGCTATCAATTTAAAATATTCAGCCACGACGCCTATGATTCTACTTCCATCAGCAGCAATAGCTGTACCTATATGTACGAAGACCGATATGGGCGCATCTGGATAGGCACCGAGGAAAATGGCATTAGTGTTTACGACAAGGTAACCGATCGGTTTTTGAGGATTCGCCAAAAAGAGGGTCAAGCCAACAGCCTGGCAGGTAACAGGATTCAATTTCCCATCATTGAGATGAGTGATGGCAGAATGATGACTTGTACCCATAACAAAAAAATAAACTTAATTACTCTTCCACCCCATGCACATCAAAATAAGCCTGACATTAAAATTGAAGAGCTCGATATTCCCTTTGACTATTACTTCCTAACTTATTACACCACCTTTAAAGGGGAAACCTGGCTCAATGCCCATGGAAAACACATGAAGTTTAATCCGGCCATCAACAACTTTGAATGGAAAAAAGATATAGAGCCCTTTAGTACCTTCCAATTAAATAAAAACGGCAGTGTCTGGACCAATAGCAAGTATTATAACCTCATAGATTCAAATCAGACATATGCCTTGTTTGATAAGTCTTTGATGGAAGATCAAGGCAGCTATATTTATGCTGATGAAAAACAACGACTATGGATTACCTGCTCTAATTTGAATCTGCTGAATGTTTATGATATAAGCCAATGGCAAAAGGGCCGCCCCCTCGACCCACCTTCTAAGCTGATGGCTCAAGATAAAATAGGTGGTCTTGAAATGTTCAGAGACCGATCCGGCATACTTTGGATGGCAACCAATGGTTATGGCTTGCGCAAGTACATGTTTGAATCTGAAAAATTTAATCACCAGGCAAAAGGATTTAGTGCCCGCAGAATTATGCAAACCCTGAATAAGGGCATCTATCTCAAAGGTTGGTCAGAAGCTAAGTTACTCCAATCAAATGGTCTAATGATGCCAGACGACATCGCCATTGTCGATCAAATGGTACATGATGTTTATATTGCAAGAAACGGAGATTATTGGATTATTGAGTTTAAAGGCAATTCTGAAACTCACTTTGTTCATCAAATAGAACGTATCAACCCCATTACCAAAAAAAGAACACAATACGCCATTTCATATCCCATCCTCTATGGATATCTGGAACCCACACTGGAAGACAAAAACGGATATATGTGGTTTTGCGGCACCGAAGGAAATTATGTTGTTTTAAACCCGGAAACAGGTGTTTCAAAAAAATTTAAAACGCCTCCCAGTCCATCCAATCCCAAGTTGGCAGGCGCTTATTTTACCTCCATCTTTGAAGATAACAAAGGAACCGTGTGGATGGGTACCGAAACCGGCATGATCAAAGTGACATCCTCAGATATGCTAAAGACCAATCCAACCTATAAATGGTACGAAAGCAAGCATGAAGATAAAAATTCACTCAATCACAACCATGTTTCCTGTTTTCTGGATGACCCTGCAGACCCTCAATATATGTGGGTATGCACCAAAGGTGGCGGACTCAACCTTTTTAATAAAAGTAATAATACCTTTACCCACATCACTACCCAGCAAGGCCTTTGCAATAATGTAGTGTACGGCGTCCTGGCCGACGACCAGGGCAATATCTGGGGTAGCACCAATAATGGACTTTTTTGCATTCTGGCAAACAGCGATAAGCAGAAAAAAAACTGGGACATCCGCCACTTTACCCAGGCTGGCGGCCTGCAGTCTAATGAATTTAATACTACTGCGTTCACCAAACTTAGAAATGGCGATTTTGTATTTGGAGGCGTCAATGGCATCAATATCTTTAACCCACAAAAAATTCTGGTAGACACCTTTAAACCCAATATTTTTATCACCCAGTTGATGGTAGATAACAAGGTGATCCGATCAGGTGATGCCACAGGTATTTTGAAAAGTGCCATCGAATTTACCCAGTCCATTACCCTCAACTATTTGCAAAATGTTATTTCTTTAGAGTTCTCGTCCCTGGACTTCAGGGCTTCTGATCAAAATAAGTATCGGTATCGAATGGAGGGTGTGGATGATAACTGGGTAGATTTAGGAACGAGGAGGGCGGTTACGTTCTCGCATCTTCCGGCGGGTGACTATGTACTCAGGGTTCAGGGCACCAATAGTCTCGGTATTTGGAGCGGAAAAGAAGCAACTTTAAAAATTACCGTCTTGCCACCCTGGTGGAATACATGGTGGGCCTATTTGCTCTACTTTGTTCTGGGGGCCTATGTGCTGTGGATGTATTTTACCTATCGTCTCAAGCAAGGAAAAATAGAAGCTCAGCTGTTGTTTGAACAAAAAGAAGCCAGGAGGATCAAGGAACTGGATACGGTAAAAACACAGTTATACAACAACATCACCCATGAGTTCAGAACTCCTCTTACCGTCATTCTGGGCATGGTTCAACAAATCAGAAAATCTGCCATAGACCACCTGGATAACGGGCTGGATATGATTGAAAGAAATGGAAAAAGTTTGCTCAACCTGGTCAACGAAATGCTTGATCTCTCCAAACTGGAAGCCGGCAAGATGGAGCTGCGACCCGAGGCAGGCGATGTGGTCAATTTTATCCGCTACATTGTGGAATCCTTTCATTCCATTGCAGAAAGCAAGGGCGTTAAGCTCCATTATCTGGCCTCTTTGGATAGGTATTACACCCAATACGACACGGAAAAGCTCAGGCAAATTCTGTCCAACTTATTGTCCAATGCTATAAAATTCACGCCAAATAACGGTGACATTTACGTAGCCATATCCTTGGAAGAAGGTAGCCAGAATTTTCTTTTCATTAAAGTAAAGGATACGGGATCGGGCATTCCTGAGCACCAGATTTTAAATGTGTTTGATCGCTTTTACCAGGCGGATTCGAGCCATACACGAAAAGCCGAGGGTACCGGAATCGGACTGGCACTTACCAAAGAATTGGTACAACTCATGCAAGGTACCATCTCGGTAAAAAGTCCACCCATAGGCGCTAAAAAAGGTACCGAATTTACCGTGAGCCTGCCTTTGAGCCCGGTTTCAGATGTGGAAATGATACCCGTGGTTAGTAAAGAAGCAGACATTGATAACATTGTCAACAAGCCGGTCTCTGATATAAAAAACAACCTTGTTACCGGAAATAAAAATTCGGAATTGATTTTACTGGTGGAAGACAATGCAGATGTAGTCGCCTATACCGCCAGCTGTCTTCCCGATTACCGATTGGCAGTTGGCAAAGATGGTCGGGAAGGTTTTGATATTGCCACAGACCTTGTGCCGGATCTCATCATTACCGATGTGATGATGCCCCACATGGATGGTTTTGAAATGTGTCAAAAACTAAGGCAGGATGAAAGGACCAGCCACATCCCCATCATCATGCTCACCGCCAAAGCAGACATGGAAAGCAGGCTGGAAGGCCTGGAATACGGCGCAGAAGTGTACCTCGAAAAACCATTTTACAGAGAAGAGTTGTTGCTCAGGATCAAAATGATTCTGGCCCAAAGAAAGATATTGCAGCGCGCCTACTCAAAAGTAGCCGGACTTTTTCAGACCGCACCGCCAATGGAGGAGCAAGTCGAAGTGGAAGAAATTGTGATGTCGCCATCGCCCAATGAAGATAAATTTGTCATCCGGGTGAGAGAAGAGATTGAAAGTAATCTACATCTGGAAGATTACAGTGTTGAGCATATGTGCAAACACCTATTCATGAGTTATTCCCAATTGCATCGAAAACTCAGTGCATTAATTGACCTTTCACCCAATCAATACATCAAATTGCTCCGCATGAAAAAAGCCCAGGAGTTGCTAAAAAATACAGATACAACCGTCGTATTAATAGCCAACCAGTGCGGCTTTGGAGATGCCGGTTACTTTGGAAAGGTGTTTAAGCAAGAGTTTGGAATGACCCCGCAGGAGTGGCGGAACCATTGAAAAAGGTCAAGCCGAATCAGAAACAGATATGGTGCTTAATTAAAATTTATTTTTTCACAATTATTTTGGTTATATTTTTATTGTTATCAGTGGTACATAGTACAATATAAATTCCGGATGGCTGATTTTTTAAATCAATATAATTAGAGTCAGATAATTGATTTTGATTGATCACCATTGTCCCATCAATTTTGAAAATTTTTATAGAATTTAGTATTTGTGTGCT
Source organism: uncultured Bacteroidota bacterium (assembly GCA_937872515.1). Lineage (GTDB taxonomy): Bacteria > Bacteroidota > Bacteroidia > Chitinophagales > Saprospiraceae > JADKBO01. The sequence continues at coordinate 35,062 of CALMSX010000117.1, forward strand.
TTCTATTTTGAAAATATCAGATGTTGGATTAGGAAATACACTGATGGGACTTTCAGTTGTGATTTCATTATTTATGGAAGATGGAAAAAATAATGGAATAGAATCCTTATTTAAACAAATCAAAGTAAGCGCATTTGCATTGCGATCAAAAGTATATGAAGAATTAGATGTTTTGGTTATCGATGTCTCATCTATCAATAATATTAGGTCTCCATTGTTATTGGTTTTCACATTAGATACATAAGGTATTTTCTCATGATCTTCAATTACAAAATTATAAATCTCATCAAAGGAATGAAGGCTGTTTGATTTTCTAATTACGATAGAAGACGTAAAATTTTCGAAATCCCCTCTTAGTTCAGAATTTAAAATATATATATCATTTTCATGTAAAAAAATTGAAAAAATAGTTGATTTGTATGTGTAAAATTTAGCACTATTCAATATTTCGCCTTCAAAATTGCAAACATATATTGAGTAAACATAAAAACTGTCAATACTACTCTCATTAAATGTTTGAGTACTTAGGACAATAGTTTTCTTTATAGGATCTACGTTTACAAAAGATAAATTTTCTACACCTATTTCTGAAGAAAGAGATATGCTGTCTAATTTATTAAAGTTTGAATCAAAAAAATGAAACAGCACTTTTTGTTGGAAAGATGAAATGGTGAAATAATTATCTTCAAAATTAAGGATATTCCTAACTAGGCCAGCATAATTAAAAGTATCTGAAATTTCGAATTGTTTTCCTTGCTTATCTAATTTAACTAATTGCAAAGCTTGTTTTCCACTCTTCAACGGATTTCGAAAATATGCGATATGGTTTTTTTCATTAAACAGATATGTTTGAGCGCTGCCATTTGCATAGGAATAGGTCATTACAAAAGCTCCAGCGTCTTTATCAGCCTCATAATCTAAAACCAAATTTCCGTTTTCAACATCGAAGACTTTTCTGAAAAGCACAGTGTTTTCGTCTTTTATCACAAATGGTATCCATCTGTTTGTTGAGAATGGATCAAGACTTTTTTGGCCTATGATTTCTATATTGTTATTTTCATTAAGAAAAATTCTTTTAATTGCCTTTTGTTCTCCATCCGTGTGGTAATCGAACCGATTTTTCCAAATAACATTTCCGGTTTCTAAGTCAGTCCTTTGAATATATCCTCCTTCAATGTCTTGCGGTGAGGCGATGTATGAATAGGTGATAATCGAATTATCAATGATGACATATTCATTAAACCATGAACCAAGTCTATTATAGCCATCTGTGGAATCACTGATCGCTGCCTGATCAAAAAGTGTTGTTTGCCATTTTGGTTTGACTTCTTTAAAAACTATGGGTTGCCATGGCTTTAAAGGAAGTTGGCAAATTATTGTTATAACACAAAAGAAATTAAATAAAAGGAGAAGTGAAATTCGTTTCATGAGTTTGAGGATTATAAAGGCACTAAGGGCATATAAACCCTTAGTTCCAAATTATTTTAATTTACTTTTTCACATGGGTTAAGACTTTCCCCAAATAGTGTTCTATTACATAGACCATCGGGAACTTTTTCACTACAAATATAAGCTCCATAATTTGAAACCAACCGAGAGAGGCATCGGAGTATTACACCATTGTCATAGCAGAATTTTGTAATTCTTCTGCAGCAGGCATCACCACATTTTACCTCTATTATGTTATATAGTGACTCTCTTTCATCAAAGTAAGCACATCGTTTGAAACCATCTGAAACATAGAATTCGAAAACACTTTGTTCTGCCAGGCAAGGATCACCTGAATCGGGACATGAAAATCCTTCAAAATTTGGAGCTTCATAATTTTCTAACCCAATTGAGAGAGAATTATAAAATGAGTTCATTTGAATATTTAGCTCAGAATAAAAACCCTGTACATACAGATCAGACCAACTTCTCCTTATTGAATCGCAACCAGTACTCCAGTTCCAGGTCATTTTAGTAATTACTATTCTTTTAGCAACATTATTGGCATCATAGCATTCTTCTAATGTATAATTTACAAGAAGTTTACATTGTTCAATGACTTTAGGTATGTTGTTCCTAAAGGTCTGAAAAGTGAATGAACAATCATCATGCACAAGTCCACATGGTATTGTGCGGTTATTGGCTAGTGTGTTTTGAGTTTGTTTCGGTCTGTGGTTTTCAATTTGCGATTCACATCCCAGAATATTTAAAAAAATAAGAATTTAAATTGCCCCCCAAGGCTTCGATAACTTGCTTTTAAAAGTTGAAGAGCAAAAAAGAAAAAACCTTGAAATTTTTCATAATAATTAAATTTTAATGTTAGAAATAGAAAATTCGGAACTAGTTCATTACAAAGATATATTTTATTCTACTGAACTAGTATATAAAATTTTATAATTACAATAAAATGGTATAAAATTGCGTGTGAAGTGGATACTGTATTATATGATTTTGTTTCACTTGTAAGTTTGGAATTGAAATATTTGTATGCTATAATTTTTTGCTCATTTTATCATAGATTATTGATTGTCAAATAGATATTAATTTTTGTAGAAAAAGAATGAAATACCTTATGCTTTTTTATCGCAAAGCCGTTTTTAGCAGTAATATCATAATATGAAAACCTGGAATATTGTTTTTGTGCTCTTCTTGATCGTGCCACTTAAGGCACAGCCTTATTCTTTCTCCTCCCGGGGCCTGGGTGGGGGAGGGGCTCTTTTTTCCCTATCCATCCGTCCTGACAACACCGATGAGTTTTTTGTATCGTGTGACATGGGAGAGCTTTTTCACACTTGTGATTATGGCAGAACCTATACCCAGGTGGCTTCTTCAGAGCTGGTGGGTGGTCACGACTCCAAGGTGATTTTTACAGCTACACCGGGTCTGCTTTATTCCATCAATTATGCAAACAACCTCATCGTTCCAGTTAAAAGTGCCGATGGAGGACTAAGCTGGTCAGATTTAACCGGTAATCCGGATCCATCTGAGCAGTGTTTTGGCATCTATGCCGACTATAACAATGCGCAAAGAATTATCATAGCTTATTATGGCCAGCTGTACATCAGTCAGAATGGAGGTGGTAGCTTTACCCTTTTCCATACGGCCCTGAGTTCAGGAAGTGGGGTGGTGATAGGGGGTGTGTTTTTTGATGGCAATAACATTTATATAGGCACCAATGATGGTCTGTTGTTTTCATCCAATGGAGGTACTTCGTGGTCCAATCTGGGAACAACAGGCATCCCAGCAGGCCAGGCCATTTGGTCATTTGCGGGGGCCAGGCAAAATGGACAGACCCGATTGTTTTGTATTACAGCCAATGCCGCTGACATCTATGTTGGCTTGCCGGGCTCAGATTATTATGGTTTTGCCAAAGGACTCTTTGCCATGGATGTGGGTGTCACCAACTGGACATCAAAATTGACAGCAGGCATCAACCTGAGCACCGATTTTCCCATGTTTGTTGGCATGGCCCAAAATGACATCAATACCATTTACCTGGCGGGCAGCAATGACCTGGCCTATCCCACACTATTTAAAACCACCAATGGTGGTAATTCGTGGTCTAATACCTTTGTAACGGCATCGAACCAAAACATCGTTACCGGATGGAGCGGGCTCGGCGGTGACAGGCCATGGAGTTATGGAGAATGCGCTTTTGGTATTGAAGTAGCCAGGAATGACGCCAGCCGGGTGATTTTTGGCGACTTTGGCTTTGTGCATGCTACTTCCAATGGAGGACAAAGCTGGAGACAGGCCTATACCCATGCCGATGACGAACATGCGGCGGGCAGCAATACGCCTGCAATGGAATCTTATAGCAGCATTGGTTTGGAAAACACCAGCTGCTGGCAGGTCTTTTGGGCCAATGCCAGTCAGATGTGGGCTTGTTACTCCGATATCAGGGGCATGAGAAGTATTGACATGGGAGAAAAATGGTCGTTCAATTATACCGGACACACGGCCAACACCAGTTACCGCATAACAAAACTAGCCAATGGCACCCTTTTGGCCGGTACCTCCAACATCCATGACATTTATCAAAGTACCTATCTCACCGATGCCCGATTGGATCCAACGGATGCCAATGGGAAAATAATTTACTCCACCAACAATGGCCAAAGCTGGCAATTGTTAAAACAATTTAGCCATCCTGTGTTCTGGCTTGCCACCGACCCCAATAATGCCAACAGGGCTTATGCCAGCGTTATTCATTACAGCAGCAATACCGGAATCGGGGGCATTTACAGGTGCGACAATGTCAACAGTCTGGCAAGTTCTACCTGGACCTTATTGCCCAATCCGCCGAGAACAGAAAAACATCCTGCCTGCATTGTGGTGCTCAATGATGGTAAGATGGTATGCACCTATTCAGGACGAAGAAACGCAGCCGGTACCTTTACGGCCAGTTCAGGTGTTTTTTTGTACGACCCTGTAACCAATACATTTACAGATAAGTCCCATCCGGGCATGCATTACTGGACCAAAGACATAGTCATTGATCCCAATGATCCTACCCAAAACACCTGGTATGTATGCGTGTTTAGTGGTTGGGGTGGGGCACCCAATGGTTTGGGAGGACTTTATAAAACCACCAACAGAGGTACAAGCTGGGTCAAGTTGACGGGGAGTCTGATTGACAGGGTTACTTCCATTACCTTTAATCCACTGCAAACAGCCGAAGTATATCTTACCACCGAAGGACAGGGGCTATGGAAATGTACCAATATCCTGGCAGCGAGTCCCGTTTTTGAAATCGTAGATGCTTACCCTTTTCAGCAGCCGGAGCGTGTCTTTTTTAATCCTTACGATGCCTCGGAGATGTGGGTGACCAGCTTTGGCAATGGCATGAAAAAAACAATCCTTCCCAACGCAGCCTGTGGTGTGGTCAGCCAATTTACAGATTACGGCCCGGGGTCGCTGCCCTATGCCATAGATTGTGCTGCTCCCGGTGATACCATTACCTTTTCCGCTCAGATGACAGCGGATACCATAGAATTGAACAACCACCTGTATCTGGATAAGTCGATCACTTTGTCAAATCCCCATGCCCAAAAAGTAAAGATCCGCACCCAATCCTATGCCCTGATGAACATAGACAGACAGGCATCGGTGGTATTGGACAATTTGGAGCTCATACCGGGTAGTACCGGACTCAGTATCAGAAACCATGGACAATTGGTGATGAAAAATACAACATCTTCCCGCGCCCAGGCAACAGGGCTGGTGCAAAATGCCAAAGGCAGTACCTTGGTTTTGGAAGGAATCGTTGAAGTTAAATAAGGTACCGATTGTTGGCTAATTTGATTTTAGGGTAGTGAATATTTGTATTAATTATAAACCATGTATTCAATTTTTTGAATCTTAAATTTATGTAGCAGCGTTTTTAGTTGCGTAATTTCTTTCATCTCCACATTTTTATCAAGATAGACCTGTAGGCTAGCTATAGAATTGCCTTTTTTTAAAAAATGAGATTCCAGATCATCGTGGGTAAGGGCATGATCATTGAGGAAATAATAGCCAGGATGTTCAGGGTGTAAGGCCAGTTTCCAGGCATTGTCAGCATTGGCCACCACGGTTGGAAAAGAGACAATTGGCAGTTGGGCAGGAGCGTTTTCATGGCGAATATGGGTGGCCACCATAAAAAAAAAGAGGAGGATAAAAACGATATCAGGCAATGAAGCGGTAGACAGCTGTGGAGCCGAAGTGGTGTGTTTTTTAAATTTTAGCATGGCTTATCGATTAGTTTATGTGAGTGATGGCAAATTCGGATTCGTACATATTGACCTGAATGGATTTGGCTATTTTTTGCTGTTCATTCATTTTTAGTTGGTGCATGGGTAGACCATATCTTTGTGCAGCAAGTTGATCAGCTGCCAGATCCAGTCCGGATCGGATGGCTGCATGGATGTTGGCAAAATGCTGGTAAGCAGCTTTAGGGTGATACTGAATACCAATGTGGCACGGACGGCTTGTATTTTTAAGGATGAGTTCAGACACCAAAAGGGGTATTTTATTTTCCTCAACGAGGTCATGGTCGGCCATTACCGTATTTTGTGCATTGAGGTGGAGCATAAGGGTTGACGAAGCTTTGGTTTTAAGTGCAGGACCATCGTTTTGCGCTTTGATTGGCATAGCCACTGTGCCTAATTGGGTAATGGAGGTAGAAACGAGGAAAAAAATGAGCAATAAAAAGGCTACATCGGCCATAGAACCTGCATTAATTTCGTGCGACTTGTTTTTAAATCGATTTCTCATAACAAAAATTGGTTTATTTCTAAAATGAAGATGAAAAAATGTAGATTTTGGGTGTTAGACCAAAAAAAATGTGGCATTAAAAAAGATAGTTGTGGGGTAGTGTTTTCAAAAAAATGCCAAATTTTCACTGTTTTTCAGTTAGTTAGCAAAAATAGTTTCGAAAAAAAAGGTAAAAACATTTGGATGGGTAAAAAATACGATTACCTTTGCAGCCGCTTAAAAAGCCAGATTCAATAACAATAATATTTTATCAGCAGTGAATACATTAAGTTACAAAACAGTATCGGCCAAAAAGGAGACAGTAGTCAGAAAATGGTACGTAGTAGACGCTGAAGGAGAAACAGTGGGCAGGCTTTGTACCAAGATTGCCGCCAATCTGATGGGTAAGACCAAGCCATCCTTCACTCCACACGTTGACACGGGTGACTATATCATCGTGATCAATGCCGAGAAGGTGAGATTTACCGGAAACAAGGTAGATCAAAAAGAATATCTGTCTTATTCTCTTTATCCGGGAGGTCAGAAGAGCATTACCGCAAAGGAAATGCTGGCTACACACCCAATCAGGGTAATCGAAAAAGCAGTTCGCGGTATGTTGCCTAAGACCAAATTGGGTGACGCCATGTACAAGAAATTATTCGTTTACGAAGGCAGCACGCATCCGCACGGAGCTCAAAAGCCTGAAATTTTAAAATAATAAGTGAGCATGCAAACAAAGATGATCAATAAAGTAGGTAGAAGAAAGGCTGCAGTAGCCCGTGTTTACCTTACTGAAGGAAACGGCAACCTTACCGTTAACGGTCGCCAGCTCGAAGAATACTTCCCTGTTGTCAGCATCCGTATGAAAGTGGAGGAGCCTATGCTCACCCTTGGTATCGGAAAAGAGTTTGACATCAAAGTTGTGGTAAACGGAGGAGGATACAAAGGCCAGGCAGAAGCCATCAGAATGGCGATATCCAGGGCATTTGTAGAAGTAAAAGAGGATTACAAAAAACCTCTGAAAGAGAAAAAGATGCTTACCCGGGATGCCCGAGAGGTTGAAAGGAAGAAATTCGGTAAACCTAAAGCAAGGAAGAGCTTCCAGTTCTCTAAGCGTTAATCACTATTTTGTCAGAATTATTATAAAGTTAAATATAATGAGCAAACCTACATATCAAGAATTACTGGATGCCGGAGTTCACTACGGTCACATGAAAAGAAAGTGGAATCCAAAAATGCTTCCGTATATCTTTATGGAGCGCAAAGGTATCCACATCATCGACCTCAACCGCACTTCTGAGTGTTTGGACAAGTCGGCTTTTGCAGCAAAACAAATTGTAAAATCAGGAAGGAAGATCCTTTTTGTAGCTACTAAAAAACAGGCTAAAGACATCGTAGCCGAGGCAGCAAGAAGTGTTGGCATGCCTTACGTGACTGAAAGATGGCTGGGTGGTATGATGACCAACTTTGCTACCATCAGAAGGTCTGTAAAGAAAATGCAGAACATCGATCGTATGTTGACTGATACAACCCTTACTTCAATCACCAAAAAAGAGAGGCTTACCTTAACCCGTGAGCGTGCCAAATTGGAGAAAGAACTGGGCGGTATTGCCAACCTCAACAGAATTCCTTCTGCCTTGTTCATCGTTGACATCCACCACGAGCACATTGCATTGGCTGAAGCAAAAAGATTGGGCATCAAAACATTTGGTATGGTAGATACCAACTCTGACCCCAATAAAGTTGACTTCCCTATACCTGCCAATGACGATGCATCCAAATCAGTGAAAATCATTGTTGGTTATGTGGTTGAAGCCATCCGCGAAGGACTGGAAGAAAGAAGGTTGCAAGGCGCTACCGAAGAAGCTTAATTTTTTTCATCGATAAAATTTCTCAATAACATGAGTGAAGTAAATATTTCAGCAGCCGATGTTAAAAACCTGAGAGAACAAACGGGTGCTGGTATGATGGATTGCAAAAAAGCGTTGGCAGAGGCCAATGGCGATTTTGAAAAAGCCATCGAAGTCCTGCGTTTGCAGGGTCAAAAACTGTCTCTGAAAAGAGCAGACAGAGATGCCAAAGAAGGTGCAGTTATAGCACTTGTCAATAGCGACCAAACCAAAGGTGTTGTGGTAAGGGTTAGTTGCGAAACAGACTTCGTTGCTAAAAACGAAGATTTTGTCAACTTTGCCCGCAATATCGCCAACATCGCATTGACCAACTTTCCTGCAGATAAAGATGCATTGGTAGCCCTCACTTTTGATGGCAATTTTACCATCGCAGAAAAACTGACTGAACAGGTTGGTGTAATTGGCGAAAAAATTGAATTGGCTGAATACGCTAGAATAGAAGCACCAATGGTAACTTCTTACATCCACATGGGTAACCGTGCAGGTGTAATCGTTGGTCTTAACAAAGCAAATGCAGCTTTCGCCGATGCCGGTAAAGATGTTGCTATGCAAATTGCTGCCATGAAACCAATTGCCGTTGACGAAAGCGGTGTTTCTAAAGACGTGATCGAAAAAGAAATCGAAATCGGAAAAGAACTGGCTCGTCAGGAAGGTAAGGCAGAAGAAATGTTAGAAAAAATTGCACTTGGCAAATTGAACAAGTTTTACAAAGAGAATACCCTGTTGCCACAGGCCTTTGTAAAAGACAACAAATTGTCAGTAGCTGACTACCTTAAAGGGTTCGACAAAGAACTTACGGTAACCGAATTTAAGCACGTTAAACTCGGATAAAATTTAAAGGCGATCATTTTTGGTCGCCTTTTTTTTTAGTTTTGCATCAATAAATCCCTCCAAATGTCTCTCAAATACAACCGCATCCTTCTCAAACTCAGCGGAGAAGCCCTTATGGGCGACCAAAATTTTGGAATTGAAGCCTCCATGCTTCGCCATTATGCCCAACAAATCAAACGGGTTACCGAACTGGGTGTCGAAGTAGCAGTTGTGATAGGAGGAGGCAATATTTTCAGGGGACTCAGTGCCGCCTCTTCCGGTATAGAAAGGGTACAGGGCGATTATATGGGAATGATGGCAACCGTCATCAATGGCATGGCCATCCAAAGTGCACTCGAAGAAGCCGGTGTTTATACCCGCCTCATCTCCGCCCTTGAAATTCGACAAATTGCCGAACCCTATATTCGCCGCAGGGCCATCAGGCACCTCGAAAAAAAGAGGGTGGTTATCTTTTCAGCAGGAACAGGCAATCCCTACTTTACTACCGACTCTGCCGCCGCGCTCAGGGCCAGTGAAATCAATGCCGATGTTATCCTCAAAGGCACCAAGGTGGACGGCATCTATACCGCCGACCCCCACAAAGATCCTTCAGCCACCAAATATGATTCCATCTCTTTTGCTGAGGTAATCTCCAAAAACCTCAATGTCATGGACATGACCGCCTTTACCATGTGTCAGGAAAATCAGATGCCCATCATCGTTTTTGATATCAACAATCCCGATAATTTGGAACGTCTCGTCAAAGGCGAGAACATAGGGACCGTAGTCCGGTAACCTGTTCATTTTTCCACACTTGTGGAGGCGCATTACAGTGCGCCCTTCCTCCCTGGATTCATAAATCCATTTAATAAAACAGGCCCAGCATCCACATGGGGATGGTGTCTTTGGTTCCCTTTTCTTTGGTGTCAAGGATGAGGTAAGGATTGGGCATGTTGGCAAGCTGGTGAAAGCTTTTTCCGGACCCACCGATTTCAATGGTATATTGCCGGTCAATAAGAAGATCGCCGCGCGCAGGTGTAGACACCTGGTGGGCAGCTTTAAAGGCATAGACACAATAGGTTTCGCGGTGACTGCCTGTGTTGATGTTTCCGGAGCAAAGGGCGTAATGAAGGTTGGGATTTTCGATCAGTACCTTATCTGGCTTCGCGAGGGCAGCATCCGATTTGAGGCCGGATCTCAAAACATGGATCAGGCTGGCACTGTCCAGGTAATCGAGGTAGGTAAGCACCGAAGAGCGGTTCATCTCCAGGTCCCGGGCTAGTTTTGAAATGTTGGGTGTGAAAGGCGTAATTCCAGCCATTACGGCCAACAGTTTTTTAACTTGTCGGGTGGTGGAATAATCAATATTAAAGATTGCAGGTAAATCAATGTCGGTAACCCTGCTCACCGTGTTTAGGATTTGCTGGTGGTAACTTTTGCCGGTGGTGCGATAATAAGGGTAGACTCCCGCTACCAGGTAATTTTGAAATTTTTTTCCCAGATTTTGTGACTTATACCACTCGTCATAGATGTCGCCATGGTTTTTAATGAGTTCATCAAAGGTAAAAACGGGCAGATTCAAGCCGTGTTCAAAAGTAAGGTACTCTCTGAATGACAGTCCTCGCAGGTGGTAGACAACGGCTCTGCGACTGAGGTCTCCCATGCCCTTGCCGAGGTCCAGGGCGGAGGAAGAGGTAGCAAGTAGGGTTATCTGTGGAAAATGGTCGTAAATGTTTTTTATTTCTGTCGACCAATCTTCATAACGGTGAACCTCGTCCAGGACAAAAAAGGTGTAGCCCAGTTTGTGCAGGTGGGTGATTGTGTAATACAATTTGTGGCGACTAAAAAATATATGATCCAGGCTGAGGTATACCGTTTTTTTTGACTTCTGCATTTTTTTTGCCAATTGAAGCAGCAGTGTTGTTTTGCCTACCCCACGGGCTCCCTTTAAGATTGTTAATCTGGGAGCTTCAAGCAAGGAAGTGAGCAGATACCGGGTGAAATCCAATGAGGTATCTTTTATTATTTGTGAACTGATGTCAAGCACATCTTCCAGAGCCGGCAGGTCCAATTCTGTCATTGATTTCCCCATCTTTGGTTATTTCCCTGTTAAATGATTATGAAACCAAATTTACAAAAATATCATTAGAATGTTCAATATTTAAAAATGATTAATTAAAATATCAATAAGTTATAATGTTTTATATATATAACAAAATGGCAAAATGTTAAAAATAAATAGCAAAATAAATAAAAATAATATTGAAATATAGAGTAATATACATATAAAAAAATACAATATAAATAATAGAAAATAAATTTCACAGAATTTACGACTGGGTATTTGGCATGTGAAAAACAACACAATAAATTGGCTTAACTTTAGCCAATAAAAAATAAAGGTTGGTTTGGATCCCCTACATCAAAGGTTTTGAAGCCTACCTCCTCATGGAGAAGTCGCTGTCGAAAAATTCGATTGAGGCCTACCTGCGCGACGTAGAAAAGCTCGTAGAGTATTTTGGGGTCAAAGGCATTGACCTCATGCCCGAAAAAGTAAAGGGTAGGCAAATAGAAGAGTTTTTATCCTACCTCTCCGACCTCGGATTAAGTGAGAAGTCGAGTGCGCGCATGCTGAGTGGCATCAAGGCTTTTTACAAGTACCTCATGATGGAAGATGCCATTAGCGATGACCCCACAGACGGCATAGCCGGACCCAAGTTAAGCAGGTATCTGCCCGATGTATTGAGCATTGAAGAAGTAGAAGCCATCATTGCAGCCATTGATATGAGTGAGCCTACCGGCCCGCGCAACAGGGCCATGTTGGAAACCCTCTATGCCTGCGGACTCAGGGTGAGCGAACTGGTCAACCTCCGCCGTTCTCATTACTTCCCTGACCAGGGATTTTTAAGGGTAGTTGGCAAAAACAACAAAGAGCGTTTGATTCCCATTGGCAATACCGCCATAAAGCACATTGAAATTTATCTGGATACGGTCAGGCGACATCTTCCCGCCATTGCCCCCAAAGACGAAGACATTCTTTTCCTCAATCGCAGAGGTTCCAGGCTGAGCCGCGTGATGATTTTTCACATCATCAAGGACCTCACCGCCAAAGCCGGCATCCATAAATCGGTTAGCCCCCACACCTTCCGCCACTCCTTTGCCACCCACCTTGTAGAAATGGGTGCCGACCTCCGGGCTGTTCAGGAAATGCTTGGTCACGAATCCATCCTCACCACCGAAATTTATACCCACGTCAACGCCGAATACCTAAGGCAAACTATTCTTGATTATCATCCGTTGTCCAGAAAAAAATAGATTCGCTGTGAAGGCGGAGGTGTTGGAGGTGTCGGAGGTGTGAGAGGTGTCGGAGGTGTCGGAGGTGTGAGAGGTGTTGGAGGTGTCGGAGGTGTGAGAGGTGTCGGAGGAGGCAGTGGTGTTGGAGGTATCGAGCAATTCGTTGTTTGATAATTGATCAATTCGTAATTAACTCAATCGTAATTGATAAATTTGTAATAGAAAAAGAGTAATTCGTAATTGAAACGGAGGTAACGGAGCATTCGGCAACCGGGAATCCTATGTGTTGTTGCTAAATTGAGGTTGTGCCTTTTTTTTAATTTACTTATGTACGGATATACCGATGTTTTGATTTTGTGTCTTGATAGGAAGGATGGCTAATTACATAAAAATCTACACAGAGAGAGCTAAATCCGCACACTAAATTACTCTTGAGGGAATATGCTTTCAGAACCTGTAATTGAAAAATAACCGTAAAGGGTAATTCAAAAATTCGCAATTGATAAACCTCGTAATTCGTAATTGAAAAATTCGCAATTGAAAAAGAACGTAATTCGTAATTTATAAATTCGTAATTGAAAATACCGTAACTTCGTAATCAAAATCCTCGTAATTTCGACATTCGTAATTTCGACATTCGTAATTTCGACATTCGTAATTTCGACATTCGTAATTCGTAATTGATAAATTCGTAATTGACATGAAAAACTGGGTAATCCGCGGGCTCTTCTATGGTACATGCATGTTAATAGGCACCTGCCTCATTAATCCATTGTTTTTTGAAGAAGAATTGAGCTGGTCTCGAATTTGGATCAGGGCTTTGATCTTGTACCCGGTAGGGTTAGCTATGTTTTATGGCTTTGAAGTATTCACCAATAAAAAGCAAAAGAGCTGGAATTAAATCCTGCCCATTTCTTTTGGGCTATTTACAATTTCCTCCATTTTTTGCTGGCTGATGTATTGTGCCTTGTAATCGCCATCTTTACTGGTGATCTGGCTGTAAAAAGCCCGCATGTGATTTCTACTGCCTTTGGCCAAGTTTTTATATACGGATAAGATGTCTTCATCGGTGATTTTGGCCATCCATTGGTCGAGGTCGTAGAGGTCGAGATCTTCTATGGTAGCGCCTACAATAAGGGCATCCATCAGAGATTGACTTCCTTTTTCAACCAGCTGCTTGTACAATGTTACAAAATCGGCATTGCTGTATTCACCTCTTTGCAAACCGGCAGATGGATCGCTCAAACCTCTGGCTTCCAAAAGATTTAAAACGGCATCGGTGTGTCGTAACTCACTGGCAGAGATGTTGTCGAAGATGGGCATGCCCCATTTTTCATAGAGGGTAACATAAACATCATGGGCCAGTTTTTCTTCTTCGCGCATCAATAGCAAAGAATTTTTGGTGTCATTGGTTAATATTGGACCTATCCCGGTTTCATTGACTACCTCTTTGTTGCAGGCAAATAATGAAGAGGTGGTGATCAGCAGCAGGCTTACATAATAAATGATTTTCATGGTTGTATTTTTCATGCAAGTTCATCAGGAATAAATAAATCTAGTGTAACAGGAGATACCGCTAATTTTGATACAAATCAGCCTAAATCCTGAGTACAAAAAAAGGGTTATACTTTTTCAGGGTGCTTAACTTTTTGTGAGTAAAACATTAATCCCAACATCATTACAAAGGCACTTAAAATAATGACTTGAATAATGAGCGATTTATTAATGGTTAAAGAAGTGTCAACAGCGGGAATAGATAAGAACAATAAAATGGTGATAAGGCCTCTGGGAGCAATATATAAAACCGGAGTAGGGGGAAATCTCATTAGTCTAAGCACTGTAAATCTGACAAGCAGAATAGCAGCTATAATGGCTATTGCCAAAGGCAGGGTATTTAGGTTAAGTAGTTCCTGCGTGTCAATCAGAAAGCCAAAAAGTATAAAAAACAAGGTTCGTATAAGGAAGGCAGCCTCTGCTGTTAGTTCTTTTAGTTTGTTAACCTCCGAAATCAAGCTGTCAGGATTGATAAAAGATAAGGGTTTTAAGGTTTTAATCTCATCCACATTCCTTAAAAAGAGCCCAAACAACAGAATAAAGATGAGCGCTGGTAAATGATATTCCTTGGCGATGGCATAAATTAATATGATCATCAGCATGATAGGGCCAAATTTGATGTGGTGATTGATTTTTCCCAATAGGAAAGCTAATAGGCCGGTTGCAATAATGGTAATTGCCATCATGGCCAGTAATTGCCCTGAAAAATTTAAAATGGCGGTGCCATCAATGGTTGTGTTCAGTGCGATAAAATTAAAAAGTATAACACCGATTATATCTGAAAAACTGCTTTCATAGATAACAAATTCTTTGTTCGACTGCGAAAGATTATGGGCGCTGGGAATTGCAATTGCACTGCTAATAATGGCAAGTGGTATGGCATTGGTAAAGGCAGTTTTGAAAGTACTGGTATCCAGGTATTGAACTAGGAAGGCAAGTAAAAAACTTAAAATAAAAAGAGGAGCAGCAGCTGAAATAAATGATTTTTTTACAAAAGTAAACTGATCTCTGTTAAGTTCAAGTTCTAAAGAACCCTCCAGTACGATGAGGATAAGACCAATAGTCCCTAAAATGGGTAACACAGGATCCATATCTGGTAAGCTGATGTCAAAAAATATGGCAAGATGTTGAACAGCATAACCGAGTAATAAAAGCAAGACAACTGAGGGTATCTTAGTTTTGGATGCACTTATGTCAAAAACATAGGCTATCAATAAGAGTACGCAAAGAGTGATGATAATCTGTGTTGTCATACTTTAGCTAGGATTTATTTCCAAGTTAAAAGAAAAATAATGAAAAGCAAAATAAACGATCATGTAAGTTTGACTTAACCATTGCCAACCACCTAATAATACCGGAATTCTACCTCAATTTTTACTTAATTTTTACCCATTTTGAAGTAAACCAGGAACCGGCAACTTGCCAGTTTATAAAATAAACTCCTGCGGGCAATTGTGATACATCATAATGATATGGGCCAGATGATGCGTTTTCTGATTGAATTTGCAAAACAACACCATTTAGGTCTGTTATGGTGACTTTTTGTAGGGTTGGATTGGTTTTAAATTTCAACCAAAGGTCATTGATAGTCGGATTTGGAAAAACTGCGTACCAATTGTTTTTTAATGCATCACCAGTACTGCTTATCTTATCTACCTTCCATTCCTCACTTTCAAAAGTGCAACCATTGGCATCTGTTACAACCAGTTGATAGGAGCCCGGAAGATTGGTGGAAAGCACCGAGTCTCTGAAATCTGTAGGCTGTTGATCTTTGTACCACAAAAACTGATAGGGAGGTGTTGCTCCTTCAACGATCATGCCAATGTAAGCATTTTCTGTATCGGTAATGGTGAGTTGGGTGCTATCTGTAACTAACACCCACACCTGCGGTGAGCTAAGGCTAAACTCGAAGGTAAGGGCACAGAGGTGGTCATCGGTGAGGGTCAATTGATATTGGCCAGCCGACAAGGCGGTTAGCTCACTCTTTTGGCTGCCATCAGACCAAAGATAGGTGTAGGGTGGGGTACCACCTGATGGCAAGACGGCGATCTGGCCATCATTTCCGGCCGGACAAAGGATGTTTTGAATATTGGCAGCCAGATCGATGGGATTGGGTTGCTGGATGGCAAATTCGGTTATTGATTCGCAACCACCTTCATCGGTGAGGGTGAGCTGATAGGTGCCCGCTGAAAGTTGAGCAACAACAGAGCCCACGCTGCCATCAGACCAAATCATTTGGTAGGGAGGCAGTCCGCCACTGGGCGTAAGGCTGATCGAAGCATTGGTGTCTCCAAAACATTTGGCATCGTTGATAACAACCTGTTCTGTTGATAAGGCACAAGCAATGTCATCACAATTGCGACTGGTAACTTCTGTTGTTGAAACACAGCCATCTGCATCGGTTACTTCCACCAAGAGTGTGGTGCCAGACTTTACAGCCGCGTCAATGCCAAGGCCGTAGTAGGTGTATGGAGACGTTCCTCCGGTAGCGGAGGGCGATAGGACAACGGCACCATGGCCGGTGCACTCCTGGGTTATGGATAGATTTAATTTTTCGTAATCCGGTTTAATATCTTTGATTTCTACACACAACTGGCCTCTAGAGTATCCGGTTTGAGTGCGTTTGGACGCCACTTGCAGATAGTAGACGGTATTGGGTTTTAAATGCTCCAGGGTCACATACCCATCACAATAATGCAGTTCACGGTCGCAATAAACCGAAGTCAGATCATTGCAATTGCCAGAATACAGGGCCGCTATGTATTCAAAACCGGCATCAATGCGCAGGTACAAGGTGGTAGCCTGGGCTGTTTTAAAACTAAACCATACATCGCTGTCAATGTAAACTTCACATTTGGGCACTACCCCCGTAAAGGGTCGACCGCTGTTGTTTGTAGAGGTGCAATTGCCATTGATGGCTATGCCATTGGAAGAAGCGCAGGGAAGGGCCGGAGCTGTTGACTCCTCTACTTTGTCTACCATTACGTAGAGTTGGCCTTCAAGGGTGGAAAAGTAAGAACTGATCTGTACAAAATAAGTTTGACCTGCTATCAGTTCGGCATCCAAAAAACTTCCGGCATAAGTGGAAGCTATTTCTGTCAGATCAGTACAACTACCGGAATAAAGTGCGATGGTTTCAGCAAAATCTGCCACTGTTTTAAACCGATATTCATCCGTAGAATCGGGAACAAAGCTGTACCATACATCGGCCCTTGACCTGAGGTTGACCGTAGGCAGTACTCCTTCGGTTCCGGCATTGATGTTATCAATGTTTTCGCAATTATTGCCCAGGGTAAGCGGCACCGCAGAAAGACAAAAATCTTCTTGCGGCGAACCCGGAGGATTGGCTAACCCTACCTGGATACAACCACTGCCTGAAGAAAGTCCAAATTCTGCTTCTTTTCCTGCCACCCTGATAAAATAATTCTGACCGGCTTGCAGCTCACTAAAAATACGCTCACCTTCAAAACCATATTCATCTCTGTCTATGACAGTTAGTAAGTTGGGACTATCACAAGTGCCGGTAGCCAGTTGCAGTACATCGTTGAATCTGCTTTGTGTTTTTATTTCATACTGTCCGGTTGCATCGGGCGTAAACCTGTAGTACAGAAAGCCCTTTGTTTCTGAATTTTGTTGCCATTCATCATCGGGGAGGGCATAGTCATTGTTGTATTCCAGACAGTTTTGTTGTACAGTAAGGTCAATGGCTTTGGTACAGCGGTCATTGATGTTGCCAAGACCAATTACCTTTACATTGTCCATGCCCAGCCACCATGCCCAGCCACCATCGTTGTATTCCCAAACCAGTCGCACCCGCTTGCTTTTAAATGCAGACAGTTCAATGGTATCGGGTAAAAATTCATCTACATTGGGTCCGCCAAAATCTGCCGAATAGGTTTTTACCGGCTTCAAGGTGATACCATCATCCACGTACAGTTGGAAGTATTCGTTTTTTTCATAAAAGCGAAAAATAAAATCATAGGTGAGGATATAACGTTCGTATACATCTGCATCAAAAAACGGGGTGTAGATGCGGTGTTTGGACAAAGGGGCATTTTCGCCTAAGATATCATCATTAAAAAACAAAAAACACGTACCGTCAATCGATTTGCCATCTGTGAAGATATCAACCTTCCAGTCGTCAACCCCGGCTACAATTTCAGTAGACCAACCTTCAGGAAGGGTGCAGTCATTAAAGTTGGATCCCAAAAGGATTTCACCCCCCTGACCGCTGGCTGTTACTGCAATGTTATCAATGGCAGCCCACCAGCCCCAATTGGCCTTATCGTCATATTCAATTACCAATCGCATGCTATCAGAAGCGATAAAACTGAGGTCGGATTTTACATTGACAAATTCACTGAATTTAGTGCCTGCATAATTCCGGCCTTTGAATTCGCGAATCAGGTGTAGTTTATTTCCATCATCGGCAAAGATTCTAAAAACCTCTTCTCCGTCTCTGCGGAAATGGGCCTGGGCAGTAAAATCGACATTGGTATATCCATCGGTTTGGAACCAGGCGGAATAAAACCTCAGCACAAAGGGCTCCGTTTTATCCCCGGTAAGGTCGTCATCAATGAACAACATGCAGGAGCCGTCGATGGTGGAACTATCCGATTTTGGGTTAGTCGGTTTGCCTACCGCCCATCTTACATTTTGATTGCCTTCTAATGAAACGGTCCATTGATCAGAGAGGGCACAGTCATTAAAATCCTCTTCAAACAGCACCGTTTGGCCCTGGGCGGGATTGATTATTAAAAGAAGTATGAAACAAAAGTAGATTCTGCCCTGCATGCAACAACATTTATTCTGTAAGGTAAATTTAATCAAGTATTTTGTTTTAATTGCTTAATTTTGATAAATTGCACAAAAAAGAAAAGGTTCTGATATGGCAAACCTCTCACCCTATGTACCCGGAGTTGATAAGCCGTGGAACAAAGAAAGGGTAATTCATTTTTACCGAAGATTGGGCTATGGGCCCAGACCCGAACAACTGGCGCCGGCATTGGCAACTGATGCACTTGTCCTGGTTGAAAGTGCTTTGGATGGAATAAAAAACAAGGCCCTGCCCGCATCACCTGTTTGGGCCAACTATACGGCTGAGATTTATGATGCCGACCCCGATCTGATAGGTGAACACCGCACCGAATTGTTTGATTCCATCTATGATGAAATTTTGAGTGACGGACTTAGGATGAAGCTGGTTATGTTTTGGCACAATCATTTTGTGACTGAGCTGGGTGTGTACGGTTGTAATAAGTATTTGTGGAATTATTATGCTTTGCTGCACAAACATTGTGTAGGCAATTTTAAGGTATTTGTAGAGGCCATTGGCAAGTGTCCAGCTATGTTGGATTACCTCAACGGCAATGACAATGAAGTGGGTAAGCCCAACGAAAACTATGCCCGGGAGCTGATGGAACTTTTTACCATGGGCGAAAACAATGGCTATACCCAAAACGATGTCGTTGAAGTTGCCAGGGCGCTTACGGGGTATAAATGCAATCCCAACATTTGTGACAACGTAAGTTTTAACAATGCCAAATTCGACAAGACCAATAAAATTATTTTTGGGAAGGTTGGTAATTGGGGTTATGATGATGTACATAACCTCATTTTTACTGAGCGAAAAACCCAGGTTTCCAGGTATATATGTGGTAAGTTGTACAGGGCTTTTGTCAACAAAGAAATAGATACAGAATTTGTCAATGCCCTGGCAGATTTGTTTGTTTCCTCCAACTGGGAGCTCTTACCCGTGTTAAAAACGATGTTTAAAAGTGCCCATTTTTTTGACCAGCAAAACATAGCTTCATTGATCAAGAATCCGACAGAGTGTTTTCTGGATCTGGTGAGGGCTACGGGTGTGGCCAGTGCCAATGTTAAAGACAGGTACAGCACATTCAGGTATGGGGCTGCCAACCTGGGCATGGAAATCTTCAATCCCATCAATGTAGCCGGATGGCCGGGTCACCAGGAATGGATCAATGAAAACACCCTTACCCGGAGGTGGAATTATTGCAGGGACATTGTAAATACGATTACCAATGCAACCAATCGCGAGGTTTTGCGGAGTTTGGCCTTACAACTGGCTGAAGGCAATAACAATGACCCCGACCTGATTACCAGGGCCCTTACCTTACATTTTTTGGGACAAGCCCTGGATGAAGAATTGCATGCCAAAGCCTTGTTGTATTTTAAAAGCGATATACCTGCCAATTATTACGATGATGGTTCGTGGAATCTTACATGGGCAGAAGCACCCTTTCAGGTGGGCAATCTGTTACAGTTTTTGGTCAAATTGCCAGAATTTCAATTATCTTAAGCAGTGAGTCATGTGTGAAAAAAAGATCATCAACCGATCCGGTAAAACAATGAGTGATGAGGCTGCTCATGAAAATGAACATTTGGGCTTCAGCAGGCGCGACTTCCTCCAGAGTGCCGGCTTATTTTCTGCTGGTCTGGCGGCTACCCTGAGTGGAGTGCCGGTTTATGCCCTGGGTAATGCCTGGAAGATGGCACCACTGGCTGCCTTGGAATCAGATAGGGTGCTGGTACTGATTCAGATGAGGGGCGGCAATGATGGACTCAACATGGTCATCGATAGGTTTAACCCAGAGTATTATGATATAAGACCTACCCTTGCCATAACAGAAAATAATTTGTGGGCGCTCAATGGTAAAACAGGAATGCCCAACAATATGATCAACCTCAAACCCATGTGGGAGGAAGGTAAGATGAAGGTAATTCAGAATGTAGGGTATCCGCAGCCAAATTACTCCCACTTTCGGTCATCGGATATATGGGCCTCTGCTTCTGATACGGATGAATACGAAAATACAGGTTGGATAGGCAGGTACATCCAACACGATTTACCGGCCTACCTCGAAGCACAACCTACCGTGCCACCCGCCATGCAGATTGGGGTGCAGACAGACCTGATTTTTCAGGGTGAAGATCTCAATCTGGCCCTGGCAGTAAGCAGTCCGCAGGAGTTTTATAAGCTGGCCAGTAGTGGGCAACTATATTCTTTGAACAATCTTGACAATACACCGAGAGACAAAGAGTTGTTTTACCTCCGTCAGGTAGCCAACAGTGCCTTCAGGTATAGCCAAAGCATCAGCGATGCCTACAACAAAGGAAGAAATGAAGTCAGTTATCCTGACAGCAACCTGGCACAGCAGCTGGCCATAGTATCCCGATTGATCAAAGGAAATTTAGGTACCAAAGTGTACCTGGTTTACATCGATGGCTTTGATACCCATGCCGAGCAATACGACAAACACCTGAATTTGCTAAACCAGCTTAGTTCTGCCGTAAAATCTTTTTACGACGACCTGGGTAAGGGGGGCAAAGATGACAAGGTGCTGGGAATGACCTTCTCAGAGTTTGGCAGGACCATCTATGAAAATGGATCAGAAGGCACAGACCACGGCACCAGCGCACCCATGCTGATGTTTGCCAAAGGACTGGGACAAGACATAGTGGGCAATGCCCCTGATTTGATCAATGTAGACAATTACGGTGATCCGTTTTTTGAAATTGATTTCAGAGATGTGTACGCCTCAGTGTTGAGCCAGTGGTTTGGGCTTCCGGCAGAAGTGACACAGTTTGTGGTAGGTAAGGAAAAAGAAGGAATCAACAACCTTGTACCCCAGCAACCAGAAACCATCGGTACTGAAAATTTTGGTGCCCTATTGGGCCATAGAATGGCAGCAGATCAGCCGGATGTGTTGCAGATCAGATTTGCTATTAACCAGGGCGGTCCAGCCATATTGGAGATCCTCAACGAAGGAGGTCAGGTGATCCGCACCTTGTTAGATAGCTCAATAGATAAAGGCTCACATACCGTGGAAGTGAACATTAAAAAGCAGGCATTGCGCGCCGGCATCTATACCTATCGACTAAAGGTGGGGGGTAAGATTTATCAGCGGAAGCTGGTGTTGGGGGAGTAGATTTTGTTATCTTTTTTCTTGTATTTGGTTTAGGATTCCTACCATCATTACGTATGCTATATCCCTTAATATAAATAGGGAGCCCCATTATATTATCCCATAATATTACCTATGTTCTTACGTTAAGTGTGGGGCTGTGAAAACGATTGACAAATAACTGTAATTTATTTTATTCTGAAAATCAATAAGATATATTTAATGGCCAAAACCGTATGTTAATTTTTTATTTTTAATGAAAATATTTGATTAAAAATGATTTAAACAATATAATTTTGCATTATTAATAACCTAAACAATTTAATTATGAAAACATTTCTTTCTTTCTTTCTTTCTTTCTTTCTTTCTTTCTTTCCATAGTTAGTGCTTCTGGACAATTGATTCCTACCCCGCAGATTTGTATTGACAACTGGAATCCAAGTCCCTGCCAAAGTTGTGTGGTGAGTTGTGATGTATGCACCTTTTATTTTTATTGTGGTGTGGCCAATGATGCACACCCTGAGTGGAATTCTGAATGCAATATTTATGTGAGGTGTAGTGAGGAGCGATATGTCAAAATGTATGACCCAAACAATGTAAGTAACCCATTTGGTGGTAGCATAGTTCCTGCATTTGATATTAATTTTCCAGCTCAAACTACCTATGTTGGAAATGCTCGTGGTCCGGCACCTTCCTATAACTATGCTGGCAATGTTGTATTAGAGGTGTATAGGGCAGATGGATCTGTTTTAATGTGTTCAACAGAGTATAATTTTAATTGTTATTGAAGTGAGGATAGTTGAAATAAATTTTTCGCACCTAAATAGTTATACTTGCGCTGTCATGTCAATATTTAAAAAGATTTCTGGGGTAAGTACTTTTGCTTTGATTGCATTTGTGTGCTGGTGTCATTTTTTAGTGGGTCAATGTTCTGGAAATTTAGTTTTCAATGAAAATCAGGATATTGATTCTTTTCAATTCGCACAAGGAAATTGCCCGAAATTTCAAGGCTCAATAACTTTAACCGGGACATTTACAGCAACTGATGACTTTTTTGAAGTTTTTGATACTATATTGTCATTAACTATTACAAAATCACAGTTGGATAGTTTTAGTATGCCAGCTGGGAATTTGATTTATAGTTATGCAGTAAAGAATAACCCAAATTTAAAAAAGGTATCTTTTCAGAACGATGATGATCAAAAAATAGTTTTAGACGGAATATTTTTGGAGAATAATCCGAATTTAACAGCAATAGAATTGGATGTCAGCAATATGTTTAACTTTTATGTTAAAACGGATACATTGCTCAATGTTTTTATTCAACGCAATGCACAAATTCGTCACCATGCAACAACAGGGAATATCACATATTCAGGTGAAAAGTTCAAAATGTGGTATCAATATGATCTTGAAGTGAATGACAGTCTTCCAAATTTTACAAAAATACTGGAACATTTTATTTTGGATAGTATAGATAACATCAGGATTTTAAATCGGAAAAAGTTTGATTGTGACGGGGTTGAGAATATTCAGCAAATAAATGTTCTTTACTTTTCCAATATCGATACTCTTTCATTGGAGGGCTTTACCGGTGTGAGTCAGACAATAAATGCTTTTTATATGGGAAAATGCCACACAGTATTTGATTTTCAACCTATGTCAAAGACAAAAGCAAACTATATTACATTGATCAACAACAATGGGTTGTTATCTTTAGAAGGACTACCAGTTTCAAGGCAGATGTATGGCTTGTATTTGGCTCAAAACCAAAATTTATCCGATATCTCAAGATTAAATGAGGTGGATGACTTTTTAGATGACTTTATCGAGACTTCAGACAGGGTTTGGATTAGAGATAATCCCAAAATCTCATTTTGTTCCTATCCTGCTATTTGTGATCTGGTGGTTAACTTAGGTCCTCCCTATGTTAACATATCGGGCAATGTGATGGATTGTTTGGACAATGAAAAGGTTAAAGCAGCATGCATTACTTCTGCTGAGGAGGAGGAGAGCAGCCTCAAAAAACCTTGGTTGTATTCGGATGGCATGAGCCTGATCATGAAGTCAGATGAAGTGGTTGAACTCAATATTTACGATGTTACTGGCAAATGTGTAAAATCCTGGCATCATTTGGCAGAAGGGTACGTGGTTGATGTCTCTTTTTTACCGTATGGGCTTTACATTGTTCAAGCAAAAGACCTTACAGGCCAGATAAAATCTACAAAATGGGTAAAATCTAAATAATAGACCCTGGAAAATAATTTGAGATCTTGATAAGTTGTGACAAATGTCTTATATTTGCAGACAAATGTCCAAGATGAAAAAAATCCAAGCCCCAGATGCAGGCAGCCAGGTACACGAAGTAGAGCCTGTATATTTGTCTGGCATGGCGGTCAAAAAGAAAGTAAGTGGCTGGTCTGGTTTTGATTTTGCACAGTTTTTTGCAGATAAGATAAATATCATTGAAGCGATCAAGGCCGGCATTTCGTTTAATTTGTATGAGTTGTTATCGGCGTATGTGCCTTTAGCAGAGTCAGATTGGGTGCAGGTCTTAGGTATTTCTTCCAAAACATTGCAGCGGTACAAGGCTGCGGGTGATCATGTTTTCAGTCCCATCCACTCAGAAAAAATAATCGAGATGGCCGAGGTTACCTTTATGGGCAACGAGGTCTTTGGTGCTGAAGATAAATTCAAGCTATGGCTCAACGCCCCCTCTTTTGCCCTTGGCGGGTACAAGCCAAAAGAGCTCCTTGTTTCTTCTTATGGCAAAGAAATGGTTTTGGGCGAGCTCACCCGCCTTCACTACGGCATCTTTGTTTAGATGGAGGTTTTTCGATTGAGCAGGGCCCGTTTTGCTGGCTCACTCTCAGGAGTAGGAGCGGCTTTAAAAGGCGCCAGATGGAATTCTCCAGGCGTTGAGATGGTCTATACTTCCCAGAACCGGTCATTGGCAATGGCAGAAGTGTTGGTGCATCTTTCGCTGGGCATGTTGCCCGATGACTTTAGGATGCTGACGATTTGGATCCCCGACAACCTGCCAGTAATTAAATGGAGCACAAAGGACTTACCCAAAAATTGGAACGAGTTTCCATTTGTCGCCGCCACTCAAAAAATGGGTGATGCCTTTGTATTGAAAAATGAGGCTGCAGTTTTGTGCGTGCCGTCTGTAGTGACTACTGGCGACTTTAATTACTTGTTAAATCCGGCCCACCCTGACTTCAAAAAAATCCAAATTCTGGAGTCCGTACCCTTTCCTTTCGATAATCGGTTGGTTTGAGCAGGTCTATTTTAGTCTGAGGGTTTTGGCGATTTTTTGAAACATCACCAGATTTCGGTCAAATTGTCCGCTGGTGGTGCCTAAAACCATATAGTAGGTATAGTCCACAAAGGCCATCAACTGATAGATCATTTTTTTTTCTTTGGTATAGCGGTCTTCACCATAAGCAATGATTTCTACCGCGGGAAGGCCATTTACAATTACTTCTGCCATAGAATCAATTTGGATGGCAGCGATGCCTGGCAATTGTTTAATCCGATCGGTGGCAAAAGTCTTTTTATCTCTAAATTCCAGTTTTCCTTCTGATTTGGTGGTCAACAAGGCCGTTTTTTCGGGGTTTTCGGTGGGCATTTTACCGTCAGTAGTGTACACCAACGAATTGGAAGCGGATTTGGCAAGGATAAAGGGGCTGCCTGTAACATCGATGTCGTAATTCGCAGCATTTGAAAAAGGAGATGCATTAAATTTTCTGTAAACGGCAGTAAACATTGCTTTTTTTAGTGCCTGGCCGGTAGAATCCATGTGAAGAGCTGGCAGACTGGCATTAATGATCAGGGTAGTAGAATCAACACCAAAGGCGAGTACCATTTTGGCATATTTACCATTGGCAGAAGGTTGCTCGGCCTCTGCATAAAATCCCGGATATCCATTGAACTGGATTTCTTCTTCGTGTTTGACGGTTATGTTTTTTTCACGCATGGCCTGGGCTCCAAAGAGTCGGGAGGTTGATTCAAATTGTCCCGAAAGTTCAAGCACAATGATGCTGGCATTGACACTTTCTTTCATGATGCCGTTGAGGCCTTTAATGCTGGCAAATCCCGGTGGGGGAACGATAAAGACACTGCTATTTCCCAATCTTTCATGGTCTTTGGATAAGGCCGAATTGACCTTCCTTACATTGACCGTCTTTTGAGCGACCAAATAAGTAGGGTGGGTAATCAAGGTAAAAATCCCAATAAAAAAGACAACAGTAGAGTTAAATTTTAACATCGCTGAATTGAAGTTGAATGAGCGGTTAAGAATATAACGAAAAAAGGGTTCAACTTTCGAAGAACCCTTTGCGCCCCCTCTAGGACTTGAACCTAGGACCTACGGATTAACAGTCCGGCGCTCTAACCGGCTGAGCTAAGGAGGCTTTGCATTAAAGCGATGCAAATGTAGAAGTTAATTGGAATTTTACAAAATATTCGACACAAAAAATCTTAATTCTTGTATAAGTAATTGGATATCAAATTATAAAATGTTAATTATTTATTTAATAGATACAATTTGTCGTAATACGGACAGTACTTGCCTGCAACAAAAATGGCTAAGACTTGCTTTATTATCCAGAATGCAAAGTCAAATGATTAACTTTGCGCTTCTTTTCTTCCCAATAGATTTGACGAAGACTCCAATATGAGCGACCAGATTAAGCACGAGTGCGGATTGGCCATGATTCGACTCCTCAAGCCCCTTGAATATTACCATGAAAAATATGGTACAGCACTTTACGGGATTAACAAACTACAATTGCTGCTTCAGAAGCAACGCAATCGGGGACAGGATGGGGCCGGTGTAGCGACCATCAAGTTTGATATTCCACCAGGCAACAGGTATATTTCCAGACACAGATCGATTGGTAATTCCTACCTCAAAGATTTGTTCGATTCGATTTATGAAAATTTCAATGATTGTTCTCCGGAACAAATGAGTGATGTAGCCTGGTTGAAAAAAAACAAGCCTTACATTGGTGAGCTATTGATGGGTCACCTCCGATACGGTACCCATGGTGCCAACAACATCGAAACTGTTCATCCATTTTTAAGACAAAACAATTGGATCAGTCGCAATCTGGTTTGTGCAGGCAATTTTAACCTTACCAATATAGACGAGCTGTTCAACGAGTTATTGTCCTTTGGTCAATACCCCAAAGAAGTATCTGATACGGTTACGGTAATGGAAAAAATTGGTCATTTTTTGGACGATGAGGTGCAACGAATTTTTGACTGGTATAAACACGAAGGTTATTCGAATATCGAGATCAATAAGTTCATTGAAAAAGAGATGGACATCAAACGCATCCTCACCCGATCCAGCAGAAGGTTTGACGGAGGGTATGTGATAGCAGGCCTCATAGGTCATGGCGATGCCTTTGTACTAAGGGATCCGGCCGGCATCAGGCCCGCATTTTATTACCACGATGATGAAATCTGTGTGGTAGCTTCTGAACGACCAGCCCTTCAAACCTGTCTTGATATCCGATATTTTCAGGTAAAAGAGCTGCAGCCAGGCAGTGCCCTGATCATCAAAAAGAACGGTGAGATAACCGAAGAAAACATCAAAGAAGTAACCGAAAGAAAATCCTGTACTTTTGAACGCATTTATTTTTCAAGGGGTACCGACAGAGACATTTATTTAGAAAGAAAAAACCTGGGTCGATTGCTGGCTCCCAGAATTCTGGAGGCTGTGGACTACGACTTTGACCACACTATCTTTTCATTTATTCCCAACACAGCAGAAGTTTCTTTTTTTGGTTTGATTGAAGGTCTCAATGAAGAACTCAATACCATTAAGACGCAACAGATTGCAGCGCTTGAAGACAAAGGAGATAATGCTGCTGTGGCTCAGATTTTAAATCAGCGTGTTCGTTCAGAAAAGCTGGCGGTGAAAGATGAAAAATTGCGCACCTTTATAGCTGATGATGGTTCGCGCAATCAACTGGTATCACATATCTACGATGTTACTTATGGTATTGTCCAAAATGAGGTAGATACCATTGTATTGATTGATGACAGTATTGTGAGAGGAACTACCCTGAGGGATTCGATCATCTACATATTGTCCAAACTCAGGCCCAAACGAATCATCATTGTGTCTTCTGCACCCCAGATCAGGTATCCCGATTGTTATGGGATCGATATGAGTAGGATGAGTGAGTTCATTGCATTTAAAGCGACCATTGACCTGTTGCAGGAAAGTGGACAACAGTCGCTCATAGACGAGGTGTACAAGCTGTGCAAGGAAGAAGAACAGAAGCCATTGGAAAAAATGGTCAATCATGTTAAAAAGATATACGAGCCATTTACCGATGAAGAAATTTCGGCCCGAATTGCAAAATTGGTAACTGCCGATGGCATCATACCCCAGGTTGATGTTATCTTCCAGACGGTTGAAAGCCTGCACGTAGCGTGTCCGAATGACAAAGGAGACTGGTACTTTACGGGCGATTATCCGACCCTGGGCGGGGTTAGGGTGGTGAACAGGGCATTTATCAATTACATAGAAGACGTAAAAGAAAGGTCGTACTAAAATGGCCTGGTGGTCAAAATTATTATCGACAACTACTTATACCAATGATCCCATGAAATATTTGATTGCGGGCTTAGGCAATGTTGGAGCTGAATATGAACATACGAGACACAACATTGGTTTCGACATAGTAGATCATCTGGCAAAGAGCAATGGTGCAATGTGGAAGCTGGACAGCCAGGCCTATGTAACTGAAATAAAACACAAGGGCAGAACTCTGGTGCTGATCAAGCCCACCACGTACATGAACCTCAGTGGCAAAGCCATCCATTACTGGATGCAAAAACATAAAATTCCGAAAGAGAACCTGCTTGTCGTAGTAGACGATCTGAACCTTGAGTTTGGACTGCTGCGCATGAGAGATACCGGCAGTGACGGGGGCCACAATGGCTTAAAAAACATTCAACAGGTGTTGGGGGGTGCAGATTATCCCCGCCTGAGAATCGGAATTGGAAATAAATTTCATAAAAATCAGCAGGTTGATTTCGTTTTAGGCAAGTGGAATGCAGATGAAAAAGAGCTGTTGAAAACCACCATAGAAAAGGCTGCCAATGCTTGTCTTAGTTTTGCAGCCATAGGACTAAAATTTACCATGAATCAATTCAACGGTAAGGGGTAAAAAGTGCTGGCAACCATTGCCGGTTGAAAAAGACAAGATTAGTATAAAGTTAAACGGGCACTACTTTTTGTAATAACTTTCGTACATGGCAATCCATTGCTGTGGGCTCATTTTAGAAACCAGTTCGCCAATCAGGTCAAAAGGAATTTTAGCCGGATTTTTAAAACGGATACAGCTCTTGCCCATATCCAGTTTTCCTATGTTTAGTTCTGCGTAGGCCTTGGTAAACCAATCCAGCAACCGGGGGTCGGCATAGATGCCCATGTGGTAAATGGCGATAAAATTTTTCTGAGAAGCAATTGCCAGAAAGGGCAGGGGCAATTTGGGATCGCAGTGATAACCCGCCGGGTACAATTTATGAGGCACTACATAGCCAAGCATGCCATAATTCATTTCTTCAGAAAATCCTTTCGGCAAATTTTTTTTGATCGTTTTCTGAAGTTGTAGCATGGCGGCTATTCTATCTTCAGGAAGTTCATTTAAGTATTCTTCTACAGTAGTCGCTTTGGATTGCATCCCGTTATAATTAAATTTCAAATAAAATGACAATTACGTTTCAGTACCTACCGGCCGATAACGGAGACCAAGGTAAAAAAAAGATCAGAAGTCAGCAAAGTAAAATAAAAAGGGACGAGCTGTTGAAAGCATCGTCCCTTTGAGGTCTCGAGCGGATTCGAACCGCTGTGGAAGGTTTTGCAGACCTCTGCCTAGCCGCTCGGCCACGAGACCCGAGCTAAATGGAAGGCAAAGATAATAAAAAAATGAAATACGAAAGAAAGAAGGGTGATTTCCAAAATAATTTCTCACTGGCTTCTGGGCCCAATATGTTAAATAACCTGCTGATTTTTAAATAATTAATAATTAGATATACCATAATAAAAATAGGTGCGTTTTGATCTTACTTTCTTATTATTTGTTTTTTTGCACAAAAATTGAAATATGTTACATGTGCCCACGACATATTCTACATCTTTATTGTGTCAGGTGTTGAAAAATGAAATAATTTGAAAAAATAATTATAAATCCCATTTTGAGTATGAACATTAAAACCAACATTTTCATTTTTTTGGTTTCGGCCGGAGTGGATCGCGGGATGGCACAAATTGTACCCCGTGGTTGGAAAAATGAAATGAAGGAAAACTCCGGCAACCCAGCCCTGATCAGAAAGTACACAGCCGGACTGTCCTTTGATACCCAGGCAGCCATAGATATGGACGGCTACTATCGTATCACAGCCAGGATGTTGGATAGTCTGGCAGGGGTTCTTAGTACAGATCTGGAAAGGAATTATCAATTGTCTATCACTGAAACCCTTAATCAGTGGCCCGACAATGAAGGAGGTCTGCCAATGTGGAAAGAAGACACCTTTATGGCCATAGATAGTGAATATAAAAGAGGTTTAGAAGCGGTAGCGACCTTACAAAGGATGGCCGATAAAATGTGGTACAGGGAGCGAACCAGCAATAAATTTTGTTTTTTTCCTGTAAGATGTGCCATGGATGCCATTGAGCATCAACACAGCTCCGAAACTGAAGTACATGGAGTAGGATTCAAAAATATGAAACTAGGCATCCAATCTGAAGTAAGCCAGTATGCGTTGTATACCGATGTTTACAGTGATTTTTTTGGTCCTGTTTCAGTAGGACTGGGTGCTCTGGTAGGATTAGGCGGAGATGATGAGGATGAAAACGACAGTTTCAGTCAGGCCGCTTCCAATCCTGCAGCCATTAGCAGATTGGTTGCGGGTGGTGGTAATGTGGTACTCCATATGAGCTATCCGTTGGCATATTGGAGCAAGCCTTCTCAAAAACTGGATTTTAGGATGAAAATTCATCCAAGGATAGGGTTAGACCTGCCTACCCTTGGCAACAAAAGTTCAAGTTATGCCATGAACCTGGATTTAGGTTTGTACAGCACACTGACTTATACAGGATTGAATGATAACATTGGTTTAATGGTGGAGGTCAAAGTGGCTGGAATCACAGGCAATGATGTATTTTTTAATCAACTATCCCTGCCCGATCACCACATGTTTAACCTCAACCAGGTCAGTCTGGGACTGAAACTGGGTAAGTCATTCCAGGTTACCTGGATCCGGTATTGGGGCGGTATTTTTCAAAACACAAAACAACCTGCAATTTTGTCTTTTTCGATGGCTATGAATTGAGTACAAATATTGCTAAGAAGACAGAGGCCACCCACATTCATCACAAAATTTTGCATCAGAACGGTGATCCTGACGGGTGCAATTTGGGCAGCTGCTATTGATGTTTTTACTTATTTTATTGTTACTGTCAAAAAGTGCGGTTGTAACGATGCCGGTAGGTACGGCTATGATGATGTATCCCATCAACATAATCAGTGTTGCAATCAACTGCCCTCCTGTGGTTTGGGGACTAATGTCGCCATAACCTACAGTAGTAATGGTAACAATGACCCAATATATGCTTCTGGGAATGCTGTCAAATCCTGCATTTGATGAGTGCTCAAGCAGATAAATGACAGATCCAAAAATGCATGCCATAATAACTATACTGGTAGCAAAAACAATTAGTTTTTTTCGACTTTCCAAAATAGCGTTGATAATCAGATTGCCCTGATCCAGAAAGCTATCGAGTTTAAAAATCCTAAATACCCGCATGAGGCGCAAAGCCCTTATGATCATCAATGAATGTAATCCGGGGTAGAAAATGGTCAGGTAACTTGGCAGAATGGATAAAAAATCAATCCAGCCAAAGTAGCTAAAAATGTAGTAACGGGGACTGTATACTGAGTAAATCCTCAGTAGGTATTCGATGGTAAAAAAAATAGTTAAGAACCACTCAAGAATCCTGAACTCATTCCCATATTGTGATGCATATGAAGGGACTGTCTCAAGCATGAGCACTAAAATGCTAAACAGGATCATGAAGAGTAATATAATGTCAAACCATCTTCCAGCGGGAGTGTCTGACTCAAAAATGATGTTGTGTAATTTTTCTCTGAAAGGAGAAAACCCTTCAGGCCGTCTTTTTAACTTCTGTTTTCCGAAGAGGTCTTTGGCAGATGTAGACATGGTTTAAAAGTCATTATTTACTCTAAATATACGGAATTAAATTCACTTTTTGGGTTATATAAAACAGTAGAAAGCCCAAATTGTACATCCAAAATTGGCCATGCCCACGTATTTGAGTAGTTAGGACAGCTGATGATGTGGAGTAAGACCACTTACTTCATCCTAAATTTCATTTTCAGCAAAGAACCTGTGTGAATTGTGCATCTCTGCGAATATTGTTTATTTGAGTTGTGATTTTTGACAGCGCAATCCGAAGGGAAGGCGCTGTCTTCTTTTAAGCCTAGCTTACAGGCAAGCAGGATCGATGGTATATGTGCTTATTTTTTTTTAAATCCGGGGTCAGGAGACCTTAAAGGTTCCAATCAATCTTGTAAGGGTAGGGGATGTTACACCGCCTGCTTTTTCAATGGTAATGGCATAATTGAGGGTGTTGTTTTCAAAGGCAACCTCGGTAAAGGTTTGAGAGCCGTCAAAAACATCCATGGGAATAGGGTTTTGGCCTTCCTTTAAAGACCACAATTGGTACGCCTGTCCTTCTTGAAGTGGGGGAAGCTGATTGAGTTGCAGGTAATTTTTACCGGTTTGGGGGTTGGTGTGCAGATAAATGTGGGTATTGGCATAGCCGAGTGTTGCAGTGATGGCCACAATTTGGTTGCCGGGATGCCTCAGGTCATTTAAGCGGGCGAATAAGTTTTGATTTTGTTGATCAATTGAGTCACAGGCTGCAACCTTAGATTTCAGCCGTTCAATTTCATTTTTTTGGTGGTTGTTGTTGACAAAAAACAAAACAAAGCCTGAAATAGCAGCAGCAAACAAGGCTACGTTGAGCCAGGCCATTCCCTTACTATTCGTTTCCGGTAAATTTTGAGTAGGTATCTGGTCATGTAAGGATGACATCACTTTTTGTTTCAGATCATCGGGCGCTGCAATGGCATTGATGAGGGCATAATCTTCCAATGCCTTTTGAATGGCCAGCAACTCCTCTTGTGCTTCCGGGTATTTTTGCAGGATAGTTTCAACCTCTTTCTGCTCGTTTTCCGACAGATGGCCGGTAGCATAAAGCTCCAGGATACCTGATGATATGTAGGTTTTTATATCCAATTTACAAGGCTGCGGTTAAGAAATACAATAGGTGTTTTTCGTGCTTAAGCATGGCTCTTAACATCTGGATGCCCTCTCTTAGTCTGGTTTTGACGGTGCCAAGGGGCATAGACAAAGCATCGGCAATTTCTTGCTGACTGTAGCCTTCCAAAAACATCTTATCCATTAAAATTTTATGCTTGTCGGGGAGGTTTTTTAGCAAAGCAGCCA
Source organism: uncultured Bacteroidota bacterium (assembly GCA_937872515.1). GTDB lineage: Bacteria > Bacteroidota > Bacteroidia > Chitinophagales > Saprospiraceae > JADKBO01. The sequence goes on from CALMSX010000117.1 coordinate 68,336, forward strand.
CATCTACTCCTTTGATCCGGGGAGAATGGTTGAGTCCATAGTCGGAAGCTGAAAAAGAAAGTTGTTCTTTTTCTCGTTGAAATGATTTGAGCCTGAAAGTATCGATGGCTGCATTTTTGGCAATGCCGGCCAGCCAGGTAAACAAGGTTGCCCTACCTTCGTCAAAACTGTCAATGTTGTTCCACGCTTTCAGAAAAGTAGTTTGTACTACCTCTTCACTTTCTTCCTTTTTTCTAAGAATCCGGAAAGCCATGCCATAGATGGCATCACCATACGCATCGTAGAGCAAAGAGAGACCCTGCTCATTTTTTTGCCTGATCATGGCTACAACACCGCTGGTATCTGGTTTCAAAGTTAGAAAGTGGGTAAGTAAAAAAAGCATTAACAAAGCTAAGAAATTAAAGTTTAATATTTTTTGGTGCATTTTGTGGCAACCAACTTAAATACGGGGATGGCTTCCCGCTTGGATTTGGGTATGCACTACTATTTTAATTATTTTTTTAATTTGCATTTGCTTTCATTTTTATGCTATTACTTTTACAGTTTAAACAGGGAGCAATGAAGAATCTCGTATTTCTAGTGCTGGTATTCAGCATTAATTTTTGTTCAGGACAAATCCTCTCCGGCAAAGTAAGTGATATCAGTGGCAAAGGATTGTCAGGGGTAGTGGCAACCCTCGGTACCGGTGACAGGCATGCACATACCGATGACAATGGCAATTTTTGGATAGATGGCTGTAAGGCAGGTGACACTTTAAATTTTTATCACATGGTGTATGAATGTGAGCCCTACATCCTGGCGTCATTGGCTGAGCCCCTCAAAATTACCATGACCGATAGAAATTTTATACTGGATAAAGTAGAAATCCACCAGAGCAAAGAAGTAGCCGCCCTCGTCAGTAAGATTGATCTGGTCCACCAACCGGTACAACATGCACAGGAATTGATGCGACTGGTACCCGGTTTATTTATCGGACAACACGCAGGTGGGGGAAAGGCGGAGCAAATCTTTTTGCGCGGTTTTGACATTGATCATGGCACCGATATAAATTTGAGTGTTGATGGCATGCCAGTAAACATGGTATCCCACGCCCATGGTCAGGGATATGCAGATCTTCACTTTGTGATCCCCGAAACCCTCAATGATATTTCTTATGGAAAGGGACCCTATGATTTGACCAAGGGTAATTTTGCCACAGCCGGCCACGTAGCCTTCACCACCAAAGAAAAAATCTCCAACAGTCAGGCAATTGTAGAAGCAGGACAATTTAATACCTTCAGGACCATGGCCATGCTTAAACTGGTAGAAGCAGAAAAAAATGATGCCTACATGGCCGCAGATTACAACCAGACCAATGGGCCATTTGATAGTCCACAAGCTTTTAAAAGGATCAATTTATTTGGTAAATTCAATCAAAAGCTTGGTAATCTTGATAAGTTAACGGTACAGCTTTCCCATTTTCAAAGTCAGTGGGATGCCTCTGGTCAAATTCCTCAAAGAGCAGTGGACGCAGGCCTGATTGGTCGGTTTGGGGCTATTGATAATACAGAGGGTGGGCAGACCAATAGAAGCAATTTTTCCATGGTCCACACTAAATATTTAAGTCCGAGGTCAAGTATCAGAAGCCAGGTCTATTACTCAAAATATAATTTCGAGCTTTATTCCAACTTTACCCTGTTTCTGCGCGATAGCCTGAATGGTGATCAGATCAAACAAAAGGAGAGTCGCGACATCTATGGCCTGGATTGGCAGTATGTCAAAGATCTGTCATGGGGAAATGCTTTGCTGTCTTTAAAGATTTTAGGAGGACTGCGTCATGACAATGTTGTGAACAATGAACTTTCCTACACTTATCAAAGAAAAAACACCCTAGAAACAGTAGCTCTGGGTGATGTTGATGAAAGCAATATCTATGCAGGGGCTCAATTTGGTTATGAGTATGGACATTTATCCATACAAGGGGGAGTAAGATGGGACAGAATGGAGTTTAATTACAGAGACAAGGTGACAAACCTTTATTCACTCAACAGCGGGCAAAAATCGACCATCAGTCCCAAAATTACGTTGCAATATGATGTAACCAGAAATATGAAATGGTACCTGAAAGCGGGACGCGGATTTCACAGCAATGACAGCAGGGTAACCCTTGCCAATCAGGTAAACAATGCCATGCCGGCTGCCACAGGTGCTGACCTTGGCGTGGTGTCAAAAATATTGAAAAAGGTAGTAGTTACCGGTGCACTGTGGTATTTAAAGTTAGATCAGGAGTTTGTGTATGTTGGAGATGAGGGCATAATTGAACCAAGTGGGAGAACTGAGCGAAAAGGCATTGACCTTGGAGTCAGATGGCAAGTCCTACCATCACTTTTTGTATACAGTGATTTTAACACCTGTAAGGCAAAAAGTATAGATGATGAAGAGGGTAATAATTATATTCCTTTAGCGCCAACTACCACAATGACTGGAGGTGTGAGTGCCCAAATTGTTGATCAGCTGAATGTGGGTTTGAGGTTCAGATACATGGGCAATAGGGCCGCCAATGAAGATTATTCTATCACTGCAAAAGGGTATGCGGTGGCTGATGTAAATGTTTTGTATCAGGTAAAAAACCTAAGCTTAGGCATCGATATCATCAATGTTTTTAATACAGAATGGAACGAAACCCAGTTTGCAACAGAAAGCAGATTGAGAGGAGAGGCCAATCCGGTAGAAGAAATACACTTTACTCCGGGATATCCATTTATGGCCAAATTTAAATTGGGTATTACCTGGTAATTAAGCTTGTGTAACATAAGTTCATCATTTCGTAACCTAGGTTACGCAACGAGGATGCGAGCCAGCCTACCTTTGTCAAAAAAATAGTAAATGGACAACAGTATAGTGATTGATGTGAGGACTCCCGGAGAGTTTATGGGAGGGCATGTAGCGGGAAGTATCAACATTCCATTGAGTGATATTCAGCTTCATGTGGAGGAAATAAAGGCAATGCAGGGTAAAGAAATTATCTTGTGCTGCGCCAGTGGCATGAGATCTGCCCAGGCCACTTCATTTTTGAAAAGTCAGGGAATTGTTTGCACCAACGGGGGTAGTTGGTTGAGTGTGAATGCCTTGGTTTAAAAAGTAAAGGGCGGGAGTAATAAAATCCCGCCCTTTTTTTATAAAACTTCCATTATTTGCACCCGGAAACTTACTTTTGCGACCGCATTGGCAAAAGAGTATGGAAGAATTTGCGTTGATTTATGGTTTACAGAGTTTTAAAGGGGCAGTAACATATTTCTATCCTGAGCCTTTTGTTGCTAAGGTCATGAAAGGAAAGCCCTCGTATCTGGAGAAACAAGGCAATGATGAAGTATTGTTCAGCTATGGATTTAATATTAGCGGTACCGGCCATGAGGAGGCACTAAAAATGTGTCGCTCGCTGCATCCCTCAGTGTTAATGGCAGAGTTTAACAAAGGGAAAAAGAAACCAGCCAGCCTCGAGCAATTATTCGAGGACAAGCGGTGGAGCAGTGTAATTAAGAATCGCGCTTATCAAAAACTGATTCGTTTTCTTACCTGGATAAGGCAGTATGAATTTGACTTGTACTTTCAGGTTGAGCGTAAAGTTTTCCTGGAAGACATCCGTTTAAAATTTGCCCCACTTAGCTTGAAGCCTGTATTGCGTTTTGAAAAAACAGCATTGGGAACACAGTATTATATGTTTCTCAACTCACCAGCAGGACTGGTAAAGCCGGTTGAACACAACATAGAAGTAATTACAGAAAGTCCGTTACTCATCATCAATGATGGCGTCATTTATGAGGTAGAGGATATCAATGGGCTGCGGTTAAAACCCTTTCTTAAACAAGAAAGTATTTTTATTCCTGAAAGGCTTACCTCAGAATATTTTCAGAAGTTTATCAAAGATGTAGCTGCCCAGGCTACCATCGAAACCATAGGCTTTGAATTTTTAGAGATGAAGCCGGATGCCAAGGGTATTATTCGTTTTACTGAGTCATTTGACGGGAATGGACTGGAAGCGGCATTATGGTATTATTATGATGAATGCCGGTTTGCCTATACCGATGCCCAGGTGAGTAAAGTTTTTATTAAAACCGACGACCAAAATCAGATCAAGGTAGAAAAGGTGAGTCGCAATTCCGGACAGGAACGAAAAATGGTGACCCTGATCAAACAGTTGGGCTTGGTTGAAACGGTTGCCAAACGATGGGAAAAAGCAGAGATGCAGGATCCTTTTGAGACCTTTTACACCCTTTTGCACGCCAAAGAACGACTTTTTTCCGCCAACATCAGCCTGGAAATGCCGGATTGGGAAGGCAAACGTTTGTATGCGGGTGAATATTCGATAGAAGAGCTCCATGTAAAACTCAACCAGGACTGGTTTGATTTAAATCTAGTGATTATTGTTGGTGATGAAGAAATACCCTTTAAGGCGCTGCTGCAACACATCAAAAACAACAACCGGTTTTATGCCCTTCAAAGCGGCGAAATTTTTATAATACCCGTCACTTGGTTTGAGCAGTACGAGCAGTTGGCAGCCCAGTGTGATTTGACTGGGGCTATTCCTAAATTGGCAAAATCGCGATTTAGCGTTTTAGAACCCCTGGGAATTAAGCCCACCTCATCTGAAATTGTAAAGGTGGATTTTAAAGTGCCATCTTCCATCCAGGCCATGCTTAGACCTTATCAAAGACAGGGTGCAGAATGGCTGGTCAACCACTATTCAAATGGATTAGGCGCCTGTCTTGCAGACGACATGGGTTTGGGAAAAACATTGCAAACCCTGACCCTGCTGTGTTTTGTAAAAGACCATCTGGTGCAGGAAGCACCCGTTCAGCAGGTACAACTCAGCTTGTTTGATGTTGTGCCTCCGCCCAGAAATGCCTTAAGGGCATTGATTGTAGTACCTTCCTCCTTGGCTTTTAACTGGATGTATGAAATCAAAAAATTTGCTCCGGGTCTAGTTGCTGCTGTGCATACTGGCAACACCAGGAGCAAGGATGTGCGCACGCTGAAAGAATTTGACATCATAGTAACCTCGTATGCCATCTTACTCAAAGACCATTCACTGCTGTCTAAGATAGATTTTAATTGTGTCATTCTGGACGAAGCCCATTACATCAAAAACAGGAATTCAAAAATATTTGAAGCAGTAAGAACTTTAAAAACCGAGCAGCGGGTTTCTCTTAGTGGCACGCCCATCGAAAACTCGCTGGCAGACCTGTGGGCACAGATGGAGTTTATCAACCCCGATATATTGGGCAGCTATCCGGAATTTAAAAGAAACTATCAGGATCCGATCGAAAAGAATAAGGATGAAGAAGCATTGAACGAGCTCAAGCTGATTTTGGGTCCTTATATTTTGAGACGGACGCGAAAAGAAGTGCTCAAGGATCTGCCTGATCTGGAAGAACAGGTATTTTACTCTGTTTTACCCGATCCCCAAATGGACTTGATTGAAAAAGAAAAATCGAAGGCCAGGAATGAGTTGTTGCAAGCAGAAATGGATCAACAGCCCGGTAAGTTGCATGTTTTAAATGCCTTGCTTAAATTGCGACAACTGGCCAACCACCCTAAGCTGGCAGATCCCAATTCTGATGTAGAAAGCGGAAAATTTGATGACGTATTGGAGACCCTGGAGACCCTGGCAAAATCGGGCAACAAGATCCTGGTATTTTCTTCTTTTGTCAGCCATCTCAAACTTTATGAAGCAGAGCTCAAGCTGAGAAACATTAAATACGTTATGTTGACGGGCTCTGATCAGAGCAAAGATCGGGAACTGGCTGTCAATCGATTTCAAACCGATGAAAAGTGTTCGGTGTTTATGATCTCGTTAAAAGCAGGGGGCACCGGCCTAAATTTAACCTCTGCCAATTATGTGCTCATTCTGGATCCCTGGTGGAACCCGTTTGCAGAGAGCCAGGCCATAGGAAGGTCATATAGAATGGGGCAGAGTCAGAAGGTAACCGTAATTCGTTTCCTTGCCAAAGATACCATTGAAGAAAAAATTCATGCTTTACAGCTGCGCAAAAAAGATCTTGCAGGACAAATGATGGAGGAAGAAATGATACCAGCCCTGGATCAGGAAACCCTTGAATATTTGTTGGACTAAAACAGAACTAGACTTCTATTGTTTTCCAATTGCCTTTTCTGAAATACCACCATGCCAAAATTGCCACCAATGTTTCAGCAATGGGCACGGCTGCCACAGCTGCCAGATAATTCCACTTCAAGACCTGGGTGAGAAAAACGGCGAGGGGAATCTGAAACAACCAGAATCCTACCAGGTTGATGTAAGTGGGTGTTTTGGTATCGCCCGCCCCATTGAGTGCCTGCATCATCACCATGCCAATGCCATAAAAGATAAAACCGCTTCCAATGATGCGCAGAGAAAGAGCTGCTTTAGCCAAGACCTCGGGGTCGGTGGTGAATAGACCACAGATAAAATCTGCAAACAAGAGGAAAATAATAGTTACAATGGCCATAAAAATGATGTTGTATTTGACACACATCCATGTGCTTTGTGCCGCTCTTTCGGGGTTTTTTGCCCCCAAATTTTGTCCTACCAGGGTGGCGGCAGCATTGCTGAGACCCCAGGCCGGAAGAATAAAAAAGACTACGTTTCTAATGGCAATTTGATAGGCGGCTGAGGCCGTAGTGCCCCCAGTTTCAGCAACCAGTTTGGTAAGGATGATCCATGAACCGGATGCAATGATGAATTGAAAAGTAGCGGGCCAAGCCAGTTCCAGTAAGTGCATCATCAGTTTTCTATCTGGCAGAAAACTATTAATACTCAAACGGATTACCGATTTGCCGCCGAACAAAACAGTACACTGGTAAATCACACCCAGGCTTCGGCCAATACAAGTGGCTATGGCAGCGCCTTCCAGCCCCCATCCTGTCCAGGTACCGATGCCATATATCAGCAAAGGATCCAGGATGATATTGGCTATGCTGGCCAACCAAAGAGAGCGCATGGCGATTGAAGCATTACCTGCCCCCCTGAAGATTCCATTGATCAGAAAAATAAAAATGATAACACCCGAGCTACCAAACATTATTTGGGTAAATCCAAGTCCTTTTTCAATAACCTCGGCGGAAGCACCCATAAAGGAAAGCAGATGACGGGCTGATAAAACAGCAATGACGCTTAAAATTGTGCTGATCAGAGCAGCCAGGATCAATGACTGCACGGCTGTCTCGGATGCCTCGGCTTCAGATTTTTCACCCACTCTGCGTGAGATTACGGCGGTAGCGGCAGTGCTGAGTCCAATGGCCATGCTATAGATAATGGTAAGCATTGCTTCCGTGTATCCAACTACAGCAATGGCGTGTTCTCCCAGTTTGCCGACAAAGTACATATCTACCACCGCAAACAAGCTCTCCATTGACAATTCAAGGATCATGGGAATGGCCAGTAAAACGATGGCAAGTCGGATGCTACCTGAAGTATAATCTCTCTCCTCGCCCCTGAGGGCTTCCAGAAAGACTTTCCAAATAGAATGGGGTTTTGTGTTCTCTGACATAATAAAAAGGGCAAAGGTACAGCTTTTATACTTTTGCCCTTTTGGTTTTTATTTTCTTCGTTTAATCAAAAAAGAAGAAATAACGGACATAAGGAGTCCAACTGGAATCACTTCCATATAGGTAAAAGCCATGTTTACCAAAGGATTTTTGTACATCTCGTTAAATGATTTCATTTCTTTGACATAGGCATCAATTTCAGCCTGAGGCGCATTGTTGCCTTTCATCTTTTCGATGGTAAAGGCCAGGTATTTTTCCATAAAATCTGGTGCCATGGTGTAATAAACAATGAGCCAGGCAAGTACATAAAAGGTGGATGCGATGAGGGTTATGTACAAGCCTACCATAAAGCCCTGCTTAAAAGTAATGGTGCTCTCCGGCATTTGGGCCTTGTATTTAGAGATGCCGACATAGATAAAGGAAAAAGCAATGATCATGGAGGCATAGCCGTAGATCATGCCATTTTCAAAATCTTCCATTTTACCGAGGGCCGTAAATCCAATCATCCAGGCTGCCAAAATCAAACCGGCGATGCTACCGTAGACTAAAATAATTTTTTTCATAAGAATTTATTTTGTTGAACAATGGCCCAAAAATAGGTTCCATCTTTGGAAGTACCATCGTACCAAAGTATTGAAAAATGATCAATTGGCAAAATCATACTTTGGTATGAGCAAAAGCTATGTTATGATTTTCAAGCTTTTAGCAATTTCAACGGCCTGGGTTCTTCGAACTGCCTGCAATTTGGAAAATATAGATGCCACGTGGGTCTTCACCGTAGAGAGGGATATAAAAAGGGCATCACCTATTTCCTGATTGCTCATCCCCCTGGCCATCATTTGTAGAATTTCCAATTCTCTTTTGCTCAAGCCGGTATTTTCAATGGCCAATGGGTCAGTTTCCTGCTTTTCGACATAGGTGATTTTTTCAACTACAACTTCTTTGGGCCGGGTAAGCTGGTGGGCCAACCACATGCCCAGGCCCGTAAAGATCAGGGCTATACCGCCAACATAAATTTCTGTGGAGTGGTCAAAAATAAAAAACCTGATTTCCAGCCAACGAAGCAGCAAGACCAGCATGGCCATAGATATGCCATAACCAAAAGCATGTAGAAAAAAGGACTTATTTAAAATCGACGGCATTCGGCAAAGATAGCAAGTAAAGTGGTTTTTAGCGACCTGGTTTGCCTGGATAAGGACAGGCCGAACCGTCTGTCCGGTTCGACCTGTATCCATCCCATGAGTGAGTTTCTGTATTAGTATTTTACTTCATCGCTGATTTTTTTAAGTGGTATAACTTGGTTTCGATGATCATTGGAATACCAGGTGGCGGATGTATGAGAGTGGAAAACATACCGATTGCCTTTGTCGTCTACAAACTCATCCTTTCTGTTGTTGTCAGCCTGATAGCTGACCCAGCGGGTAGTTCCGCTATACTTGGCTTTGAGGCCATCACGTGTTTTTACCATTGCAATGACAATGCTTTTGTCTGCAATCCAGCTTCCTTCAATAAAGTCACCGTCTTTATAGTTGTGGTCCTCATAATCTTTTGAAGGGTGGTCGTAATAAGTGCCAGGAGAATTGTTGTTCCAATGACCATGGGCTCCGGATTGGTGCTGATCATGGCGATGAAATTCAATAATATGACCGCTTTTTCTGTGGTTGTATAAAAGTGTATTTCTATTTTCAAGGGTAATTTTATTGCCCTTTTTGTCCAAATAAATGCCCTTCCATTCCTGTTCAAAGATCCTGGCTTTACCCTGGGGCGGTAAGCCCATAACGGAAATATATCTGCCCTCATCTCTGATTTCAATCCAATTATCAGATACACTGTGGTACCAGCTTCCATCCAACCTTCTGTGCTGGGGTGGATTGCCAGCCGAGATGGCCGTATTGATTAGTAGCAGGCTAAGTAAAAATGTAAAGGTTCTCATAGTAGTACATTTTGTTTATACACTAAGAGCGCATAGTGGTTGTAGCATTTGATTAATAAAAGGTTAATTTATAGCAGGCTTTTGGTAAAGTTCTATTAAGGGAATTTTTAAGTTTGGATTAAAAGTAGAGTGGGAGGCTTATCTTTACCTTCAAAAACATGCCTTCACTACTTGTAAAAAACATAGGAACCATTTGCGGCATCAATGAAAGATTTGGTGGCTTAAAAAAGGGCAAAGAAATGGCTCAGGTAGATCATTTGGAGCAGGCCTTTTTACTTTGTGATAATGGGCAGATCATTGCCTATGGAGGAATGGATGGTTGTCCGGACAGGGCTGATACCGTAGTTGACGCAGCCAATGGGCATGTATTGCCGGGTTGGTGCGACAGTCATACCCACCTGGTTTTTGCATCCAGCAGGGAAGAAGAATTTGTTTACAGGCTCAAGGGAATGAGTTATGCAGAAATTGCTGAGAAGGGAGGTGGCATCCTTAATTCTGCAGCTAAGTTGCAAGCCATGGATGAGGAATTATTGTATGAACAATCCGCTCAACGGCTGGAAAAGGTAATTTCAATGGGTACAGCCGCTATTGAGATAAAAAGTGGTTATGGTCTCACACTTGACAGTGAGTTGAAAATGCTCCGCGTAATCAGAAGGTTGAAAGAAAATTATGCTGTAGGCATCAAGGCCACTTTTTTGGGAGCCCACGCCATTCCCGCTGAATATAAAGAAAACAGACAGGGCTATATTGAGCACATCATCAGAGATATGTTGCCTGTCATTGCAGGAGAAGGTCTTGCAGATTATATGGATGTATTTTGTGACAAAGGATTTTATACAGTAGAAGAAACCGATTTGTTGCTCAAAACGGCTGCCGGCTTTGGTTTAAAAGCAAAAATCCATGCCAATGAGCTGGCCAATTCAGGAGGTGTGCAAATTGGGATAAAAAACAATGCCATTTCTGTAGACCACCTGGAAGAAATTGGAAATGAAGAAATAGAAGCTTTGCACCAATCCAGAACCATACCCACTGTTTTGCCATCGTGTTCTTATTTTTTAGGTATACCCTATGCCCCTGCCAGGAAAATGATAGATGCCGGTTTGGGCATTGCCATTGCGTCTGACTACAATCCGGGAACCTCTCCTTCAGGCAATTTGTCATTGCTGATGTCTCTGGCCTGTACCCAGATGAAATTACTACCGGAAGAAGCTTTTAATGGACTTACCCACAATGGAGCCTGTGCTATGGAATGGCAACAACAGTATGGATCGATCGGCTTGGGCAAGATGGCTAGTTTTATTATCACCCATAAAATACCCTCGCTGGCTTATATTCCATATTCATTTGGTGAAAACCTAATCAAGCAGGTGGTGATAAAGGGCAGGCCGGTATCCTGACGGAAGGTTTAGATTTTTATAAAGGTTTGAAGCCCATATGCGGTTTCTGTAACCACCAGCAGCAGGTACATACCTCGTTTTAAAAAATCAACTCCAATGGGTAGAATACTGGCATTGGCCGGATATCTTCCGGCACAGATTTCATGTCCTTCCATGTCGGCTATTACATAGTCGATGGGCTGGGTTTTCTGGCCCTCAATTTTTACAAGAAGGTGATCTTTTGCCGGATTATTGAGGATGGACAAGGTATTCATAACTTCAAATTTTAGAAAGAAGACAAATGCTTCAATACTGTGACAAATTAGGGTATTACCTCCCCCCAAAGAAAAGAAGATAGATGATGTAAATAAGGAATAGCCCTGATCTTTATCTTCAGAAAAAAAGGGGTGGTTTTGCCCATCTTAAACCAATGACCACTGCCCTTTAACTTTTGTCACTCAAACAAATGACCAAGACCCAACCGGTAGGGTAACCCGTGTTACTGCGGGCTCCCTCAGATGAAGTTACATTTGCATAAAAAAGGAATATATGGAACAGCATATTTATGAAGTTGGCCTCAATTGGACCGCACAGAGAAAAGGAATTATGGATGCGCCAGAACTGACCACAGCCATTGAAGTGGCAACCCCACCACAGTTTCCAGGCGGAATGGAAGGCATTTGGTCTCCTGAACATCTTTTTACCTCAGCGGTTTTGAGTTGTTTTATGACCACATTTCTGGCAATAGCAGAAAATTCTAAACTGCCATTCAGCCAATTTTCATGCAAGGCGTATGGCAAATTGGAAAAAGTAGAAGGTAAATACCTGATGACGGAGGTTCATCTGACCCCGATTTTGAGTCTTGAAGATGAAAGTCTGACAGAAAAGGCCAAAAGGATATTGACAAAGGCAGAAGAACATTGCCTGATCTCCAATAGCATTAAATCAAAGGTTACCATGGAGGCTACGGTAAATATCGTAGACCAGGTGATGATCTGATTTGGAATTTAATATTTAAGGATTAGAAGTGGGGAGGCGACCAAAAATCGTCTCCTTTTTTCTTATGAAAGATTGGTTTCGTTGAGCAGAATGCGCAAAACGCCCGAAGCTGCCTCTGAGATTACGGTACCTGGTCCGAAGACCGCGGCAACCCCCTTTTCAAACAGAAAAGGATAATCTACAGGAGGAATCACTCCTCCAACGATTACCATAATGTCTTCCCTTCCCATTTTTTTAAGGGCTTCAATGGTTTGTGGTACCAGGGTTTTGTGGCCGGCTGCCAACGAACTGATGCCCAGGATGTGTACATCGTTTTCAGCTGCCTGGCGGGCTGCATCTTCAGGGGTCTGAAACAAGGGCCCCATATCAACATCAAAGCCAAGATCGGCGAAGCTGGTGGCTATGACTTTGGCCCCTCTGTCATGCCCATCTTGTCCCAATTTAGCAATCAGAATGCGGGGTCTTCGGCCTTCCTGTTGAGCAAACCGATCCGACAAAGCTTTGGCTTCTGCAAATTTGGAATCCATTTTTATTTCTTTTGAATATACGCCGGATATGGTTGTGGGAGTAGCCTGGTACCTGCCAAATGATTTTTCAAGGGCCAAACTGATTTCTCCCAGGGTTGCCCTGGCACGGGCAGCCTTAACAGCAAGATCCAGCAGATTGCCTTCTCCATTTTGAGCACATAGGGTGATATCGTCCAACAGTTGATTCACCAACACCTCGTCTCTACTGCTTTTGATAGACTGGATCGACTTTATTTGCTGCTCTCTTACGGCTGTGTTGTCTACCTGTAAAATGGGAATATTGTCATTGGAAGCCTGGTCTTTGAATACATTGACACCGATGATTTGTTCCGCTCCACTGTCGATTCTTGCCTGTTTTTTGGCTGCTGCCTCTTCAATGCGCATTTTGGGAATTCCTTTTTCGATGGCCTTGGTCATGCCTCCATAAGACTCGATCTCTTCAATGTGTTTTTTGGCGCGTTCTATTAATTCTTGGGTAAGGGTTTCCACCACATACGAACCAGCAAAAGGATCAACTACCGCCGTGATGCCGGTTTCTTTTTGTAGAATGATTTGTGTTTCTCGGGCCAGCTTGGCCGAAAAGTCAGTAGGCAAGGCAATGGCCTCATCCAGTGAATTGGTGTGTAAAGATTGGGTACCACCAAAGGCGGCAGCTGCTGCTTCCAGGGCGGTTCTTCCGAGGTTGTTGTAAACATCCTGCGCTGTAAGACTGTAGCCCGACGTTTGGCAGTGGGTGCGAAGTGCCATTGTTTTTTCCTTGCAACCAAAGGCATTCAGCATTTCTGCCCAAAGCACCCTGCCAGCCCTCATTTTGGCGATTTCCATGAGAAAGTTCATGCCAATTCCCCAAAAAAACGAAAATCGACCCGCAAAGGCATCGATGTCGAGTCCTGCTGCCAAGCCGGCTTTTACATATTCAATGCCATCCGCCAGCGTATAGGCCAATTCGAGGTCAGCAGAGGCCCCTGCTTCGTGCATGTGGTAACCCGAGATAGAGATGCTGTTGAATTTGGGCATGTGGCGGGCGGTGTAAGCAAAAATATCCGACACAATTTTCATGCTTTGTGTAGGTGGATAGATGTAAGTATTGCGCACCATAAATTCCTTTAAGATGTCATTTTGGATCGTACCACTGAGCAAGTGAGGGGCTACACCCTGTTCTTCGGCGGCAACAATAAAAAATGACATGATGGGTATCACGGCTCCATTCATGGTCATGGATACAGACATTTGGTCGAGTGGAATGCCATTAAACAGCGTTTTCATGTCTTCTACCGTATCAATGGCTACTCCAGCCATCCCTACATCACCTGCTACTTTTGGATCGTCAGAATCGTATCCTCTGTGGGTAGGCAGGTCAAAAGCAACTGACAATCCTTTTTGACCCGCAGCCAGGTTTTTCTGGTAAAAATTATTGCTTTCGGCAGCCGTTGAAAAGCCAGCGTATTGCCTGATGGTCCAAGGGCGTATTTTGTACATCGAAGCATAAGGCCCCCTCAGGTAGGGAGCCATGCCGGCCGCAGTATAAGGAGACCACTTTACCTTGTCAAAGAGAATGTCTTTGGTATGGATACCTTCGGGAAAAGTATAATCAGGTATGTCGGGTATCACCTTTCTACCTGAATGGGTGGGGTTGTTGAGATGATTGTTACTCATTGTGTAAAATTACAAAGACTTGAGCAATCAGGGACTTTTGGCACAGGAATAAATACAAGGCAAAAAAAGAGACCCAAGCTCATCTTTCGTCATTGAATAGAGCAAAAACGTTTCATGGTAATATTGCACAGTAGCGCCGAAAATATTAATTTAAATACAGATAAACAGGTACATACCTATTATAATATAAGTTAATATAAGTAATTCCATTTCAAATGAGATGTCACCAAAGAGTTGATAGGCTGCCTTATTACTAAGAAAAAGGGGAGATAAATTCCATATCCAACGCCTAAATAAGTAGGTAGGAGTCGAAAAATGAGGGTTTACTTCCCTTTTTTCATCCTTTTCTGTTGTTTTTTGGAGAAGAGATTTGATTTTCCTCTTTTGCCGCTTAATTCACCATTTTTGTCAACGGGAGCCCCATATTTCTCTTCCAATCCGCAACCTTCGCCGGTTTTGCAGCCCTGAATACAGGGAAGGAGCGCCAAAAAAAGGCTGAAAAGCAAGTAAACAGGGAGTTTTTGACGCATGAGACGCAATTTTTTTTCAAAATTATACAAATTTGTGAAAACGGGCATAAAATCTTGATTTACATACATTTTATAATTTTATAAATATATAACTGAAGACCAATAGTGGGCTAAAATGCCATATTTTTCAGGTGGTTTGAAATATTTTCATCATTTATTATTGTATAAGAATAAGATGTAATATACATTTGCAGCGTTATTCAACATTACTTAATTTAATAAACCATATCACAATGAACAAAGGCGAAATGATCGATGCAGTAGCAGCTGCAGCTGGCATCACTAAAGGACAAGCCGGAGATGCAGTTAATACTGTATTTGACACTATCCAAAAAACCTTGAAAAAAGGAGACAAAGCACAATTTGTTGGTTTCGGTACATTTTCAGTATCTAAAAGAGCTGCCAGAGAGGGAAGAAACCCACTTACTGGTAAGACCATCAAAATTGCTGCTAAAAACGTGGTTAAGTTCAAAGCAGGAACCGCTTTCTCTACCCTTGTAAACAAAAAAGGAAAATAATCCTGACTTCAGGATTGTGAGAAAAAAGGCAAACCGCAACAATGGTTTGCCTTTTTTATTTCTGATTTACGGATGCAAAGCCTTACCTTTGCTACCGGAATCGTTGTTCCAAAATCACATCGTTTTTTGCCAATTACTTCGTTTACTTTTATTTTATTTTTATGGATAGGATAGCAGAATTACAATCAATCGCCAGTCAGGTGAGAAGAGATATCGTGAGGCAGGTTCATGCCTGTCAGAGTGGGCACCCTGGCGGATCGTTGGGCTGTGCAGATTTTTTGACCGCCTTGTATTTTGAGGTAATGGATCACGATCCGGCTTTTCAGATGAAGGGCAAAAACGAAGATGTGTTTTTCCTTTCCAACGGCCATATTTCACCTGTTTGGTACAGTGTACTAGCCAGGGCAGGGTACTTTCCGATTGATGAATTGAAGACCTTCAGGCAGCTGAATACCCGCTTGCAGGGACACCCCACCACCCATGAAGGGCTACCAGGTATCAGAGTAGCGTCGGGTTCGCTTGGACAGGGTATTTCCGTAGCCATTGGAATGGCCCTTGCCAAAAAGATGGACGGCGATCCAAAAAATATCTTTGTACTGACGGGTGATGGAGAATTGCAGGAAGGACAAGTGTGGGAAGCATTGATGTTTGCTGCCCATAACAAGGTTGACAATTTGATTGTCACGGTTGATGTCAATGGCAGGCAGATCGATGGCGATACTGATAAAGTATTGTCTTTGGGATCATTGGAAGCCAAGTTTTCAGCTTTTGGCTGGGAGGTAATTCACATGCAGGGCAATGACATGCAAAAAGTTGTGGCTGGCCTCCAACAGGCGAAGTCCCAAACCGGCAAAGACAAGCCTGTGGTTATCCTTATGGCCACAGAGATGGGATATCCTGTTGATTTTATGGTAGGTTCCCATAAATGGCACGGAGTTGCCCCAAATGATGAACAGTTGGCAAGTGCACTGGCTCAGTTACCGGAAACATTGGGCGATTATTGATTTGACAAGACGGAAATATATGTTTAATAATTTTGAGGTAAAAGGAAAAAAGGCAACACGCGACGGATTCGGTGATGGATTGTTTGAAGTGGGCCAAAACAATGACCAGGTAGTTGCGCTGACTGCGGATCTATTGGGGTCTCTTAAAATGAATAAGTTTGCTGATACTTATCCCGATCGATTTTTCCAAACCGGAATTGCAGAAGCCAACATGATGGGCATCGCTGCTGGTTTGGCTACGGCAGGTAAAATCCCCTTTACGGGTACCTTTGCTAATTTTTCGACCGGAAGGGTGTATGATCAGATCAGGCAGAGTATTGCCTATTCGCATAAAAATGTAAAAATTTGCGCATCCCATGCAGGTTTGACATTGGGTGAAGATGGCGCTACCCACCAGATTCTGGAAGACCTGGGCCTGATGAAAATGCTGCCAGGTATGACCGTGATCAATCCTTGCGATTACAATCAGACCAAGGCCGCTACCATGGCCATTGCGGAGCATTATGGTCCGGTTTATCTCAGATTTGGCAGGCCTTCCTGGCCCATCTTTATGCCCGAAAACGAGTTTGTCATCGGAAAAGGAATCTTGATGAAAAGTGGTAGCGATGTAACGATTGTTGCAACAGGGCACCTGGTATACACCGCCATGGAGGCTGCAAAAGAACTCGAGTCAGAAGGCATCAGTGTAGAGCTGATCAATATTCATACCATCAAACCACTTGACGAAGAAATAATATTGGACAGCGTTTCCAAAACAGGGTGTCTGGTAAGTTGTGAAGAACACCAGAGACACGGCGGACTTGGTGACAGCATAGCCCAATTATTGTGCAGGATGCATCCCTCTCCTATGGAGTATGTAGCTGTCAATGACAGCTTTGGAGAGAGCGGGGAGCCGGAAGCACTTCTGATTAAATATGGCTTGGGCAAAGAAAATATTGTAGCTGCCGCAAAAAAGGCCATTCAACGATCTTAGAAGCGAAGTAAACATAATGTTTTGTTAACTACTTCCAGGAATGATGTAGATTAACTTATCTTTGCAAAATGAGGCAAACGATAGCAAAATCAATGCTGTGCATGTTTTTACTGGCAGCCACCCCTATGGGTGAATTCCTGAAATTGCCTTTGCTTGTACATCATTTGGTCACTCATTTAGAGGAAGATCCACAAATGAGTTTAGCCGAATTTTTCAAAATGCATTACGATCAGGGCATTGTTATAGATGAAGACTATCATCAGGACATGCAGCTTCCCTTTAAATCGGTTCCATCCAATGTTTGTTTTGTTTTGGGTGATATCTACAGTTTGCCGTTGATGGAAATGACCCTAATGCCCGGCAAAATTGGAAAAGAAAAGATCAGGAATATTACCCCTGATTTACCATCGTCCTTCCTATCCCGCATTTGGCAGCCGCCAAGATTGTCATAATTCTTTTTTTAAATGTAAATAGGTTAATTTAGACCAACGGTCTGAGTGACCCTGCGTTTTATTTTTTTGAAATACTTTACACGTGGTTTACATCTGTATGGCTTCAATAACATTACATAAAAGGAAATTATGCTAAATGCGATTATAAATTTTTCAATTCGAAATAAACTCATCATCGGGTTATTTACCTTTGCCCTGGTCTCCATTGGAATATATCAGGCCGGTAAACTCCCTATAGATGCGGTTCCCGATATCACCAACAATCAGGTATTGGTGATTACCTCTGCTCCGGCTTATGGGGCTGTGGATATCGAAAGACTCATCACCTTTCCAATTGAACAGGCCAATAACAACATCAATGGCCTTAGTGAAATCAGAAGTTTTTCAAGATCTGGACTTTCTCTGGTCACCATGGTTTTTAATGATGATGTAGATGTCTATTGGGCGCGGCAACAAGTATCAGAGCGCCTGATGCAAATCCAACGTGAAATTCCATCAGATGTAGATCCGCCTGCCTTGGGTCCGGTATCTACAGGACTTGGGGAAATATACCAATATGTAGTCAGACCGAAGCAGGGCTATGAGCATAAATATGATGCAACCGCCTTACGAACCATCCAGGATTGGATCGTGAGAAGGCAGTTGCTGGGCGTTAAGGGAGTGGCCGAAGTATCCAGTTTTGGGGGTAAACTCAAACAATTTGAGGTAGCCCTCCATCCGGAAAAGCTGGCAGCCCACGGACTTACCATGGATGATGTGTACAAAGCGGTTCAGGAAAACAACCAAAACACTGGAGGTTCCTATTTAGAGCAAAACTCAGCTGTTTTGTTTATCCGAAGTGAGGGCTTGCTGAAAAACAGCAGAGAGGTAGAAATGATACCCCTAAGCCGTAGAGTGGGCATTCCCTTGTTTTTAAAAGATGTTGCTGAGGTATCCATTTCCCATGCTACGCGATATGGGGCTGTTTGTTACAATGACCAGGGCGAAGTAGCCGGCGGAGTTGTAATGATGCTAAAGGGTGCCAATAGCAGTGAGGTGATTAACAATGTAAAAACAAGGATCGAAGAAATCAGAAAATCATTGCCGGAGGGAGTTGAGATCGAAGCCTTTCTGGATAGAACCAAGATGGTGAGCAACGCCATAAAAACAGTGGAGACCAACTTGCTGGAAGGAGCCTTGATCGTAATTTTTGTTTTGGTTATGTTTTTAGGCAACCTGAGAGCAGGATTGGTGGTGGCCTCTGTGATTCCTCTGGCCATGTTGTTTGCCATTACCATGATGAACTTGTTTGGGGTAAGCGGCAATCTGATGAGTCTTGGAGCTCTTGACTTTGGATTGATCGTTGATGGTGCGGTTATCATTGTGGAGGCTGTTATGCACCAACTTACCCATAGCAAGCACTACAAGGATGTAAATCGGCTCACACCCCATCAGATGGATACTGAAGTGAAGTCGGCAGCAGGAAAAATGATGAACAGCGCCGTATTTGGTCAGGTCATTATTTTGATTGTCTACCTCCCCATTTTTGCGTTGGAAGGAATAGAAGGCAAGATGTTTAAGCCAATGGCACAAACTGTAACCTTTGCGCTTGTAGGGGCCTTTATTTTATCCCTGACCTATGTGCCGATGATGAGCGCGTGGGCATTGAGTAAAAAAATAAACCACCAACCAACTCTTTCAGACAAGGTGATGACACGAATAGAAATTGTATTTCAGCGCACCCTGGAGTATTTTATCAAAATGCCTAAGTTGGTGGTAATGTCGGCTTTTGCCATGTTTTTGGTTTCACTGGTGGTACTGACGAGACTGGGTGGAGAATTTATACCTGCTCTGGAAGAAGGCGATTTTGCTGTTGATACCCGGGTATTAACGGGCAGCTCACTCCAAACAACCATTGATGGAACACAGGCAGCAGCTGGCATCTTATTAAAAAAGTTTCCTGAAGTAGAAAAAGTGGTAACCAAGATAGGCAGTGGAGAAGTGCCCACGGATCCAATGCCCATGGAAGCCAGCGATATGATGGTCATACTAAAGGACAAAAAGGAGTGGACCTCGGCCAAAACATTTGATGAATTGGCAGAAAAGATGGGGACTGCATTGCAAGATGTTCCCGGGATAACTGCAGGTTTCCAGTATCCGGTGCAGATGCGATTCAATGAATTGATGACCGGTGCCCGACAGGACGTGGTGTGCAAAATATTTGGTGAAGATTTGGACACCTTATCTTTTTACGCCAATCGTTTGGGGTCATTAGCGGGCAACGTAGAAGGAGCTCAAAACCTGTATGTAGAAACCGTAACAGGGGTGCCCCAAATTATCATTGACTATCAAAGAGAAAATCTGGCCCGTTATGGACTGACCGTTGGAGAAGTGAATCAGTTGGTCAATATGGCTTTTGCCGGTAGACAGGCGGGTTTGGTGTATGAAGGAGAAAAAAGATTTTCATTGGTAGTAAGGTTGCACAATGACCAGCGACAAAATCTCGACCATGTGAGGTCACTTTTGGTGCCGGTATCAGGAGGAGGCAATGTGCCCCTTTCTTATTTGGCCGATGTCAAAATCATCAACGGACCCAACCAAATTCAACGTGAAGATGCAAAAAGGAGGATTGTAGTTGGCTTTAATGTAAGGGGCAGAGACGTGCAGAGTCTGGTCGGTGAATTGAAACAAAAAGTTGAAAAATCGCTTGATTTGCCCCCCGGCTACTATGTTACATATGGGGGAGCATTCGAAAATCTCAACAGGGCCAAGGCTCGTTTGGCGGTGGCGGTTCCGGTTTCACTGATCATGATCTTTGTTTTGTTGTTTTTTGCTTTTAAATCGATCCGCCAGGGCTTGCTCATTTTTTCTTCCATACCCTTATCGGCCATGGGAGGAATCTTATTCCTGGCTCTTAGAGGCATGCCATTTTCCATTAGTGCCGGAATTGGATTCATAGCCCTATTTGGAGTTGCGGTACTCAATGGCATTGTGCTCATTTCTGAGTTTAACCGATTGCGACAGGAGGGCTGGACCGATTTGAGACGGATTGTAATCATGGGTACCAAGGTGAGACTAAGGCCCGTATTGATGACCGCAACCGTGGCTTCGCTTGGCTTTCTGCCAATGGCACTCAGCAACGGGGCAGGAGCGGAAGTACAAAGGCCATTGGCCACAGTTGTAATAGGCGGCCTTTTGGTTGCCACCTTTCTCACCTTGATCGTCTTGCCATCATTATATCTTCTGTTTGAAAAAGTGACCAAAGAAAAGGAAGATGAAACCGAACTTAAATACTATAATTCTTAAACCATGAAGATCAGAAATTATTTATATACAACCTGCCTGCTTTTGAATTTGATGGTGATTGAATTTGCTGCAGCACAAAGTCCTGTCGCATTGGAGGAGGCCTATAAACTAGCCATCAATACCAGTAAGGTTGCTGGATTTTATGGTGCAGTGATTCAATTGGCAGAGGCAGAAAGTAAGATGGGAGTGTCCTATCCTTTTTTGAACACCTTGGTGGAAGGGGGGCAGATCAACAGTGCATTGGTAGATACCAAAATCACCTTCTCGCAATCCGGGTATTTTTCAGGATATCATCAAGCTTTTAAAAATTTGCAGGCTGGAAGACTTCAACTTGCCAAATCTGAAAAACAAATTGGAGAATGGGAGATTAAACGGTTTCTCTCCTCCCTTTATCTGCAGTATAATTACTATGTAGAAGTATCAGAGATTTACAGCAAGCAAGACAGTTTGTATTCACTGGCATTAGACAGAGCCCGAGAACGTTTGTCGGCCGGTGAAACCGATGGCATTGAGGTGATGGAGGCAAGAGCCCAGCTTACCCATGTTAAAAAACTAAAGATGGAAAGCCTGACAGAGCTGAAGGGATTAATATCCATGTTTAGATTGTGGACGGGAGGCGAGGGCATTCCGGATATTCATTCCATGGCGGAGCAACAATGGTCATCGGTTAACGAAGAAGTTGTGGAAAAGGCTCATCCTTTGTTAAAAAGACTGGATGATGGCATGAAATTAGCACAGATGGAAGCATCCTGGAAAAAGGCCCAACTCAATCCAATGTGGACGTTGGCACTGTCTAATACTTCATTTAGAGGTACGGGAGCGGATGATAAAAAATATGATGCTGCATCCCGCTTTACGAGTTTGCAGGTGGGAATTGGCTTGCCCGTTTTTGGAAGACAGGGTAAAAAGCTGGATGAAATAAACAGGATGACAATACAAAGAGCCGAGGCTGAAAAAACAATGAATGAAGTCCGCCTAAAAACGATGATAGCGATTCAGAAAGAAAAGTGGAATACCATTCAGCAGCAATATGTTGACTTTGAAAAAGAATCGCTGCCCCTGGCATCACAACTGCTGGACATAGCCCGCAATAAACTAGAGAACGGAGAAATTGATTTTATGAAATATGCCTATATGACAGGACAGGCATATTCTCTTATGTTGGACTATGTTTCTTTGAAAAAACAACTTGATGAAGCAGGTCTTGATTATTATTTTGTAAATTGATTAAACTAGAAAGAATGAAATTCAGATATATATTTTTTAAAGTGGCTCTTTTGTGCATTGTGCTCACTTTTATTGCGTGTAAAGAGAAGAGTCAGCCAGTCAGCCAGGAGGTGAAGAAGGAACCGGTGAGGGCAGAAGAAATCACATTGACCAAGGCGCAATTGGACAATGCAAAACTCAGTTTCACCCAATTGCAAGAAAAAATGCTCCCGGTAGAAATCAACTTAAACGGCAAGGTGTTTACCCCGGCCAGCGAAAAGATTTCAGTGCATGTACCGATGTCGGGTTACATAAAGTCACTTCCTTGGATCCAGGGTATGTCCGTTAGAAAAGGTCAGGTAATTGCCGTGGTTGAAGATCTGGCTTATCTGCAAATCCAACAGGACTACTTACAGGCTTTATCAGCGCTTGAAATGGCAGAAGGAGAGTGGAATAGGCAAAAACAGTTGTTGACTACCAAGGCCACCAGTGAAAAATCAAATCTTGAAGCCAAAAACAACTACCAAAGGCAAAAGATTGAAGTAGCGGCATTGCGACAAAAGCTAAAGTTGATCCACATTGATCCCTCCGTGTTATCATCTGAAAAGCTGAGTTCAACCATCCAACTCCATTCTCCGGTCAATGGCTATGTACAGACTGTAAATAGCAATCTTGGTGACTATGTGAGTCCTCAGGACGAATTGCTGACCCTAGTTGCTGTCAATGAAGTAATGGTATCGCTCAATGCCTTTGAAAAAGATCTGGCAGGTCTAAAGACCGGACAAACGGTAATTGTCACTTCGCCGGGCACAGTTGGCAAACAATATCCTGCTGTGGTTACGCAATTGGGTAAATCAGTTAATGGCCAGGGCAATGTAGAAGTAGTATGTAAGGTAAAGGGAGGGCTTGGCCTGATAGAAGGGCAATTTGTAACAGGCAAACTAACCTTGCAAACCGGTATGGCTTCCTGTTTACCAGAAAAAAGCCTGGTTCACTTTGAAGGCAAAGAATTTGTATTCTTAAGAGAAGGAGAGCTGAAATTTACAATGGTAGAAATTTCAGCGGGAGTTCGCAACAATGACTGGGTCCAGGTGCAGAATACAGTTGATTTGAAAGGAAAAGAAGTGGTGGTAGATGGCAGCTATACTTTACTGATGGCCTTAAAAAATGTGGCAGAATAGGAAATGTGGAGATTCAAAGTTAATTTTAAGAAAATAAAAGCTTAAACATGAAAAAGGAACAAATTCAAACCGAGGTGGATGCTTCCTATTTGTACGGAATATTAGCAGATGCAGAAAAGGAAGAGACAATTGCATCTATATTCAGAGAAATGAGTGAGATTGAGAAAGGCCATGCCCAGGCCTTTCTCAAAAAAGCTGGCTTGCCTCCGGAACTACCCCCACCTTCAGGGCGGGCAAAGACTCTTAAGTGGATAGGCAGTATATTTGGTAATGATTACATTTTGGGTGTGTTGATGGACACTGAAAAAAGGTTAGCCGGGTCAATTCAATCTTTGCGAGTTGCCACAGGAACGCAGCCCTCCCTTTCAGATACCGCACACGTTTCCATATTGAAAAATATTTTATCGGGCAGTACCAATACCCAGGGATCAACCATAACGCGCTTTGAGCAAAGACACAAGTCGGTTGGCGGTAATGCTTTACGGGCGGCCGTGCTGGGTGGCAACGATGGATTGGTATCCAACTTTAGTTTGATTATGGGAGTAGCAGGTGCAGCAGCCGGCCAAAAGGAAGTATTGCTGGCGGGTATGGCAGGTTTACTGGCAGGGGCACTCTCCATGGCCTTGGGTGAGTGGATCTCAGTCAAGAGCTCACAAGAGCTGTATGAAAACCAGATGGACCTTGAAATGGAGGAGCTCGAACACAATCCGGAGGGAGAAAAAAGAGAGCTTACTTTGATTTATGTTTCAAAGGGAGTAGAAAAAATGGAAGCAGAAAAAATGGCAGAGCAGGCCATGCAGGATAAAAATGTAGCCCACCAAATCCTTGTCAAAGAAGAGTTGGGCATCAATGCAGAAGACTTGCAGGGGTCTGCCATGGAAGCGGCCGTAACCTCTTTTGTACTTTTTGGTTTTGGTGCTATTTTACCCTTATTGCCTTATTTTTTCACTTCCGGTTTCCAAGCCATCTGGATCAGTGCAGTGGTAAGTGCCATCGGTTTATTTATTATTGGCGCAGCCATCACCTTGTTTACAGGTAAAAATGTTTGGTATTCTGGATTCAGGCAGGTAATTTTTGGTCTGGCAGCAGCAGCAGTTACTTATGGCATTGGCAGTTTGATTGGTGTTTCACTGGGATAGATTCCGGTTGGTCATCTTCAAAAATTGATCAAGACCTTCTTTATAGGTTTGATAAGTTGGTAAATTGTTGTGACCTCCTCCCTGTACTATGAGAAAAGTAGAATTGGGATGCTGGCATGCTTTTGATAAGGTTTGGGCATGACTGATGGGGATGAGCTTATCATCGGTACCGTGGATAATCAGCACGGGTTCGGTAATATTTTTGAGTTGGCTAAGGTTCTCAAATTGATAATCTAAAAACCATCTCATGGGAAGGCCCAGTGCCTTTTGTTCTACCAGATCGGTAAATCGGGTATAGGGTGTTTCCAATACAAGGGCCTGCAATTCGGCGTTGGCAGCGAGCCAGCATGCCGGACCTGATCCCAAAGACCTGCCATAGGCGATTATTTTTTCGGAAGGGAAAGATTTTTTACACCGTTGGTAGGCAAGATAAGCATCTGCATAAAAATTAGCTTCATTTCTGAGACCGGTGCTTTTTCCATATCCGCGATAATCCATCACTAACACCTGGTAGTCATAGTTGGTAAGATAGGCGCATTCGTTGGCCCAGCGGCTAAGATTATTGCGATTGCCATGGAAATAAAGGATGATGCCTTTTGGAGGATTTTTTGTTTTTAGCAGCAAGCAGCTGATGCTGGCGCCATCATTGGCTTTTAAGGTAATTTCCTCAAAATCATGGTTGAGTTGAAAGGTGTAGTTTTTGGGCAGTGTGCCATCCTGAAATATAAAAACTTCATAGCCATCGAAGTGGAGAAAAAGCAAGACACAAAAAAAGAAGGCAGCCAGGATTGGGGCCCATTTCCTTTTCATTGTCATCTCGATTTTCTTTTAAAATTTAAACTCGATTTCGTAATATCAAAACTGGTTCGATACTCTTTCTGCAGGATTTCATCCAAAACCTTGTGGTAAATAGGGAAGTTGTGCAGGTTATTGTGTCCCCCTCCAATGATGGGATGTAATCTGGAAGAGGAAGGATTGATGTTGCCCAGTTTGATGCTGGATTGAAAAGGGATGAGTTTGTCTGAGGTTCCGTGGATAATGTGAATGGGACATTTTACATATTTCAGCCATTTATAGGTTGGAATAGGAAAACGAATTGCCCAGGCAATGGGCATAAAAGGAAGGTATCTTTTGGCAACATGGCTCAGGCTGTAATAAGGAGCATCCAAAATGAGCAGGCCGGGATTGTTGACCGATGCCAGTTTAGCAGCAAATCCTGAACCCAGTGACCTGCCGTAAAGGATGATGTATTTTTCCGGAACTTTGTCTTTGATCAGGTTGTATACCTGCTGTAGATCTTCTTTGAGTGCGCTGTGGGTTCTCTTCCCTGTACTCTTGCCAAAGCCCCGATAGTCAACCATCAAAACATCGTAGCCGTTGCGGTTAAAATCAACGGCAAATTTCCCCCATCCCTTGATGCTTCTGGAATTGCCTTTCAGGTAAAAAACAAGCCCTTTGGGCCTTTCTACTTTGAAGTGAATTCCGCTTACACTAACGCCCTCTTGAAGGTCAAGGATGTATTCATCAAAATTGAGATTTTCATAATTGAAAGCAAAGTCTTTGGGTAATTTCTCGGGCTTAAAAAAAATGAAGTCCTGGAAAAAATAAACACCAATGCTGATGGCAACATAAATAAAAAACAATGATATAGCAATGCCTACCCACATTATAGTATGATTGGGTAGGAAAGGGAAATAAGGGAAAATGTGTTATTCAAGACTTTCAAAATAACCTGTATCTCTGTTTTTTCGAACTTTGTTCCAATGATAAAATTTTCCGTTCATAACAATATACACACCCGGGCTTAGCACCTGAACAAAGGCCAAGGCACTACCCAGGTTAAAAAATCCATCCGAAGAAGTACCAAAGGCATAAGGGATCATAGCACCCGTGATTACAATGGTCTTATTCATTTGATCTTCCGCCAGGAATTTTGCGGTTTTTACCATGGTATCAGTACCATGTGTAATGATGATTTTATCGGCTTTGGCATTTCTGCATGTATAAGCGATAATTTCGCGGTCAGCATCCGTCATTTCCAAACTATCCACCATCATCAGGGTTTTTACATCGATGTCCAGGGTACAACGCCCCCTGTCAAACATGGAGGGTAGGTGGGTGTCTTTGAAATAGAGTTCACCGGTGATAAAATTATATTCTTTGTCGAAAGTGCCACCTGTGACAAAAACCTGGATTTGGTCCATAAGAAATGAATGATGAATTTGGTTAGTGATGTCCAAAAATAAGTTATTTGAAGGAATTTGTATCAAATTCATAGGTAGGAGTAGTTTCAAAACTTAACAAAATAGACCCTGAGTTTTATATGTTAGATTAAACTTTAATATATAAAATATTTATAATAAACAACTATGAGACAGTAAGGTAGAGGATTTGGACTTGTTGATGAGATAAATCGGAGGCTTGGGCCTGTGCTTTAGCGAATATTGGGCCATTAAGAGTATATTTGTGGTCCAATAAATTTAATTGAATAATGAAAATTTTACCTTTAGTAGCCCTTGTTTTAATGGGATTGACAACCATTGTTTCATGTAAAAAAGAAGAAAAAGCAGCAGCCCTTCCCACCGCAGGCGAAGTGACTCCGGTTGGTGGTGTTAAGATAGTGTATGTAAATATTGATTCATTGCTGGAAGGTTATGACTTGTACCAGGAGCAGAAAAAATCATTAGAGACCCAAAGTTCAACTGCAGAAAAAAGCATAGCGTCAAAAATTGAAGCATTTCAAAAACGTTTGGCCAAGTTTCAGAGAGATGTCTATGAAACCCAACAAAAAGCACAAAATATTCCACCGGTTGAATTGAAGGCACTTGAGCAGAAATTTGCTGCCCAGCAAAATAACCTGGCAACAGAAGAGCAGTCTTTGATGAAACAAAGAGACGAAGCGGCCCTGGCCCTTGATAAAAGTTTGAATGACCTTCAGGCAAAACTAAAGAGCAACATCGATAATTATCTGGCCAAAGTAGCAGCTGAAAAGGGATACGACTATGTATTGATTAAAGGATCAGCAGGGGGCGTATTGTTTGGAAAAGATGAACTGGATATAACAAAAGCAGCGATTGCTGCTATGAATGAAGAGCATTCAGCTTCAAAAAAATAAGAACATGGTTAGGATTGGTAAATGTTTTTTGAGCTTTTTGATGCTGATGATATCCACCTGGCTTGGAGCACAGTCCAATAAGCTTGAAAGTCTTTTATTTGAGTTGCCCGATGTTAGTTTCAAAAAACTGGAAACTCCCAAGGGTTATGAGGCTGCTTATGAATTGATGGTCAGGCAACCACTTGACCATAAAAATCCAGAGGGCAAATCATTTCACCAAAAAGTATACCTCGCTCACCGCAGTTTTGAAGCACCAACGGTGATGATTACAGAGGGCTACGACCGACCAGCGCACAGGATCTACGAATTGACTGACTTGATGGCTGGCAATCAGGTTCAGGTGGAGCACCGGTATTTTGGTAAGAGCATGCCTGACAGTCTGAATTACACCTATCTTACCCTTGAGCAGGCCACTGCTGACTTGCATAAGGTCAATCAACTTTTGCGCAGCCTATATGCCAAAGACTGGATCAGCACCGGCATCAGCAAAGGAGGTCAAACAACTTTATTTTACAGGTATTTTTACCCCAATGATGTCGATGCTTCTGTTCCTTACGTTGCGCCCTTAAATACAGAATTGGAAGACCGTCGAATCTATACCTTTTTAGATACTGTAGGCAGTGATGAGTGCAGGAATAAAATTTTTAAAGTACAGAAAAGACTGTTACAAAACAGAGAAGAATGCCTTCAAAAATTGAAGTGGTTTTCAAAAGGTGCCGAAAAAAGTTTTACCTATCTTTCTATGGAAGAGGCATTTGAATATGCAGTGTTGGAATATTCTTTTTCTTTTTGGCAGTGGGGTTCTTCCTGCAATGAACTTCCGGATGAAAAGGTGAGTATGGATTCCCTCTTTAGTCATTTTTTAAAAGTATCAGACCCCGGTTTTTTCTCTGATCAGGACATCGATAAATTTGCTTCGCACTATTATCAGGCAGGCACTCAAATGGGTTATTATGGCTATGATGTCACCAAGTTTAAAAAGTGGATGAAGGCGCTGCCTACCTCTAAAAACCCTAGTGCCATATTTATGCCAGGAAAAATGCCCATTAGTTTTACCCCGGAGTTTACGCAAGCAGTGTCTCAATGGGTAGACAACCGTGGTGACCGATTTATTTATATCAACGGCAATTCAGATACCTGGTCAGCCACTGCTGTTAGACCCAAAGCAGGAAGAGATGCCCTTTGGTATTTTTTACCAGGTAAGGATCATGGAATGGCAAGGATTAAAAATCTTTCCGCAGACGAAAAGTCACACATCCAGGCTACGTTAAAAAGGTGGCTTGCCGAAGTGGAATAGGCAGCTGCAAAAGCCTTTTGCGGCATCTTATAATCTTGTCAATTTGGGAATAAAGTAGATGGCTTATCCTCAGGATTGATCTTTAATGATAAGTTCGGTTTTACCTGCTATTTCCAAACCTGCATGAATACCTGTAGTTTGCAGTAACAATTGGTTGCTGCGATTATAAAGTTCAACGGTAATGGATGATGTCATACTTTCTTCTATTCTGCCAGACATAAAGCCATGAATGGGACTCGCCAGTAAGGTGCCTGAATCTTTCATTGCCCTTACCCGCAGCAGGTAAGAAGGATGATCAATGCCAACCCATACTTCTTTATCCTTGAAACTCAGATAGCGAAGACTACACCTATTGTAGGTGGTGAATCGAATGAGCTTCTGACCGTCATAGAGTCCGGCAATAAAGCCGGTAAACTCTCCCGTGACCCATGGAATGCGGGCCACAGAAAGCTTAAATCTCATGCCCTCCTGATTCTCGAAATGGTTACTTTGCATCCAAACATAGGCCGAGGGAAAAGAACGGCCCCAATCTTTTTCAGTATAGCCTTTACCCTTATCAAAATCGATGTGGACTCCGTTATATTTTAAGGAACCCTGTAAAATGTGGCCCATGCTTACGATGCCGTGATAACATTCCATAAAGGGTACAAAAGAAAAAGGTCCCATGATACCCGGAGAGTACCAATGACTGGGCCATTTCACCTTGTTGGTAAATTGGAGTTCCCCACTGAGTTCGAGGCCATCCAAAATCATGGAGTCTTCGGAGAAAAAATTATTTCCGATTTGGATGGCAAACCGGTCTTTGCTTGCTGAAAATTGGTTTAAGTCAAATTTATGGTAGAAGGCAACCCGGGCTTTTCCATCCAGAATTTGAATAAATGCATGACCATTGCCTTGCTTATCGATTGCGATCCCCGGAATTACAGCAAAAGCAGCATTGCCAGGTGCATTTACTATTTTAAAATACCAGCCTTCAAAATAGTTTTGTTTCTTACCCCGGCCCTGAAAACGATCGGGGTTAAAAAGGGGAAAGTTCATTTTTCCAAACATCCACAAATTGTTAAAAGGTGAAACCTGATTGAACAACATCAAAAAGTGATACAAGGATACATATAAATTTATTACCTTGGCTAACATGAATTTTTGGAAGTCGTCGTTCGGGTATCTTTTCGGAGGCATTATCGCTGCACTATTGACTTATTTTTTAACAGAAGGGCTCCTGGATCCGGCGGCCCGCGGTGCTATTTCCATTGGTGTGCTCATGGTCATTTGGTGGGTGAGTGAAGCCCTGCCCATGCCAGTTGTGGCCCTGGTGCCACTGGTTGCCTTTCCGATTTTAAAGATTGCAAAAACGGATGATGTGGCAGCCTCATATGCCAATCCCGCCATCTACTTGTTTTTTGGAGGTTTTATGCTTGGCCTGGCCATAGAAAAATGGAATTTGCACAAGAGGATCGCCTTGAGCATAATACAGGCTACAGGCACCAGCGGAAACAAGATTGTATTGGGCTTTATCCTGGCAACAGGCTTTCTGAGCATGTGGCTAAGCAATACAGCAACCACCATGATGATGTATCCCATAGCCATGTCTGTGATCAGTGTAATGGAGCATAAGTCCGATTCAGGTAACACTAAAAACCTGGCATTGACCCTGATGTTGTCCATCGCTTATGCTTCCAATTTTGGAGGCATTGCTACCATAATTGGTACACCCCCAAATGTGGCTTATGCCGGATTTTTTTTGGAAAAGTATGGAGTAGAGCTTGATTTTTTTAAGTGGTTTATATTGTGTGCTCCCATTTCAGTATTGCTGCTGATTGGACTTTACTGGGTCATGGTCAAATGGCTGTTTCCCAGTCACATTCAACATTCTGCAGATGCCGCAGCATATGTGGCAGCTGAAAAAGCGAATTTGGGCCCTTTAGGAAAATCTGAAGGTAGGGTATTACTGGTATTTGTTTTCACCGCTTTGCTTTGGATATTTCGAGCTGTGATCAATGATCTCCAATCTTATGTCAAATTGGATGACACCATAATAGCCGTTGTAGCAGCTATTGTGCTTTTTATCGTTCCATCAGAGAAGAAAGGTCATGCCTTGCTGGATTGGCAGGATACATCGAGGATGGCGTGGGGTATTCTTCTCCTTTTTGGTGGAGGAATAGCGCTGGCCGATGCCCTGGAAAGCACGGGTATGATTCAAAAAGTGGGAGGCTGGCTGGCCGGTTTTGGCAACAACACCTTACTTCTTGTATTTCTGGTGATTGTTTTTTCATTGTTTATAGGAGAATTTATGAGCAATATTGCCCAGGTCATTGTTTTTGCTCCCCTAGTTTCTGCGATGGCGGATAGTTTGGCACTTAACCCAATAATGCTAGGCATTCCGATGACCCTTGCAGCCAGCTGTGCAGGAATGATGCCTATGGCTACACCACCCAATGCCATTGTTTTTGCCAGTGGGCACATTCGTTTTAAAGACATGGTGTTAACAGGCTTTGTTATGAATATCATAGCCATAGGTTTGATCATGATTTTTTCCTGGTTTGTTTTACCCTTAATATGGTTGTAATTCATTGATCAGCATTCAAAGAACGGCTGAGCTTTATTAGCAATGGAAGTGAGCACCCTGTGATATTATTTTGGTAACTTTGCACTCTAAAAAAGTAGAAAAATGGTCCTTTTGGATGGAAAAAAGCTGGCGGAAGAGGTAAAGCTGGAAATTAAAAAAGAAGTGGATGCCATGGTGGATAAGGGACAAAGACCACCCCACCTAGCCGCTATTTTGGTAGGTGACAATCCAGCTTCCAAGGCTTATGTTTCGACCAAAATCAAGTTTTGTGAAGATGTGGGTTATGGCTCTACACTTATTGCCTTGCCAGGAGATACCTCAGAAGGAGCCCTCCTGGAGGAAGTACAAAAGTTGAATGCCAATGGCGAAATTGATGGTTATATTGTTCAGTTGCCCCTGCCCCGTCATATTGATGAACAAAAAATAAATCTGGCCATCGATCCTGAAAAGGATGTAGATGGCTTTCATCCCATGAATTTTGGCAAGATGGCACAGGGTATGGATGCATTCTTGCCGGCAACACCTTATGGTATTTTGGAAATGCTGCGCAGATACCAAATACCAACAGAAGGAAAATACTGTGTGGTATTAGGCAGGAGCAACATTGTGGGAGGCCCCATGAGTATTCTGATGGCTCGCAAGGGATATCCTGGCAATTGCACCGTTACCCTGGTACATAGTAAAACTACCCACCTGGCTGAAGAACTTCGTCGGGCAGACATCATTATAGCAGCCATTGGCATTCCTCATTTTGTAAAGGCGGATATGGTCAAAGAAGGGGCGGTGGTCATTGATGTAGGCATCAACAGAGTAGAAGACAAAAATAAAAAATCGGGATACAGCCTTACAGGAGATGTGGACTTTGAAGGCTTAAAAGAAAAATGCAGTCATTTGAGTCCGGTACCGGGAGGAGTAGGACCAATGACGGTTACGGCTCTGATGCTCAATACGTTGAGGGCGGCCCAAAAACAAGCATAGGTATGAATAACGAATTTCACCCGATCGGACTTTCGGCTATTTTGGGCCAGCTCAAGACCATGATCTCAGGTCTCAAGCCGGGCATGTACAACCAGGCCCTGGAGGTATTAAATGGTGCTACGATTGGCAAACACATCAGACACATCCATGACTTCTACAAGGCTGTGGTTGAAGGGGCAGCCGATGGTATAATTGATTATAATCGCAGAGACAGAGATGAAGCCATTGAAAATTCTCCGGACCTTGCCCTCCGGCAGTTTGAGCTTTGGCATGCTAAATTAGAGGCACTAAACAAAGAGAATGAGGTATTGGTAAGTGCTTCAATTGGATATGAAGATAAACCGACCATGATCAAATCCAGCATTGAAAGAGAAATGATGTATGCTTATGATCATGCCATCCATCATTTGGCACTTATTAAAATTGGATTTGAATCGGCACATGATCAAAGGTTACCAGCAGATTTTGGGGTAGCCCCGTCTACCCTTCACCACCACAAAAAAAAGTAAAATGGCTAGTTCTTATGTTTTGTTGGATATACCTGGTGGAAATGACATTGTCATGGCCCGGCTATCTGAATTGGGCTTTGAGGCATTTGAAGAAAATGATGAAAATATAATTGGTTATCTACCTTCTCAACTTTATAATGCTGAAATAAAATCAGAAGTGGAGTTCCTGCTTGCAGACTCCGGATTCCAGGGGCAATGGAGCAATATGGAAGCCAGGAATTGGAATGAAGTGTGGGAATCTAATTTTTCTCCGGTGGAGGTAACAAATGTTTGTAGGGTACGGGCCAATTTCCACGAAGCAGATCCTGATTACCCCTATGAAATTGTCATACAACCCAAGATGGCGTTTGGAACCGGTCATCACCAGACTACCTATATGATGATCAAGTTGATGGCCGACATAGAATTTAAAGATCAGAAGGTTTTTGATTTTGGTTGTGGTACGGGTATTCTGGCCATTTTTGCTTCAATGAGAGGAGCCTTGTCTGTGTTTGCCAATGATATCGAAAACGAAAGTTATCTCAACACCCTCGAGAATGCACAGGTTAACCATATTGGCAATATCAGGGCAATGGAAGGTGGATTAGAGGTAGTTGAGGATCAACTTTTTGATATTATACTTGCCAACATCAATAGAAATGTATTGTTGGCCTCTGCACAACGATTGTCTTCCTTTTCAAGACCCGGAGGGATTTTACTTTTGTCGGGGATTCTTGAAACTGATTATGATGTCATCACGGAAGCTTTTAATAACGCAGGATTTGTATTGGATAAAAAAGAACAAAAGGATGCGTGGCTTTGTTTGGAATGGCACAAATCCCTTTGATGAAATTGATGATAAAAGCTTCCTCCTTGATTTCATTGATTCTACAACCGATCCGCCGGATTCGCCAGAAACAAAAGCTTGCAAAAATTGCCCAAGTCAACGGACTCAAGTTGGATGCTGAAGGCAATTTGGAAAGTCTGTTTACGCTTGAAGAGGTTTTTATACAGCGGAGTTATGCTGATTATTTTCCTTTTTACAAAAAAGTAACCATTTTGGATGTTGGGGCGCACAAAGGTTATTTTTCACTGTTTGCTTTTAACAATGTATTGCAAGGCTCCACCATTATAGCGGTAGAACCCAATGGTAACAACAGCAGTGTATTGAAAAAAAACTTGCACCAAAATCAGGTAAGCGGGGTGCATGTTGTCCATGCGGCCATCCATACATCAGACGAAAAAATTAAATTGTTTACAAGTGAATCAGAGAATCATAGCCTTGTAGTTGATACGGCCAATAAAAATGAATTTACAGTGGTTCAGGGTATCCAACTGGCGACCCTGATGGCCGACTTTCAAGTGGAAAGGGTGGATTTTTTAAAACTGGATTGTGAAGGCGCTGAGTATGAGGTTTTATATAAATTGCCTAAAGCCATCTATGAAAAAATAGAAGTGATTTCGATGGAGTTTCATGATTTGAAACAGACCGGCTATACTGCCCTTGATTTGGCCGATCACCTCATGCAGATGGGCTATGAAATTCTTAAATTGGAACACAGAGCTAGCCATAAAAACCTCAACTATGGAAGGCTTATTGCCAGACGGCTTAAGACGGAGATACCGGCTCCCAAATGATGATGGTTTTGTCATCAGAACCGCTTACCAGCTCCCTTGTATGGGGAAGAGAAATGACCTTGTTGACCGAATGAAAGTGACCTTTGGCAAATGTGTTTTTACTTTCAGCCAGCCGTCCATCTTTGTTCCAGATTCGCATGGTCTTGTCTCTGCCAGCCGATACCAACCAGTCATCGGTAAAACAGAGACTGTTGATGGTTCCCATGTGCGCATTGATGGATGTTAGGCATTGATCATTCTGCTGTGTATCCCAAATTTTCAACTGGGCATCTCTGCCTCCAGAATACAGAAAATGGTCACTTTTAGCCAGGGTAAAAACACTCATTTCGTGGGCCAGAAAAAAATGATGCAAAGTTTGTAATTCAGTGTTGACCAGATAGATAAAACCATCGCTGGCTCCGGCATAAAAAAAATCACCGTCAGGTAGTAGCGTTCTAATGGCCTGACTGCTTAGTTGAAGCTTATTTTTTATCAAAAAAGTATCGTGTTGCCAAAAGAACAAATTGCCATCGCCATGTGCAGTTATAATGTGGGTAGTTGTGCCAATGATGCTATATATGGGTGAAACTCCGGTTTTTACCGATGAAATTATTTTATTTTGTTGCAGGTCGATTGAATACAAGACACCTTCCAATCCACCGCAGACCAATAGATTTTGAATGGGTAGATAGTGACAACAATACAGAGCCTTATCTGATCTGGCAATGAGTTCTCCATTTTCATGCATTTCATTGGGCCAAAACACCACAAATCCATCACCACCTACCGAAAAAAATCCTCGGCCAGGGCCTTCGCACATGCCGAAAACAGCTCCTAAGTGTCCGTTGAGGGTGGTTTTGTGTTTAAATATGAGGTCATTCATGACATATAGAGAAAATTGGAATTCCTCTAGGGGTAAAGGTACAAAGAGCAGCGCTTTATGGCTAGTTTTTGTATCTTGGCCGAAAATATAAAAGCAAATTTATGCCGTTGGTTTTTGAAAAAATCCTTGATCCAGGTACCCGATTAGGGGTTTGGCTGGCGACAGAAGGTGATGATTTTTTTAAACAGGGCATCCAATTGCACGAAACAGAAAAAGAAGAAATTGCCAAACTACAGGCAAGAAAAAAATCAGAGTGGCTGGCATCGCGTTACCTATTGCACTATTTGACCGGCCGGGACGAACGGCTGATCACCCTGAAAGACCAAAGTGGCAAGCCTTATCTCGAAGGTAATGCGCACCACATCTCCTTGAGTCATTCAGGCAACTATACAGCTGCTATAATTGCAGATCATGCAACAGGCATCGACATCCAGGTAATCCAGCCTAAAATAGAGCGCATAGTGCCCAAATTTTTATCACCCTTTGAAATTGAACACCTTCCCCAAAATGAAATGATGAAGTATTGGCACATATATTGGGGGGCTAAGGAGTGTCTTTTTAAGGCGTATGGTAAGGGAAGGGTGGATTTTAAATCTCAACTATTTATTCAACCCATCACAGAAAAAGATGATTTTTGTTTGGGTGAGGTCCGGAAAGCAGATGTGAGTGCGCAATACAAAATGGAATTTTTGAGTTTTGCGGATAGCATTTTGGTTTATATTGCAAAAGAAATCTATAAGATAGAAAATAATGAGAGGTAAGAATCAAATTTGGATTTGGATGATGATCATTTTGGTGATTTCATGTGGTCGTAATAAAAAGGATGAACAGCCTGTTGAAGCGAGCAGCTTGCCGGCTGATTTTGAAGTATTTTATGAAAAATTTCATCAAGATACGGCCTATCAAATTGCCCATATTTTGTTTCCTCTGGAGGGCCAACAGGCAAAAAAAGAGGATGGATCTACCCCTGACCCCAATTTTAAATGGCAAAAAAAAGATTGGCTTATGCATAAGCCTTATGATGACATGGGTGGAACCTTTTCTCGTAGCTTTCTGTCATTTAATGATATAGTTACAGAAGATATTGCTGATGGTACAGGTCAGTTTACCATGACCCGACGATTTACCAAAATGGAGGGTGAGTGGTATTTGATTTACTATAAAGAAATGGGCAGAAAATGAAATGGACTGACCAGGGATACTGGAAGTCCTTGTTGTTTTACAGGCAGTCTGTTATCTATTATTGGCTTTTGTCTGCCTGGTATCGCAGTTTTACATGGTATGCGGCGGCCAATCCGGGCATTTCACATGCAGGCATGTTAAATGAAAAAAAGTCCGAAATCTATCCCTTGTTGCCAACCGCATTTTTGCCTCCCACCCGTTTCCTTGACAGTAGGGAAGCTGCCTTAGATTTTGTTAGGGGTATGGAATTTTCCTTTCCTATTGTGATCAAACCCAATATTGGATTAAAAGGAATAGCAGTGGAGGTTTGTCATCATTTGCAGGAAGCAGAAAATTATCTCCAGAAGTCGCCCAGGTCAGAGTTTATCATCCAGGAGTATATTGATCTACCCCGTGAATTTGCAGTTTTGTTCTACAGGATAGGTAATAAGGAAAAAGGAATTTCCTCTTTTATCGAAAAAAAATATCCTCAGGTAATAGGAGATGGCGTATCAACACTGCACCAGCTCATTGATCGTCATCCACATCCCTACCTGCAAAAAAATAGGTGGAAAAAATATTACAGTGACGTAAAAATGGAAAAGGGTCAGCTTAAATGCATTCATAACATTGGCAATTACGCTCAGGGCGCCAGCTTCCACTCCCTTCAGGGTGAAATCGATAACCAGCTGTTGGAAGGAATCTTATCCTGCATGGATCAAATAAAAGGCATCGATTTTTGCAGACTGGATGTGAAAGCGCATAGCATTGAGAAATTGAAAGAGGGAGATTTTAAGATCATAGAAGTTAACGGTGGAAAATCAGAGCCGCTTCACATTTATGATTCCAACATTTCATTTATAAAGGCATCAAGAGATATTCATCAACATTGGGTAAAATATACACGTGTAGTGAATTACCATCTTTCCAAAGGGTTTCGGTTGTTGACCACAGCAGAGGGGGTGAGGGCTTTGAAGCAGATTAAACAAGTTGTTAAAAATAAGGACAAATGATTGTAGTAACCGGTGCATATGGTTTTATTGGCAGTTATCTGACCGGAAGGTTGAATGCAATGGGCCTGGGTCAGGAGTTGGTGTTGGTTGATGATTTTAACCGATCTGAAAAACAATCCAATCTTGAGCATAAAATATGGAGGCAGCAAGTTGACAGGAATGTTTTTTTGAATTGGTTGAAAGATAGTGCAAAAGATATCTCCTTTGTTTTTCATCTCGGAGCCCGGACAGATACTGCAGAGACCAATGTAACCTTATTTAATGAGTTGAATCTGAATTACAGCAAAGAGGTGTGGAAAATATGTACTGCCCATCAAATACCCTTGGTCTATGCTTCTAGTGCAGCAACTTACGGAGATGGCACTTTGGGCTTTGAAGACAAGGAAGCTGAAATACCCAAACTTAAACCGCTCAATCCGTATGGCTGGAGCAAACAACACTTTGATGAATGGGTTTTACTCCAGAAAGATACACCTCCCATATGGGCGGGATTAAAGTTCTTTAATGTCTACGGCCCCAATGAATACCACAAAGGAAGGATGGCTTCTGTGATCTTTCACAGTTTTAATAAAATCACAGCCAATGGAAAGATGCAATTGTTTAGATCTCACAAAGCAGGGATAGCGGATGGTCATCAAAGCAGAGATTTCATTTTTGTAGATGACATTGCATCTATGTGTATCCAAATTATGGAAAAGTCAGGGTTTGTAAGCGGAATTTATAATGCAGGTACAGGTCAGGCCCGGACATTTCTCGACCTGACAATAAATACCTTTAAGGCAATGGGAGTGGAGCCCAATATTGAATTTATAGATACACCAGTAGACATACGAGATACCTACCAGTATTTTACCGAAGCGAAGATGGACAAATGGAGATCACAATTTCCTGATGCAGCGTATACCTCTCTGGAAGAGGGAATCTACCAATATGTAACCCAGTATTTAATGGACAACAAAAGATACTAATCTCCTGATCAGGCATGGCCAACGGGCTGATTATTTTGTCATGACCAGATAGCCAACATAAACCAAATAGATAAGAATCATTAACAGGCCCTGCCATTTTTGGATAATATGTTTTTTTCCTACAAATAACAGAACAAATAGTACAATACTAGCCAGGCATGCAACCATAACATCAATGTTTGATCCACTGGTAAACGGAAGTGGTTTAATTAGTGAACTAATTCCAAGGATTAAAAATATATTAAATATGTTAGACCCTACTACGTTTCCGATGGCAATGTCAGTTTGTTTTTTGTAGGCAGCTACGGCTGATGCAGCCAATTCAGGTAGCGATGTGCCAACTGCTACGATGGTCAATCCAATCAAAGACTCACTAAGTCCTAAATTTTTTGCCAATGCCACTGCCCCATCTACAATCCATTTACCGCCTATAATCAAACCGGCAAGCCCTAAAACAATGAAAAGAAAAGATTTACCTGGAGTAATATTCTGAATTTCAATTTCTGGACTGTCGTCGGTATCGGACTTTGCAATGCCTACTGTATAGTATATAAAAATAATAAAGAAGGCCAAAAAAACAATGCCATCTATTCTCGACAGCATAGAGGAATTGGCGCCATCTATTAATTGGTCGTTGGCCATTACCCATAAAAGCAATGCAGCCAACAGACTCATAGGGATTTCTTTCCAAATGGTATTACTTTTGGTCGCTAATGGGTAAATTGTTGCTGATACTCCCAGGATAAAAAAAATATTCACAATGTTAGACCCTACTACGTTTCCAATCGCAATTTCCGTATTACCATTCATACTTGCGATCAAACTAACAATCAACTCTGGTGTAGAGGTGCCAAAAGCAACAATAGTAAGTCCAATAACAATATTGGATATATTGTATTTTTTGGCAAGTGAGGCAGATCCGTCAACTAAAAAATCGGCTCCTTTTATTAATAAAACAAAGCCTAAAATTAAAAGTAAATAGGTCGTCATTTTTTACATTTTTTGCCTTATAGTTGTACATGAATAGGTTTAATAATTCAATTATCGCCTCCTCCTATTGTTGGAATTGAGTCGAAAGCCTAGCCTCATCAAACCATATAATCCACTGCCCGAGGATTTAATATCAGGCTCGGCAGGATTGGTATCGAGGGTGGCCAGGTCTTTCCAATTGGATTTGCCGGTAGCTTCATAAGCAACCATCGGGGTAAGTGTGAAAAAATCACTAAGTCCTATGTCGATGCCAGCCCCGGCTCTGAATCCGATTCCGGTGGTATTGCCACTGATGGATTGACTGCCTTCGGCTTTGTGAACGTAATATCTGAAAAGTGGAGCGGCATGAAGAAAAAAGCCCTTTTTAATGGTGTTGCCTTGTTTAGAAAAAGTGGGACAATTGCAATCCTCCGCCAGATCGAGCACATAAGCATGAACATTAAAATACGCATTAAAAGAAGAAAGGGAATATTTATATCCATCCACTGAGCTCGATGCAAACTGCGTGTAGCCCAACTCCGGCATAAACTCAATTCTCCTTTTTTTTAACCTAAACCAATAGTCAAGTCCTACATTAAGTCCTGAGTTCAGAAACGAGGCCTTGTTCACATCAATTCTTCGATAGGCAAAACCTTCCCAATCTTTGAAAGAGGTGCTCCCGTAGCCCGCCCTGATTCCAAATTGAGCGAAGACCGAAAGGGAGGTAATCAGCAAACTTAAAACGAGTATGGGTCTCATGAAATTTTAGTTTAGAACGAAGTTTTGTTATTAAGCGATATACGTTTTTACATTTTGCGGGCTGCCATAAAATCTGCTAAAACATACAAGTGTTTTTTATGATCGTCATTCACTGTCAAAGCCTTTATATGCGATTTAGCCAGGTCATTATAAGCATCTCTCACTTGTAAGGCATATTCTTTTGCTCCTGTATCTACAAATATTTTTTTAACAGCTTCCACTTTTTCCTGAGGATCTGCCATAGCCCCTGCCTGATAGTAACCTAAAAGAGATTCTTTTTGTTTTGCATCGGCCAACTCCAGGGCCTTGAGATAGAGGTAGGTTTTTTTGCCTTGGATAATGTCTCCTCCAGCTTGTTTACCTACCATGGCGGCATCTCCGAAAGCATCCAGCAGATCGTCCTGGATCTGAAAAGCTATGCCGGAATTGATGCCAAAGGCGTACAAATGTTTTTGCTCTCCTTCATCGGCATCGGCAATGATGGCACCGGTTTGTAATGCACAGGCCAAAAGAACCGAGGTCTTGTATTCTATCATTGTCAGATAATCCTTAATACTTACTTGCTCGGTTGTTTCAAAATCCATGTCCATCCGCTGCCCTTCACAAAGCTGAACGGCCATTTGATTGAAACAGTGAAGGATTTCAGTAGATTTTGGTCCATAGCTACTCAATACCTGATAACAATGGATCAGCATTACGTCCCCTGACAGGATGGCTGTATTGACATCGTATTTTTGGTGAACGGTGGCTTGCCCTCTGCGGACAGCAGCCTGATCCATGATATCATCGTGCATCAGTGTAAAGTTGTGAAAAATCTCAAGGGCATAAGCCGCTGCCAAGGCAGGTTGATGAT
Source organism: uncultured Bacteroidota bacterium (assembly GCA_937872515.1). Taxonomy (GTDB): domain Bacteria; phylum Bacteroidota; class Bacteroidia; order Chitinophagales; family Saprospiraceae; genus JADKBO01. The sequence continues at coordinate 109,306 of CALMSX010000117.1, forward strand.
TTTGTGAGTACATTTCACAAGCTAACAAGGTCAATGCGGGCCGGATGCGTTTCCCCCCAATTGACATCAAATATTGGATGGGTTGATAAAGGGATAAAGGCGGCCCGGCGGGCAGGCTGGTTTGAATATATTGCTCTATGGCATCATGGTATCTCTGAATAAACTCCATCTCTTAGCGCGATCAGGCAACGGCCAGTTTACATATTTCAAGAATCATGTCTACCGCTTTTTGCATGTCCTGAACGGAAACCCATTCATGTTTGGAATGGATGGCTTGCTCACCTGCAAATAGATTGGGACATGGAAGACCTTTGTGCGAAAGCACGGCCCCGTCTGTGCCTCCTCTTATGGCTCCTGATTTGGGTGTAACTCCAATGTTTTCTACTGCCTTTAATGCCAGATCCATTACCTTGGGGTGTTGATCCAGAATGTCTTTCATGTTGCGGTATTGTTCGGTCACCGTGATCTGATAAGTAGAATGGGGATATGACTCCAACACTTTTTTACACACTTTGTCCAGGTAGTCTTTTTGTTCGTCCAATCTGGATGTAACAAAGTCCCTGAGTATAAGTTCTATTTTGGCTGACTCCAGTTTTCCTTCAATGGAGTTGGGGTGGATAAAGCCCTGCATTCCATCTGTTGCTTCAGGACACAGAGAATCTTTTGGAAAGTGGGCCACTATTTCAGAGGCAATTTTAATTGCATTTTCCATCTTTCCTTTTGCGTAGCCTGGGTGAGCGCTAACGCCATTGATTTCAATAATGGCTTTGTTGGCTGAAAAATTTTCAAACTCAATGCTACCCAGGTCACCACCATCGAGAGTATAGCCATAATCGGCATCCAATAAAGCCAAATCCACATGGGCTACGCCACGGCCAATTTCTTCATCAGTGGTCAGCAGCATTTTAACTTCACCGTGTGGAAGGCTGGGATTTTTTATCATTTGGTAAAATGCATCTACAATAATGGCCACACCACTTTTGTCATCACTTCCCAAAAGGGTTAGGCCACTGGCGGTAATGATGTCGTGGCCGATTTTATTTTTTAGGGCTGGATATTTGGTAGTGGTCAATACCTGGGTGTTATCATCCGGCAAAACGAGGTCTTGTCCCTGATAATCGGGGTGAACAATGGGCTTTACATCTTTGCCCGAACAATCAGGGGCTGTATCCAGGTGAGCGCAAAAAAACACCTTGTCTTTGCCTGCTCCGCAATTTGAAGGTAAGCTGGCATAGATATAACCACTATCATTGGTTTGGGCTATAATGCCCAATTCTGCCAATTCACTTAGGATGATTTCTGTTAATCTTTTTTGTTTTTCTGATGAGGGTGAGCTGGTGCTAAGTGGGTCAGCTTCGGTGTCAACCTGTACATATCTCAGGAAGCGGTCTTTAACGGTATATTGCATGTTTTGATCCTTTAATTTAAGTTATTTTCTTTGTATTGCGAATAATAAATATTAAATATTTCTTTAATGAATACTACTACTTTCCATCTGTTAAAAGTATAACTTTGTATTGAGAAAAAGAAATCCATGACTGTTCAAACTTTTGTAAATGTTCCGGAAACGGAAAAACCACGCCTGGTCATTGTTGGTGCCGGATTTGCCGGACTTACCTTGGCTAAACGATTGGTTGACAAAGGTTTTCAGATTGTTGTCTTTGATAGGCACAATTATCACCAGTTTCAACCCTTACTCTACCAGGTAGCCATGAGTGGCCTGGAACCCAGCAGCATCAGTTTTCCGCTGCGCAAAATATTTCAAAAGAAAAAAGACATTCACATCCGGATGGCAGAGGTGGTTGAGGTTTTTCCAGAAGAAAAATACCTCTTAACCAATATTGGAAGATGTAATTTTGACATGCTGGTGATTGCCATTGGTGCAAGGACCAATTTTTACAACAACCCCAATATCGAAAAATTTGCCTTCAGCTTAAAAAGTACGGGTGAAGCCATGTTCCTGCGCAATCAAATTCTGAGAGATTTTGAATCAGCCCTCATTACCAGAGACTTTGACACCCGTCAATCCCTGATAGATACAGTAGTTGTGGGTGGAGGGGCTACCGGAGTAGAAATGGCTGGTGCCCTTGCTGAGCTCAAGCACTACATTTTGCCCAAAGAATATTTGGAACTTGACCATCGCGAAGTAGAAGTGTATCTTATCCATAGTGGCAGTCGTTTGTTGCCCGGCATGTCAGAAAAATCCGGCATTGCGGCGGAAAAGTTTTTAACCGATATGGGCGTCACCATCATCAAAAACTGCAGGGTCACGGATGTTTCGGACAATGCAGTCACGTTATCAGATGGAAGGGTGATTACCACCCGCAAAGTTATTTGGGCAGCAGGCATTACGGGCAATACGCTAAAAGGACTGGAAAATGCCACCATGATGCCGGGAAATCGATACAAGGTGGATGGACGTCATAAGGTTATAGGCTATGACCACATTTATGCCTTAGGAGACATAGCCTGTATGGTAGATGAAGCTCATCCCAACGGACATCCTCAGGTGGCACAGGTAGCCCTGCAACAAGCCAATAATTTGGCTAATCTATTATCGGGAAAGAAGCAGCTTGATTTTAAATACAATGACAAAGGATCAATGGCCACCATCGGCAGACACCAGGCAGTTGTAGATTTTAGCCTGGGGCACTTCCACGGTTTTTTTGCCTGGATTTTGTGGCTGATTGTTCATTTACTGGCCCTGATTGGCACACGAAATAAAATTTTGGTATTTTTCAACTGGCTTTGGAATTATCTGACCTTTGACCAGTCGCTCCGCCTTATTCTAAGAGCTACCAAAGACGCAAGAAATCCCTAAGCAGACTTAAATACGTGCGTTCAGCACATTACACAGGCGATTTACATCGTCCAGGTCATTGTATAGATGAAATGATGCCCGAAGTGAGGAGCCTCTTCTGGAAACATAAATGTTGGACTCACGCAATGCCATTAAAACACCATCAATATCTGCCTGTTCGGGCAACCTGATTCCCACAATATGACCTGCCCGCTGTGAGATTTTTTCGATCTTAAAATCGGTTTTATTTAAAAGAGATTCTAAATGGTGAGAAAGCTGAATGCCGTGTTGTTGGATTTGGGCAGGTGTCCACTCCAGCAGGAGGTCAAGTGCTGCTTCTATCATGGGCATGTGAATGAAATGGCTGTATTCCCCCACATTGTACCTGGCTGCTGCGCTATCAAAATGGGGCGTATACGAGGTAAGCTGGTGAAAATGGATGGCCCCTTCTTTGTTTAACCAAGACACTTCCAATGGCTGCCCTTCGTCAAAGGCAGGCCCATAATAAGCCAGCCCTGAAGAATAAGGACCCATTAACCATTTATAGCCCGCACAAATTAAAGCATCCGCGTGTATTATTTCCTGATCATATGGCATGGCGCCTATTGATTGAGATCCATCTACGATCAACAAAGCCTCACATTCTTTGCATTTTTTGCTGATGGCTTCCAGATCAAATTTGGTTCCATCCGTCCAGTGAACCGATGATAGTACAATGGCAGCAGTTTTTGGGTTAATGGCATTGAGGATGCGCTCATTCCACAAGCTGCCTCTATTTTCAACATCCTGCGGCGCAGAAACGGTTATCAGGTCTTTTTCATTTTTTTGACACCAGGCTTCCAGGGCATAGTAGCCGCTGGGAAACTCCTCTGCCACCACAATGCCGTGATCTCCTTTTTGTGGATCTATGTTGTTACAGGCAGCCATCAATCCGTAGGATGCAGATGGAATGATAGCAACTCTTTCGGGTAAACCATTGATTAGCTGTCCAAATTTTTTTCTCACTCTCAAAGCACCTTCAAAAAAATGAGCCGGCGTGATTTTCCATGGCTCTTTTTTTACCTTTAATCCTTCGATGCCGGCTTGTTCAACTTGATATGGAAGCGGTGACATGTAGGCATGGTTAAGATAGGTGACACCTTCCGCCAGTTGAAACATGTGCCTGAAAGAGGAAATAGACATAAATTAGGGTTGTTTGGATAAAATAAAATTCAGTGGGTAGTGAAGCCTCCTTGCCCAGTCTCTTTCCGTGTGGTTTGCCCCTTGGAATGATATGGACAAATAATTGTTTGTTCCAAAATTTTTGGTCAATAGAAGTGCATCGACCTTCCATTGGGTAACCGCATAAAAAGAATCTATACCTTCTGTTCCATGATCGAAATACAACTTGTGTTTTCCATCGGTAGGAAGGTTTTTTCTCAGGTAGGCAAGCATTGCATTGGGTATATCCGGGTTGTCAAGAACAAAATTTCCGGGCCAATGGGTAGACATACAGATGGCGGCGCCAAAGATACCAGGATATTCGCATAGGGCGTAAAGAGAGATGAGGCCTCCCATGCTCGATCCTCCTATGATGGTATGCTCCGATTGCGGATTTACTTTGTAATTGCGATCAATAAATGGCTTAAGGGTTTTTACTAAAAATTCAAGGTAAGAATCGCTGTAAATGGGAGTTTGAATTAACTTATAATTTTCTCCTACGATCTGTGCCTGCAGAGAGTCTCTGAAGGAAGCACTTAAATTCAAAAGCGGCTTGTAGGGAAAATACTCTGAATGCCTTTGGGTGCCGGCATTCCAGATTCCGACAATGATAACAGGCCGGATGCTGTCAGCAGCCATCAGTCGGGAAACCACTTCATCAGCCTGCCATTCCTGGTGATTCCAATTACTGGTGGAGTCAAAAAGCATTTGACCATCCTGCATGTACAAAACATCATAAGGTCCAGCCTCCGGGTATTTGGATGGCAGCCAAACATCTATGGTTTTTTGTCCATAGCCATTGAAAGGCAGATTGTATCTATGTATAGTACTCTGCTGACTTCCTTTTATCACTATAGGGGCTACCTGACCGAAGCAGGGCAAAAAAAATGCCACTGATAAAATGAGTGTCAAATTATTTTTAAGGCTCCCTCTTATTTTGAAATGCAAGGTGAGCCGTATTTTCGGTATAACGAAAAACATGAGTCCACAATATTTTCATAAATATATAAATTTTTGAGGCTATCTCACAATCGTTTTAAACTCATTGGAAAAGTTGCGGCTATAGGAAGATCTGGTATTGTAAAACCAGGTTACTTTTCCTGCCGGTTGAAATAACATCGCCATTGTTTAATCCGTACTCAGGTCTGTTCTGAAAGTTGAGGGTTACTTTGGATTGATGCCCTTGAATCAGGTAGTTGACACCGGCATCAAAAACAAGCGTTTTTTCACCCTGTAGCCTGTCAAAATTGGCATAGGTGCAAGCAGCATAGGGTAATAATTGGCTACCTCCACTCATTTTAGGTAGAAGGAAACCAGCCTGGATATAAACCACTTTTCCTGTGCCAAACATTGGAAGGGCATTTCCATAAACAGGTCCCTGGCCGGATATCACCTGGTCGGCACTGAGGTTGCTTCCGCTGGCAGGGTTCATAATGCCATTGTACCTCAAATAATTGTCGCCATATTGGGTGTTGAAAAATCCAGCATAGGCACTCATTGCTGTTCCTTTCTCTTTGTTAAGAGGCAGGTCAACAAAACTTTCAATGGCCCAGTGAAACATGTTTTGGTACTGTGTTTCTCCATCTTCATTTTTGCGGTAGGTTGCATTTTTCTGATGAATAAGCCCCGCGGCAATATTTACAATTTTTTTCTGCCCTAAATAAGTGCCTGTCATGTATGGAGTAAGATGTCCCTCATGGTCGAAAAATTGATAGATGAGATAGGCTTGTTGCTGCCAATGATGTCCAATAGGAGAAAAGGTAGCATAGTTACTAATGGTGGGTACAGCTGCTCCATTGGATTGAATAGGGAAGGGCTCACTTAGTACCAGTCGATAATCCCATTTACCAATTTGCCCGCGTGCATATATACTCAGTTTGCGACTAAAATTATCCGTCTGGTCTACTGTAGTTTGGGCAAAAACAGGCACATCCATCGTCAGGATAGAACCAATGCTGGGTTGTGAAAATCTTGACAAACCATTGGCAATGGTCAATCCTGCGCCCAGCTTTAATTCATTTTTAGCGCTTATTCGATATTCCCCAACGGCATCATGAAAAAAAGCGGCAATTTTGCGATTGCCATTCAAATTGGTCTGTGCATTAAAATTATTTTGACCAAATTGAAAATATAAAAACGTGCGATCTGTTATCTGCCCCATCATCTGAATTCTGGTTCTGCGCAAACCCAGATCAAAGCCATCTTTCATTTCCTGACTTTCAATTGTAGTGCCTGTATTGTGCTGGTTATACCGGATCCAGGTCTGGTTGAGAAAGGTCATTTGGAAATACCGAGTGCCATCTTCATTGAGTTTCCACTTTAGGGCATTGGTACCTTGTCCATAAAGCAGTGGCTTTGTTAATGCCAGGACCATACTCAATGCCACCATCATTTTCACAGCGAACTTCAAATGAATGCAGATTTTTGTCATCGTAAAAAAGTTTTCAGATCGAAAATAAACCACTTCCCATTTATCTGGCATCAAAAGCGGTTATTTTAACTTGTTGTTATGAGGCAATTTGGTATTAAACAAAATCAATAAGAGAGCTGGAATTCTTATTTATTGAAAATCAATCGATTAGTCTGTCAGAATTTGGTTCGCGATCTTGCTGTTATTAAGTTGTTAATTCAGCCTTTCCCCAAAGTAGTAAAGTTATATTTCGGATCTAAGCGCTTTTTGTACCTTTTTCCAATAGGCAAAAAAGGAAGGAAAATACCCACTGATTTCAGGGGTTAACCACGATCTCTCCTCTTTTACCCCCTTAAAATGGTCAAATAGGGGATGTTCTTTAAAATAGACTTCATTTCCTTTGTATAAATCCATTAGCTCATCAAAACTGCCAATAAATATTTGAATTCCTTCTATATTGGAAGCCAGTTGTTTGATAAACTCAATTACTTTGTCACCTACTGGGTATTGCTCAAAATGTTGGGTATCCAGCAGTAAAACCCTGTTGGCTTCCATGTCTTTTCTCCATAGAGGATCCAGGTTGTAATGGGTATATATACATAAGGCTTTATCCCTTTGCAATACCAGAGGGGAAATTTCCTTTTGTTGGGTATCCGGTTTCCAGATAGTGGTGGCTTGAAGCGGTTCCGGTATTGCCATCATAGCCAATTCGTCCATGTCCCTATCAAGGTAGGTGCCGAATTGAGAGAGATGGGTAAACTTGTTGATGTTTTGCTGGTTGGCATAGTATTTTTTTGAACTGTTGCTACCTGCTACCCATTGCCAGCTGCATGCGTTACTTGCCCAATCGCCATCCAATAAATGATAATACATCCACTGGGCCGGATTTTTCCAATGCGATCCGGCAATATTACACGACAAAGAAGCTACATACATTCTGCAATGATTGTGCATGTATCCAGTATCATAAAGATCCTGTATGGCGCTGTCAATGCCATTAATTCATGTACTGGCCTGCAAAATGGCGTTAGGAATGCAGTAATGCCTTATGCCCTGTTGAGTGTGTTTGATATCATCATTGATTTCCCTGGTCTTTGCTACCCATTGAAAATAATCTCTCCACGCCAGCTCCTGGACCAATTTTTCCATTTCATGCAAAGGAATTTGTCTGGCCTTGAGGTCCTCCCAGATCATCCTGGTTGAAATGACTCCTCTTGACAGGTAGGGAGATAAATAGGTCACAGCCCCATCCACATAGTTTCGGGTATGGGCATAAGCCTGTGGTTGGATATTTTTGATTCTTGTTACAATCTTTTCGTACGAAGTAGGAAAATCCATCATCTTTTGCTTATGGCATTGTGGCTTATGGATTTTTGTCTTGAGCACTTAAATCGGTCCATTTCACTTGGTCTTCGCATCTGGTGTTTGGAAGAGATACCACTGTGAACCCGCTTTCTCCACAGTTCAAATGAAGATCTTTTTAAATGGTGTCGCATTAGCTTTATTACTTCTGCTTCGCTCATGCCAAATTGAACAGATATCGCTTCAAACGGAGTTCTATCCTCCCAGGCCATTTCAATGATTCGATCGATGTCAGGAGCTGTTTTCATATACGGATAATTTTTTTCTCACTTAAAATTTGAGTGGTCAATAAGTCACTGTTACAGGATTTAAATCTTTTCACTTCAAACAAAAACAAGGTATGGTCTCCTGTCTTAAAATTTTCTTTTTTTGCTAGTTCCATATACGCAGAGCAGTGGGATAGCACCGGATAGCCATGCCAAAGCGTCATGCGTTGTTTTTTGCGCAGCCATGCATCCTTATCCCAATGCATGCCAGATTTTTTACCCAGCATTCTTACCAAAGGATACTGATCCTGGTGAAACAATTGTAAAATAGCCATTTCAGTGTTTAACATATTTTCGAGGGTCCTGGTATTTTCATACAAAGCGATTCCTATGATTTTGGGCTTCATCGAAAACGCTGATACATAGGTGCAGACGTTCATATTTACCCGATCGCCCCAGTAGGTGCTAAGGCTGTAAACAGGGTAGGAGGGCAAGTTCCAGGGGCGCTGCATGTGTTAATTGTTTTGAGTCCTAAACATCAAATAGCCTATCTTGTTTTTTCATTCCACCTTTTCTTCTACATTTGTTTTGATAAACGCATTTTTCACTTGGATCGATTCAAAAGTATGGAGAAGCAAAAATCAATTGTTTTGTTACATGGTGCCATTGGAGACCACCACCAAATGTTGCCTTTAGCAACATTGCTCGGTGAGAGTTACCAGGTATTTACACCCGATTTTCCAGGTCATGGCAGGGATACAATCAATAACCGGCTGGATGTTGATTATTTGGTAGAATTTTTAAAAGACTATTTAAACGCACTTAACAGGGCCCCTGTGCAAATCTTTGGTTTTTCAATGGGCGGTTTTGTAGCTACCCTATGTGCATCGAGGTATCCCGATCTCATTGGCAGCATAATTACCTATGGAACCAAGTGGCAGTGGAGCCCTGAAATTGCTGAAAAAGAAGTTTCTATGTTGGATGCTGAAAAAATAAGTGCAAAATTACCGGAGTTTGCCAATGAGTTGGATGCTTTGCATAGTGGTATTGGGTGGAAAAATGTATTGTTGGCCACCAAAAACCTGATGCAGCATTTAGGTCAAAACAATGAATCCCTGGAGCTGGAAATGGCATCTGTCTCAATACCTGTTTTAATTATGCGTGGAAGCCACGATAAAATGGTCAGTCGGGAAGAATCTTTGGCCATGGAAAATTTGTTGTCAGGAGGAGTGTATTCCGAAATTCCGGAATTTATTCACAGCATTGAACAGGTAGACAATATTTTATTGCTTACAGAGATGAAAAATCATGGTTTGTTAGAATAAATTGTTGTTTACAATAATAAGATATTAGGCTGTTTGCAGGGCATTGGCTGTAATTTATTAACTTTGCACTCAATATCTCTGCGATGGGCAATACTATTCAGGAACTGATCAAACAAAGTAAATTTGAGTCGCCACAACAAATGGCCTACATCAACCTGTATTATACCTACTATTACTTCCATGACCTTCACTGCAGCATATTAAAGCCTTTTGATTTGTTACCTCAGCATTTTAATATTTTAAAAATTGTCAAAGGCAGACACCCTGAAGCAGTAACACCGGGTCACATCCTTGAAGTGATGCTGGATAAAAAAAGAGACCTGACTCGTTTGGTAGACAAGCTGGTTACCATGGGGCATCTGAGGCGGTGCCAAAGTGCCGACAACAAAAGGTTTGTTCACATCTCACTTACACAATCTGGTTATGATCTTACGGTTCAACTGGAAAGTGAGCTCAGGAATTTTATACAACACAATCTCAATGACGAAGAATCACTTCAGCTAAGTGCTTTGTTGGATAAGATGCGCTAAGTAAAATGGAATCATAAAACGGCGTGAAATTATTCAGACACCTTAGCATATTTATTAGGCACAAACAAAGTGTTGCCGTTGGCTCTGCCTTTCTACTCTTGGGCATTATGTTTGGATCCTGGGCAACTTTTATTCCTTATATCAAAGATAAATTCCAACTGGATGACGGCGATCTTGGGTTGATGCTTCTTTTTTTCCCTATTGGGGCTACCTTATTCAACCCGGTATCGGCTTTTGTGATCAAAAAATTTGGCATGAAAAGTACTACCTTCTGGGGCATGATAGCTGTATCAGTTGTGTATGTATTGCCTGTCAATTCACCTTCAGTGGCATTGGTTTCTACAGGCTTGTGTCTTACCGGCATGGCCATTGCAGTGCTCAATGTGGCTATGAATACCTGTACTTCGGTGATTGAACAAAATGAGGGCATCAATACGATGTCTACCTCTCATGGCTTGTTTAGTGTAGGGCTGATGTCTGGCAGCCTCATTGCCAGTTTGTCTTACGGACAAGGCTTTGATCCGGGAATGCACATGTTGGTTTTGGCTGTAATGGGGGTCGGACTGGCCTTTTGGGCGAGAAAGGCAATTTTTTCCATTCCCCAGGTAGAGCGCAAAAAAAGTGAAGGGCCCACCCAGGATGACAAAGAACAAAAACCGCCTGGCATAGGCAAGGAAATTTTTTGGATGGTGGTGCTGAGTGTTTGCAGTAATTTTACGGAAGGCACCATGGCAGACTGGACAGCTGTATACATGAAAGAAATAGTACAGACCAATGCCTATTTTATCGGCTGGGGACTGGCAGCTTATTCCATGTGTATGGCACTGGGCCGGTTAATGGGAGATGGCATGGTACCCCTGCTGGGTGCCAGGAATGTCCTCTTAATGGGCGCTGGCATGGTATTTTTCGGCCTGGGTCTGTCCATTCTTTTTCCAACAACGGTAATAAGTATAGTCGGCTTTGCGTTGGTGGGGTATGGGGTTTCTTTCTCCTCGCCTATCTTGTATGGCAGTGCGGCCAGAATTCCCGGGTATGGCAATGGTAAAGGCCTGGCCATACTCAATTCTTTTGGCATGATTGGGTTTTTGGTAGGACCGGTAATCATTGGCTTCCTCAGCAGGGCCTATGATTTGCGGCTTGCCTTCTGTCTGATCCTCTTGTTGGCGACAATTTGGGGAACCCTTGCAAGAAATGTGAAGTTATACTAAACAATTCTTTTATATTTATTCTTCAATTCATTAAACTCCTCGCATTTGAGTCCTGTTTGGAAACAAACCCTGTTTTATGCCTCCCTTTGCACAGCCAGTGCAATGTTGGGCGTTGGCATCTATGCCGGTCTTATCAATCCTATTCAAAAGGTCTATATTGAAGAATCCAGAAAGGCCATTCAGGCAGCAGAACATCAATTGTTGTTTTCAGGTAAAATGGACCGATTTTTCAGGTCATCAGCTCCAACTGACTTTATTCACGCGGCAAAAAGTTCACAACAGGCTGTCGTTTTTATCAGATCACTGATCAACATCAAAGATGGTGCCCTTATGGGCGAGTCTCTTTCAAGTGAGACCGGGAGTGGGGTCATTATTAGTCCTGACGGATACATAGTTACCAATCACCACGTGGTAAAAGATGCAGACGAGGTAGATGTGATGCTCAATGACAACAGGGAGTTTAAGGCCCAGGTTATTGGCAACGACCCCAATACAGATCTGGCCCTGATCAAAATTGAGGCAGAAGGTTTGCGTTTTCTGGTCTTTGGCAATTCAGATAGCCTTCAGGTAGGTGAGTGGGTAATGGCCGTAGGCAATCCCTTCAGGCTTCAATCAACCGTTACTGCCGGTATAGTAAGCGCCAAAGGCAGAAATATCAATATATTGGAAAATCAAGGTATCGAATCCTTTATCCAAACAGATGCGGCTGTCAATCCCGGCAACAGTGGAGGGGCATTGGTCAATACCAAAGGAGAACTGGTGGGCATCAATACCGCCATCATGACCATGAGTGGCAACTATGAAGGATTTTCTTTTGCGGTACCCGCCAATCTGGCTAAAAAGGTGGTCAATGACATCAAACAATTTGGCTTTGTTCAGCGCGGCTGGCTGGGTGTAGAAATCGAAAACATCGATGACATGAGGGCTCGAAAGTTGCAGATCCCCGAAGTAGCCGGAGTCTACATTGCCCTTGTAACCAGAAATGGGGCTGCGTATGATGCAGGACTTCAGAGCGGTGATGTGATTACCCGACTCAATGGCAAATCAATCGCCAGCCTCCCTCAGTTTATGGAAACCATTGGTACCTATCGACCGGGCGACAAGGTTAGCGTTGATTATATCAGAAACGGAAAAAAAGCAAGCACTACAGCCACACTCAGAAATCAGTTGAATTCCACTGATTTGGTAGCCGTCAGAAAAGATAAGGCCTTGCTGGATCTAGGCTTTGAGCTGAGAGACCTGGATTCGTATGAAAAATCACGCAATAAGAGCCATGGTGTGAAGGTGGTAACCGTCTACCGAAGTTCAAGGGTAGACAATGCCAGAATTGAACCCGGCTACATCATTACAAAGGCCAATGGCAAAATTGTGAGGACAGTAAATGACATTCTTGAAGCCATCAAAATTTCCAGTGACCAACTCTCACTGGATGGATTCTACGAAAACTATCCCGGCGAATTTCCCTATAAAATTGAATTAAACTGATGCTGTTTATGATCTTAAAAAAATACCTTCCCCAGTTGGGATTAGTACACTTTTTTGTTTTACTGGTGGTGACTTTATCTGCACAACAGACAGACAGAGAAGGTTCGTCTTACATAGTTCAGTTGGAAAAAGGCAAGGCCCTTTACTCTTCAGAAAGATTTGCCGGTTTGCCGGGAGGTAGTTATACATGCAAACAGCTTTGTGATGAACCTATGAACCTGTGGTTGATCCAAACAGACACTGAAGGTGCCAAGGCAGAACGAATGTACAGAGAGCTTGTTCCTGGCAATGCAGTGATAACAATTTCACAAAACCGACCCCTGCAATTAAGGGCAGTTCCAGATGACAGTCTATACAACAGACAATGGCAGTATAAAAACACAGGTACCAACAGTGGTGGGGTAGCCGGTGCCGATATCAATGCAGAAGGGGCCTGGGACATCACTACAGGCGGACTCACTCCCAACGGAGATACCATCGTAGTGGCTGTGGTTGACGATGGGCTTGATATTGACCACGAAGACATTGCTGATAACCTCTGGTACAACAGGTTGGAAATTGCAGGAGATAGTATTGATAATGACAACAATGGTTATGTTGATGATATACACGGATGGAATATAGGCGCAGATAACAATGATGTGGCAGCTGATGGCAGTCACGGTACTCCGGTAGCTGGCATCATTGGTGCCAGGGGTAACAACCGCAAAGGAGTTACCGGGGTCAACTGGAATGTAAAATTAATGCCCATCAGGTATGGATCAGCTACCGAAGCCAATGCATTGGCCTCTTACGCCTATGCTTACAAGATGAGAAAAAGATACAACGAGAGCAATGGGGCAGAAGGAGCCTTTGTGGTGGCTACCAATTCAAGCTGGGGCATAGACAGAGGCAATCCGGAGGAAGCGCCGCTGTGGTGTGCCATGTATGACTCACTCGGCAAGGTAGGCATCTTATCAATGGGTGCCACCGCCAACGCCAATCTGAATGTAGATATAGAAGGAGATCTTCCTACAGGTTGCTCCAGCAACTTTTTAATTGCAGTGACCAATCTGGATAAAAATGATACCAAAGTAATTGGGGCAGGATATGGCAAAAAAACGATCGACATCGGCGCTTATGGAGCCGAAAGTTATACCGTATCCACCAACAATCGATACGGAGGCTTTGGTGGCACATCGGGAGCTACTCCCCATATTACCGGCGCTGTAGCGTTGATGTACGCCGTGCCTTGCAACGATCTTGCTACTCTTACAAAACAGGATCCCGAGGCTGCGGCTTTGTATGTTAGAGACATTATCCTCAATTCTACCACCGCCAATGCTTCTTTGCAGGATTTGACTACCACCAACGGAAAACTCAACCTGACCAAAGCAGCCCAGGCCATGCTCAACAGATGTGGCAGCTGTGCTGTACCAGTAGTAATAAAAGATAGTTTGTCTGATCTCACCAACGCTGTTGTATATTGGAATGCAGCAGGTGGAGAACCATCGGTGAGGTATAGAAAGGTCAATGATGAAAATTGGATTACCGCACAGGACATCCAAAACAATTCTGTTGTTTTAACTGAATTGGCCCCATGCACTTTATACGAATACCAGGTAGGGTACCAATGCACCGATCAGCCTCTGACCTGGTCCTCGACCCGCTTCCTTACATCCGGAAAATGTTGTTATGCCCCGGAAGATGTAGCCGTGTCCATTCAGGAAGGAAGTCTGATTTTCAGTACCAGCTCAGATACAGAAGTAATATTGGAATATCAGCAAGCAGGTAGTAGTGAGTGGGACAGCCTCGTATTTAATACCGCCGGTCAAATTAATGGATTGGCAAGTTGTAGTCAATACAGGGTAAGATATACCTCTAACTGTGTAAATTTCGGCGTCATTTCTCAGCCATCTGAAATTAATAATATTGCCACAGCCTGCGGCAATTGTACCACAGAGTCCTATTGTCTGCCTGCAAAATTGGAAAACGAGTCTGAATGGATTCAAAGCATTGCCTTTAAAGATGCAGTTTTTGAGTCAGGTCAGGACTATAAAGGCTATGGTCAGCACATGGGCGCTTTTATCCCCGAATTAAACCAGGGAGACTCGGTTAAAATTACTCTTACTCCCGGATTTTCCGGCTCGGGCTATAGCGAATTTTTTACAGCCTACATAGACTGGAACCAGGATGGTACTTTTGATGAATTGGAAAGATTTACACAATCCAGGAAGGCCAGCAAAGACCCCTTGGTAGACACCATTTATGTACCGGCAGATGCCGCCCTTGGCCATACCCGAATGAGGGTTGTCATGGCCTACAGAGAGCAGTCAATGGCGTGTGAAAGCCCTGCTGAATATGGTGAGGCTGAAGATTATTGTGTACTGATCAGTGGACCTATTTCTACCCGCGAAGATGTCTTGGCAGAGAAGGTACAACTGTTTCCCAATCCTAATAAAGGCCAGTTTACCATAGAGATGCCTCAAGTTGAAAAATTTGACGCCCTCCGGGTCGTAGATGGTACGGGCAAAGTAGTGTATAGGCAATCACTGGCAGGTCATCAAAGCCCGATACAGATAGGCATGCATGACCAGGCCACACCAGGTTATTACATCGTTCAATTAAGTGGCCATAATGTCCAGCCGGTATTTGTACCTTTGATTGTATACTAATGGATCTTATGCGCCTATAGAATCTTGGGCAGACCGTCGTCTTTGGGATTGAGCCTTTCGAGGGCATCGTGTTTGAGAACGTTGGCACTGTAAAGCAGGGCTTCCATTTTCAACAAAAGTGAGTCGTTAAGATACGTATTGTAATTGTCCATATCAATGCCACTCCCGTCTCTGAATTTAAAAATAACTTCATTGAGGTCTTTTTCAAATTTAAGACTCAGTCTATCGTTCATTTTAAATACGGTGACCTTTAATTCACCGCGGTTGATTTCGTCAATGATGCGCATGGCCTTGAATGCTTTCTGTAATTGATTCGTAAAGTTTGTGTAGTTCGGGCTTGCTTTTTAGCAGTTCCAAATGGCTGTTGATAACCCCTTCGTCATTTCTAGCCGCCGGCCCCGTTTGCTGAAAATTATAGGGAGCTTGGGTGAGTTTTTCCATGGTAGTGCGCAGAAGAGGCACTATGATCTCGTAATCCAACTGATTTTCGATGAGGTAATCTTTGGCTACCACTACCAGGTGGTTGATGAAGTTATTGGTCATCACAGCGGCAAGGTGTACTTTTTTTCTCTGTTCATCGTCCATTGTATACACCTGCTGACTCACAAGCCCTGCTATGGTACTGAGGGTGTCCAGGGTGGATGCATCGGAGCCTGTTATACAAAGGGGAACTTTTTCAAAATTTACCCTGCCTTGTTTGGTCATGGTTTGTACGGGATACAAAACCCCGTAATTCGTAAACGCGGATAGTATGGTGGAAGGCACACTGCCACTGGTATGGATTACCAAACCTTTGAAATTGCCCATTTCAGCGGCCATGCCGGCAATGGCGTCATCGCTCACACAAAGGATAGCTACTGCGCTGTTGATGTCTTTTAATTGGGCAATGAGCGGCACCTGGTATTGGGCTGATAGGGCAGCCGCCGTTTCATGGTTTCTGCCATGTAAACCCGATACTACCAGGCCTGATCTTTGCAAAGCAGGAAGCAGTTGTCTGGCCATATTACCCGAACCTATGATGCAGATGTCCATTCTTCGTTTTCTTTGTATTTAAACCACCAGGCCATTAATAAGCCTGTCATCATCAAAATGGAACCTATCCAATATAAATTGATGCCTGGAAAAATTTTGGCTTCGAGTACGATGTAGTCACTTCGGGGAACATTGGTGGCTATTTCAAGCGGAAAGCCCGGATTGTTTCTTTTGTCTTTGGCTACCTTGAGTTCAAAGGTACCCGTTGCCGGATCGATGGCGGATAAACGAATGTGCAAGCCCTCTTCAATGAGGTAATCCTTTATACTCATTGGCGCATTACCGCGCAAAACAAAGATGGGTTTGCTGAGCCATGATTTTTCTTCCTTCACAACATCGACCAAGCCCATGATGGAGATATCACCCTTTTCTACTTTGTACCTTGAGGTGTCAACATTTTTATCAAATCCTGAAATGCTAAATGTATAACCCTGCCAGCTGATTTCCTGGCCTTTTTTTATGCTCAGTACACTATAATCCAATTGGTCTTCAGGGCTCAACCACTGATCCAGCAATTGTTCAGAGGGTCTGACCCTCCAACCCAGATTCTCGTGTTTACCGGCAAACTTGTACATTAAGCTTCCTTCAAGACCAATGGCACATTGACCCTCTTCTTTTTTACCATTTTCATCAATGATGTGGTATGCTACTTCAAATCCCACATCAAGGGCATGATTTTTAAATTCTTCATGCCTGGGAGGGTATTGCAAACCATCAACCACTAAAACTTCTTTGCCTATTCGGATACTGTCTCCCTTCAAGGCCGTAAAAGGAGCGTATTTAAGACTGTCTTCCATAAGTTTGGCCTGCTCCGCGTCGGCTACCTGGGCAGGAAGGCTGACTACGCAGGTAAAGATATCCTTGCCCGCATAATGCCGCGTATCGGGATTAAAAGCCGCAATCTTTGAAAAATCATTGGAATATACTGCATTGGGTCGGGTCACAAAGGAATCAATAAACACGCGCTGGCTGCTGTCTTTACCCAACTGTTTAAACGAAATATCGTAGTGGCGGGCCTTTCCAATTAGGGTGTCGGCTTCATAGGTTACTACGTAATCTTTTACTAGCAAGGGCTTGTTTTTGATCAGTTGTATGTATTTTTCTTCATCCCCTTCACCTCCAAAGAGCCCTTTAAATACAAAGGGATTGCTCAGGTAACTGAAATTGAGACCTGAAGCTAAAATGCCAACGGCCATGATGCCAAAACCAAGATGGGCCAGAGCCGCTCCCATTGCCCTTGCATTGCGCAGGAAGGCATGCCAGAGAAAGTGACCATTGGCAACCACAGTAAACCAGGCTGTTGCTCCCATCAAGAGGTAATGCCACTCTGGAAGCTGTATCCATAGGGAGGTTAGCCAGGTAAGAAGCAGGGCAGTGGCAGCGTAAATGGCAATGGGCACCATCCATTTCGCCTTGACCTGCTCACCATTTTTATACTTTAGCCAAACCGTTATTGCGGAAAACAGACCAATAAAAATAGAAATCCACAACTGGTATTTGTTGTAATGGGCAATCGGATCTTTGATGACCCGGCCGATATAAGAAGGATCAAAATATCGAATGATGGTATTTAACACGGGCAGCGAACTCGACGCATTGATGAGCAAGGCCGAAAAAAACAAGACCAGGGTGCCTACATACATCCAAAATTCACGTGAATAAATGGATTCTTCTTTGGCCGGTGCCGGGATGTTTTTATAGCGCCAGATCATTAGGGCCATTCCTAAAAAAAGAAAGCTAAGCAAGAAAAACGTAAGCTGCCATTCGAGGCCCATCTCTGTAAAGGCGTGGGCGGAGGTGTCTCCCAGGATGCCACTTCGGGTGAGCAGGGTAGAGTACACAATCATCAAAAATCCTCCCAAATAAAAAAGAAGAGTCGACCGAATGGCCCTGCCAGTGGCTTTGGCAATGAGGTTGGCGTGAATGCCACCAACTAAAATGATCCATGGTACCAGCGAGGTATTTTCTACCGGATCCCAGGCCCAATATCCGCCAAACGACAAGGCTTCATAAGCCCAAAGTGAGCCCATGATGAGGCTTATGCCCAAAATGGCGGTGCCAAACAAAGCCCAGGGTAAAACCGGACGCAGCCAGTCTTGGTATTCACCTTTTCTTAGAGCAGCTACCGCATACCCAAATGGTACAACGCTGAGGGCAAAGGCGGCAAAGATAAAAGGTGGGTGGATGGTCATCCAATAGTTTTGCAATAGTGGGTTCAGGCCACGGCCCTGGATCAGACTCAGGTAATCGGCATTGTTAAAGATGGGGGCTAAGGTGATCTCACGAATCAGCATCATCGGATTGGAACCAATCTTCAGGTCTTCACCAAAAGGCAGATAGATGCCCAGCAACATAGAATTGAGCCAGATCTCTGCCACCATGATCACGGCCATGACCTCCAGCTTAAATTTATCGTTGATGGAAATGATAACCGCACCTATCACCAGATGCCAAAACATCCAAAGCAAAAAACTTCCTTCCTGCCCTTCCCAAAAGGCAGATAAGATGTATTTCATGGGCAGATCGCCAGAGACGTGGTCAAATACGTAGGAATACTCGTAGTGTTGTTCCACCATGGCATAAAACATGAGCCCAAGCAGGGAAATGATCAACAGGGCATGAACAGCAAATCCTGCATTGCCCAGTCTTTTCCATGTGGGGGCCTGAGTTGGGTTTCCCAAAGAAGAGAAAGTGTAACTCACGGCAGAAAACAGGGCAGCTACAAACCCGCCAATGATAAAGGCTTTGCAGAGATAGCCAATCCAAAGGGCTTCTCCTACATATTGAATCTTATCCATATTTATGAACCCTTGCGAAGGGTAATTTCTTCTTCTTTGTACTTAGATGGGCATTTCATGAGAATCTCATCTGCATAAAACTGATTGTCTTTCATGGTACCCGTAACCACAATCTGCTCTGATCGCTCAAAGTCCTGGGGTTTCGCCTTGGCAAGTACTACCTGCTTTTCTTCCCCTTTGTTGTCGGTCATGTAAAATTTAAAAATGTTTGGATTTTTTTCAGGCAGGTATTCCATGGGTTTGCTCTTGCTCAATACCCCTACAATCTTGACCCGATCTCCGGTGCTGTCTGCTTCGCGGAAATTGGAATAGGTGCTTACATCTTTGGAAGCATTCATAAAAATGACCCCAGCAGCCACAATCATGATCAGTGCCAAAAGTGTAGTCTTATTCATCTGTTTTTATTAGGTAAACAATGCCACAAATATATGGTTTACCCGCGTCTGTTGCTCGTTTCTCAAAACGTTATTTCTATAACCAAAATAGAATTTGGTAGAAAGGTTGATTTAAAATATTTGTATTAAATTTTAAAATCACCAAAATTTTAAAATAAAAATTGGCCGACCGACATATATTATTGTATTAATTTGTCGGTCGACCTCTTTATGTGGCTTCATCTCTTTTGGTCAATGACCGTGTTCTTCTTGCTTTTTCAGGGTCCACCCGTCGGTAACCGAGGTTTGGATCCAGGTTTGCCCTGATTTTCGGAGCACCTGAACGTGTAAACCGAAAGTTTTTTCCATTTTTTCCTCAAAATCAGAGACCGTTTCGTGTTCATAAAAGATAAACTCAGCTTCGGTAAAGTCAGGATTTAACTCCCCGACCGAAAAGTCTCTAAACAGCTCTTCAGCAATGGGCGACAATTCATTTTTATCGTGTTTCCCTTTGTAGAAGGATATTTTGAGATGGGGAAATTTTTCATTAAAAGCGAGCTGTAAGCTCAATAAGTGGGTTTCTTTGGTGACTTTCATGATGGTTAGGTCTTTTATTAATAGACCCTGGTTTGTGTCTTTGACGATCTTTCTCCCAGGATCCACCAGGCCGTTGGTTTGGGCCTAATTTGATAATGGTTTTTGATGTAATGTTCAATATATGCCATGCCTTCGTCTATGTCATCGGTGAGCAATAAGAGGTCGAGATCAGCAGGATTGATGGTTTTTTCCTGGATCATCTTTTCGATGAAGATCCACAGGTCGCTGTAATAATCTTTGCCGATGACCACCACCGGGAAATTGTGGAGGATGCCCGTTTGGATTAATGTCAGGGTTTCAAAAAGCTCATCAATGGTGCCAAATCCGCCCGGCATTACCACAAATGCGTGAGAATATTTGACCAGCAAGACCTTGCGAACAAAGAAGTAGGAAAAATCTACCGACCGGTGCATGTAAGGGTTGTTGGTCTGCTCTTTTGGCAATTTGATGGTACAGCCCACCGATTGCCCTCCATTTTCAAAGGCGCCTCTGTTGGCGGCCTCCATTACACCCGGCCCCCCTCCGGTCATGACAGTAAAACCCAGACCGGCAATCTTTTTTCCAACCTCATACGACTTTTGGTACACCGGATGTCCTTCGCCGGTGCGGGCTGAACCAAAAACCGAAATACAGGGTCCTACAAAGTGAAGGGTTCTAAATCCTTTGATAAACTGTACCATGGCTTTCCATACAAATGACAGTTCTCTGCCCCTGCTGCTGGGACCATCCAGGAAGTTGATGTCCTGGTTGAATAACTTTTTGGTGGCGGGTTGACTTGTAGTCTGCTGATTCATACAATGGTTTTAACTTTCCTTGGCTTTGAATATCAAAGCGGGTACCAAAGTATGGTGAATTGCTTTAATGGAGAAGGATGGCCTGAAATAATTGAAAAACAAGCCTTCGTTGTCTCTCACCATGGCAATCATATCATACCCACCCTCAACCGCAAGTTGGGAGATGTCTGCAATGGGATCTTTGCTAAAGATGTTCTTTAACTCAAAAGCAAAGCCGAGTTCATTAATGGTGTAATATTTTTTCAAAATCTCTTCTGCCTGCTGATCAATGTTATCATCCCCTTTTGAAAAGTGAACAAAGTCGGTTTTAGCTTTCACTTTGTTGTTGTATTCCAAAAAGTGATCAAGAGCAGTGTTGATGTGTGTGACATCGTCGATGACAAATAAAACTTTTTCCATTCTGATGTCTGCCTTCGATGTGCTGTGCACCGCCAGTACCGGACAATTGGATAGCTTAACCACTGTATTGGAAACAGAACCCAGGATGCGGTCAAACAGGCTTTCCTTGTCGTGTGTACCCATTATGATGAGGTCGTAGTTTTCTGATTTTTCTTTGAGCAAGATGCTGGAGGCGGGGGTGCCAACCAAAACCTGACATTGCATGGCTTCATCCGACAGCTTATTTTCGGTTCTTTTTATTTTGATGATTTCTTCCAGCCTTTCACGGGCACCATTGATGACCATGTCGTCGGGTAAGATCATAGGCATTTCAGGAGTGGCAATGATGCCACTGATGGCGTGCAAAACATCGATACTGCCACCAAACTGGCGTTGATGCCAAATGGCATAGTCCAATGCCTTTTCAGCGGATTTGGAAAAATCAAAGGGAACCAGAATTTTCATGACAATAAATTAAAGGTGAACAATAAGTTTGTTTTATTTGGTAAAAGCGGCAACCATCAGATCGTACGGTGTGATGATGCCTACAATTTTTCCTTCATCATCTACCACCGGCAGCGATCGAAAATAATTTTCTCTGAATATTTCAAAACAATACATCAAAGAATCCTCCGGACGGACAGCCATAACATGGGGCGAACAGATGCTATCGGCATTGTTGCTGCTCAGCAATTTTTCATTCTTTACCTGACTCGACCTAAGGTTGAGCCGGGTGCCCCAGTCCAGCAGCAGGTTGAGATCCGACTTGCTAATGATGCCCATCAAAAAGCCGGAGTCGTCAATAACGGGTATGTGATGGATCATCTCTGTATCAAATATGGTCTGTACTTCGGTGAGTGAAGTATCCTGATTCACAACAATTGGGTTGTGGGTCATGGCCTCACTCACTTTCATGGTTTTTATGGATGTTTCATGAATCATGATCAACTGTTTTCACAATAAATTTATCCTGGTTTCTGGTCAATTTCTATGATGGGGGTCATAAATGGTGGTGACACGCAAGGTTTTTGCGGAGCGTTTGGCGTATAGCGTGGAGCGTATAGCGCGGAGCGTTTAGCGTGTGGCGCGGAGCGCGGGGTGTAAAGCGCGGAGCGCTATGCGATAGAATTATTTTAATGAACTACACCGAATAGAAATGGAAACAATCTCGGACAAACTTGGTCGTTGCCGTGCAAAGCTTTGCACGGTTCCTCGTGAGTTTGCAAAATTATAATTTGCGTTAATGAACGATGCTGAGCTTGCCGAAGCATAAATTATAGAGTGAAATCTTGCATTCGATTTGCTCCAAAGTCGCAACCAATCGGTCATGCCGCTTTGCGCTTCCCTTTGCTTCGCAACGGGACAGGCCGCCGCTTTGTTAATTTTAGTAACTTTGTCAAAAATACTAAGGAATGAAAAATAGGATATACACATTTTTTTTCGCCGTACTTTTAATGGGAAGCCAGTCCCTGTACAGTCGCATTTTACCGGTGGGAGTGGGCAAGACCTTTGCTACCGTGACAGCAGCTGCCCAACAGGCGCTGGCGGGTGATACTATTTTGTGTTACGATGCTTCAATAAACGGAGGAATGTACATCGAAAACCTGAAAGGAAATCAAAACCAATGGATCTACCTGCGGGCTGCACAGCCAGGTGCTACGCGCATCCAGGGAGGTAGCAATGCCATTCAGTTTACCGATGCTGCTTACCTGCACATAGAAGGGTTTGTGATTTCAGGGCAGACCGGGAATGGATTGAACATGGATGATGGGGGCAGTTACAGCACACCGTCGCACCACCTGCGACTGGTCAATTGCACGTTTGAAAATATCAATGCTACGGGAAATAATGATCTTTTGAAGATGTCGGGAATTGACTCTTTTGTCATTACCGGGTGCACCTTTAGAAATGGGGCTGCAGGAGGCAGCGGCATTGACATGGTAGGCTGTCATTTTGGGGTCATAGAAAAATGTAATTTTTCCAATTTGGGCAGCAATAGTATCCAGGCAAAGGGGGGAACTGCCGATCTCATTATTACCAGAAATGTATTTACCAATGGTGGGGCAAGGGCACTCAATCTGGGAGGCAGCACCGGACTTTCTTTTTTCAGGCCCATCGATGCCAAATTCGAAGCGGCTCGCATCCGGGTTATTGCCAATGTCATCAGTGGTTCGGAAGCCCCGGTGGCCTATGTGGGTTGTACGGAGGTAGTGGTCTCAAATAATACACTGCTGTTTCCGGGCAAATGGGTGGCACGGATTCTTCAGGAAACCGTTGATCCTACTCGGTTTGTACCTTGCGGCAACAATCAGTTTTTTAACAACCTGATTGTAGTTGACCAGCGGGTTTCGACAGAAGTAAACATTGGACCCAATACTGCACCGGAAACTTTTTCATTTCAACACAATATGTGGTACAAAACCACCCAGCCTTCCTGGTCAGGACCCCAGTTGCCGGGTACAAAGGTCAATAACTGGGTGGCAGACCCATTGATCCAGACTGATTCACTCTACGTCTTGGAAGCGACCAGTCCGGCCATTGCGAAAGGGCTCTCTTATGGTAATGAGATTGTAACAGACATTTCGGGCAAAACATTTTTCAGTCTGCCCACCCTGGGAGCCTGGGAGGCCAAAACGGTGACCACACAAACCAAAATGGAAGAAGCAGAGAGCCCAATTTTGATCTATCCTAATCCCTGCCACAACCAGGTAGCCATCCGAAAACCGGGCAAGGCCGTGAAAAGCATCCGTGTATATGATGTTACAGGCAAGGCCTTCAGGGTTATATCAGGCACAGAACAAAATGAACAAGTGATGTTTGATATCGGGGGACTCGAAGCGGGTTCTTATTTTTTTGTGGATGCTGAAAGTGGTGAATACCTGGGCCTGGTGGTCAAGCCATCATTTTAGGGCAGGAGGGTGAAATCAGCCGCGTGCATTTCCATGCCATTGACGATGATGCCCACCTTGTGCAGCCCCGGCCGATATTGCCGGGTAGATATGGGCCGGAAAGAAAAAGTCTTTTTAACCTCCGTTTCTGAGCCGGCAGGAATCAGTCGTTCTGTTATTTTAAATACCTTCCGATAGTATTGACCTCTTCCCAAAAGGAAGTAGATGGCAAATTCAAAACGGCCTTTGAGCTCTTTCTTGCCTTTGTTACTGATTTGAAAAGTAAATTGTAAATCACCTCCCACATGCACCTTGTTGGTGTGAAGAATAAAATGATCGAGCAAAAGATCTTCAGAATGGGCGGTACCAAAAAGTGCCATAACCTCACTGTCGCCCGACTTCAACAGGGTGCGGCAGGCATGTTTGAGCAACTTATCGGTTTCTGTATTTTTGCCCAGGTGTTTTTTAACAAAGTTTACCATTGTCTCCCGGTGATCTTTGGAGATGTCGTTGAGGTGGTTGGCCACCGACTTGCGTACATAGGCAGAGTCGTCGTAGATGAGGTTGTTCAAAATAGACAGGGTAAGATTGGGATTGTTGATGACCTCAGTTAGGTTAAATGACCAGGGAAGACGGGGCCTGCTGCCTTCTGAGGCAAGTCTTCGCACGTGTTCGTTTTCATCTTTTGTCCACTTTTTCATTACGGCTATCGTTCTTTTAAAATCTTCGCGCAAAAAATGACGGATGGCAAATTCAGAAGATCCAAAGCGGGTGAAATAATGCAGGGCGTCGAGTGAAAGCTCTGTCTCACTTAAGCCAAATTGAGAGACGTAGTCAGGAAAAACCAGGTTGGTATACGACCTCGGCATGTGAGGAATGACTGCTTTAAAGATGGCAATGTTACTGGCATAAGGGCCGGGCAGGTGACAGTGCAACATTTCTGAGGTATGGCGCATGCGTTCGTTAAGCTCCATTTGTGGGAAGGCTTTTAATACATCATTGCAAAAGGCCTTGGATTTAAATTTTTTTTCCTGCGCCTTAATGTGAGAGGCCAGTTGACCAATCAAAGTACTGTCAAACATATCTTTTAAAGCTGCCATAAAGATCTTTATTGAAGCACTAAAATATCGGGATATCTACACAAAAGGTCGGTTTTTAGAATAAAATGTAATAAAATACCATTATTTCATTGTTAATGGTTGACAATCAATGGAAAATACATAGAATTATCTAAATATCGCAATAAAATGGGGTAAAAGTTAGATTGAGTAAAATATAAATATAATTTTACTTTTTAATTTAAAATCAAAACTTTATTACGATGAACTGGAGTAAATGGATTATCGCTTCGCTAATTGCAGGAATTGTGTACTATTTATTGGGCTGGCTGGTCTATGGCATGTTGTTGGCTGATGCTATGCCTCTTGCAGAGGGTATGGCCGACATCGTTCAGAAAAAACCGGAAGAAATGGACATGGCATTGATGATCGTGAGTTGTCTTGCCTGGGGATTTCTGGTAGGTTATGTTTTGGTGAAATCAGGGGCTTCCAACTGGCAGGAAGGCGCAACCCAGGGTTTTATTATTGGCGCTTTAATGTCCCTGTCAATGGGTACGGGCCTCGTAGCCATGTACAAATTCCAGCTATTGAGCAATACATGGATTGACATGGCAGCCAATGGTGTTTGCACCGCCATAAGTGCAGCAGTTGCCGCCTGGTTCCTCGGACGGGGTAAACAGTAATTATCTATAAACCGTTGCGGGGCAGTCCTTTGGATTTGCCCCGCTTTTATTTTAGCACCTTATGAATGAGGTCGCGTAGATAACTGAGGGTGTATGTTGGCACTTCATGCCTATCGGCATCGGTAAGCCTTGGCAGGTGACTGATAAAGTATTGCTGGGCATGGGCCGTTTCTACCAAAGTACTGGCCAGAGAATGGGGGTAGGGATAGCAGCTGTCTATTTCAATTATTACTTCTGCAATGGCCTGACACAGGTCTTTATAAGGCTTAAATACCTGGTGTTTATTGATTTCATTGACATCTTTAATCAAAAACGTCTTTGAGGATTCAGCCACTACTATCTCATAAAGCAGTTTTTGGTCAAAATCTATGCCCCCGGATTGTGTAGGGAGTTTTGTGGTCAGGAGTTCTATGATGCTGTCCAGTTTTTCTCTGGCATCCCCTAAGTTCTGTATTCTAAACATGACCATGAACTCCAGGTAACTCCAATACCAATTGAGGATGTAAAGAAGCAGCCTGTGCTTGTTTTCAAAATACCGGTAAACCGTGGCTTCGGTAATCTCTACCTCCTGAGCGAGTTTCTTAAACGTAAATGATTCAAAACCAAGTTCATGTATCATTTTAATGCCCTGCTGCACAATGCTCTTGCCGATAGCGGATTGACTTGGGTCCTTGAGGTAAATTTTTTCGCTGACTTTAAATGAAAGTTGAAAATCCATGGCTAACTCTTTGATACAAAGGTAGTACAATAGAATCTATATAGTATTACATCTTAAATAATTTTAACACTATATTAAAATAATAGTAATACTATATTAAGTATTTGTAATGCTATTTTTGTGGCATGGAAAAAGAAATTCAAACCCAAAAGATTGGAGTTTCCTATGCTTCGGCCTTAAGTAAGCTCTTTCGCACCATCCAATTGGATAATAGAGATGTTTTGGCAGTTTACTTTTTTGCCATTTTTTCAGGGATCGTATTTTTATCCTTGCCCCTGGGCATCCAATCCATCATCGGCTTTGTGATGGCGGGCAGTGTGAGTACCTCTATCATAGTACTTATTGTACTGGTATTGTTGGGAGTCATCATCAACGGACTTTTGCAAGTGCGCCAGATGGAACACATCGAAAAAATTGAGCAAAAAATTTATGTTCGCTACGCCTTCGAATTTAGTCACAAACTCCTCACCATCGACCTGGACAAAGCGCGCAAATACCATTTGCCCGAGTTGGTCAATCGTTTTTTGGAAGTATCCTCCCTCCAAAAGAGTTTGCAAAAGCTGTTGATTGATATTCCGGCAGCCCTGGTACAAATTATTTTTGGTACCCTGCTCTTGTCCTTTTATCACCCGCTTTTTCTGGGCTTTGGCTTGGTCATGTTGATCATTGTCCTGCTGATCCTCAGATTTACGGCTTCGCAAGGTCTTACCTCAGCGGTAAATACAAGCGATGCCAAGTATGCCCTCACTTCCTGGTTTCAAGACCTCAGTGCCGCCATCCTGGATTTTAAGGCAGAAAGTTATGACGACTGGCACATGAATCGAACAGATCGTTTGGTGAGTGAATACCTCAAACACAGAACCCGGCATTTCAGGGTCTTAAAATTTCAATACTGGAGCTTGATTGCATTTAAAATCAGCATCATTGCCATCATGCTGATTTTGGGGGTAGTGCTGCTGGTGGATCAACAAATCAACATAGGTCAGTTTATTGCGGCAGACCTTGTAATCATCACGATTATCAATTCAGTTGAAAAATTCATAGGCAATTTTGACAAGGTATACAACGCCATGGTTGCCCTGGAGAAACTTGAAAAAGTAGTGGGCCTCCCGGAAGAGGTAGCGGGCAATTTCCAGCGCCACTCATCTGAAATTCCAACATCGCATTCCCTGACCCCATTTGAAAATGCAGAGGGAGAATGGACACTTCAAGCCGGCCAATGGTCGTGCTGGATAACACCCACAGCTTATCTGTCGCGACAGATGCCCATGATAACAGGCCTTATAGAGATGAAAGAAGGCCATGCCCTCATCGATGGTCTGCCATCCACCAGTTTCAAACCCACACCGCTTCGACAAAGCATAGGGTGGATGGGCAAAAACAGCGGCTTGTTTCACGGCAGTATTTTGGAAAATATTACCATGGGCAATGAACCTTCGGATCCGGAGCAACTCATGCAGCTGGCCCACCTCACAGGACTCATGAAAGCCATTACCCGATTTAAAAACGGTTTCGATACCCAGTTGGGACCCAGGGGACACAAGGCGGATGGTCCCTTAAAGCATGCCATCCTGCTGACCAGGGCTTTGTTAGGCAACAAGGTGCTCATCCTTTTAGAAGACCCATTCCACCATTTGTCTGATGAAGAAGTATTGCGTTTGCTCAATTACCTCAAACGCAAAGAACTGACCCTGGTGGTAAGTGTCCCGGAAGCAGACAATCGCATAAAACAACTGTTTGACCAGGTAATAACCCTCAATTATTGATCTTATCATGAATTATAAATATATACATCCCCATTTTGAAGCCGAGTCGCGGCAATCCCCTTTTGCTTCTTTTTCGAAAGTATACAGGATTAAAAAAGAGACCAGCCTCATTCGGTGGACCCTTGCTATTCTTTTGGTTATTATCATCTGCCTATTTTTACCGTGGACCCAAAACGTGCGCTCCAAAGGAAAGGTAACCACCCTGAGATTGGAAGACAGGGCCCAGGAAGTCAATACCGTGATTGGTGGAAGGATTGCTCAATGGTACGTCACAGAGGGCGATCAGGTGATGGCCGGTGACACCCTGGTGCGACTAGAAGAAGTAAAGGTGGAGTATTTTGATCCTCAGCTGTTGACGAGAACGCAGGATCAGCTGGCTGCCAAATCAGATGCAGTTGAATTGTACAATGACAAGTCAAAAGCCATTGGTTCACAAATTGCTGCCCTCGAGGCTGCCCTCAATTCAAAGTTGCAGGTCATCGACAACAAGATGCAGCAGCAAAAATTGAAGATCACCAACGATAGTACCGAATATGTAGCCCTGGGCAATGAACTGAAAGCCTACCTTCGACAAAATGAAGCGGCAAAGGTGCTTTTGGACAGCGGTGCTATATCTAAGGTAGAATATGAAAAAAGATGGGTCAACTACCAGCTTTCTCAGGGCAAGGTAGTGATGGTTAAAAACAAGTGGGAACAAAGTAAACAAGAACTTTATACCCTGCGTTTTGAAAGAAACCTTGCCATCCAGGAATATACAGATAAAATTGCCAAGGCAAGAGGAGATCGATCAGCAGTGCTTTCCGAGGTAGCAGGCACCAGGGCAGAAGTAGCAAAGCTGCAAAACCTCTTTGCCAACTACGATGCCCGTAGCAAGTTTTATTATATCACTGCCCCACAGTCAGGACAGCTCAGCAAGGCCATGAAGGCGGGTATTGGAGAATGGGTCAAGGAAGGTGATTTTATTGCAGAAATTGTGCCCTCCCAACAAGATAAGGCAGTTGAGATTTACATCCAGCCTGTTGATCTCCCCCTGGTGCAGAAAGACCAAAAAGTGATGCTGGTATTTGATGGATATCCGGCCATTGTATTTAGTGGCTGGCCGGCTTCCAGTTATGGTACATTTAGAGGGGTTGTTTCATTTATAGGACAAGCTGCCGATGCCAATGGAAAATTTAGGGTCATGGTGCGGGAGGACAAAACCTTTCGTCAATGGCCGCAAACCCTGACTATCGGTACTGCGGCCCAGGGCATCAGCATGCTCAAAGAAGTGCCCGTGTATTATGAGCTATGGAGAAATATCAATGGCTTCCCACCAGACTACTACAAGGTGACAACCGATAAAAAGTAAGCGATGAAAAAAAGTTATATACTTGTTTTTGTTTTTTTTGTCACAGCCTTGTCAGCTCAGCGAGATAGTATTCTCGGTTATGATGTATTTATCCGGCAGATCAGAGATTACCATCCTTTATCGCTCAAGGCCAATTTATGGGTTGATGCTGCCGATGCCGGTTTATTAGAAGCCAAAGGGGGTTTTGATCCGGTCCTTGATTTTAAAAAATCGGATAAAAATTTTTCCGGAGCTAACTACTACGATAAAAATGCACTCTCTCTCAAATGGCCCACACCATGGGCTGTCCAGGTAAATACAGGCATCGAAAGGGCTGAGGGTGTGTACCTGGATCCTGAAACCACGGTAGGTACCATTTCCTATGTAGGATTGGATCTGCCGCTGCTCAAAGGTCTGTGGATGGATGAAAGGAGGGCGGCCCTGCAGATGGCAAAACAATACAGAAATCAAAGTGAAGAAGCCAGAATTCTGGCTTACAACCAGGTGGTTTCATTGGCTGCGCAGGCTTACTGGACCTGGCTCGAAAAATATGAGGTCTGGCAACTTACCATCGACACCTGGCAATTGGCCGAGCAAAGAAAAAACTTGTTGAAGACTTTATTTGTAAATGGCGATCGCTCTGAGGCCGACACCATGGAATTGTTTATCCAGGTCAATCAGCTGAGGATGCAGCGGGATGAAAGAAAGACAGACTACCTCAATGCCGGCCTTCAACTGTCCAACTTTGTCTGGCGGGAGACACTCTTTGACAGCTTGATGACAGGCGAAATAATTCCTGTTAAAACCGACTGGCAGAGAGGGGAGGAAGAGGGGCTAAAATTGGCATTGATCCAGGTTCCCCTTTTGTCCAATCCGGCAATAAAATGGTATGAGTTCAAACTGAAGGCGCTGGAGATCGAGCAGCGATACAAAAGGCAAATGCTCTTGCCCGAGCTCAATCTCAGCACCCGCCTCCTCAGCAAAAATAGCTACCAATTTTCGGGGCTGGATCGTTTTTATTTTACAGACAATTACCTGCTGGGAGTCCAGTTCAAAATGCCCCTTCTGCTGAGAGAGGGTAGAGGGGCATTACAAAATACAAAGATAAAGATCCGCGATACCCAATGGGATATGCAGCTAAAAGTGAGAGACCTGGCCAATAAAGAAAGTACGCTTACCAATGAATTGGCTTTGTTAATCGCACAAATCGAAAACATTGCTGCCCTCATCCAGGCCCAAAGCCGCTTGTATGCCTTGGAAATCTCCCGATTCAACCTGGGTGAGAGCAGCGTGTTTTTGGTCAATGCCCGTGAACAAAAGTTACTTGAGCTCAAAGGCAAAGAAGTAGAGCTGAAAGCCAAAAGAGCCAAAACAATTGCCAAACTATATGAGTTGAGAGCTGGCTTTTAGTATGTCATGGTATTTGACTTAGGTATAAAGATTTTAAGTCCAATAATTGGGGCCCAGTTAAAAGAATCCCAACTTACTTTTGTTGTAGGAGATCAACATGTTTTTGGTTTGGCGATAGTGGTTGAGCATCATTTTATGGGTTTCCCTACCGATGCCGGATTTTTTGTATCCGCCAAAAGGAGCGTGGGCTGGATAGGCGTGGTAACAGTTGACCCAAACCCTGCCTGCCTGAATGGCGCGTGATACCTTGTAGGCAGTGTGCATGTCTCGTGTCCACACCCCTGCTCCGAGACCATATAGGGTGTCATTGGCAATGGCAATGGCTTCTGCCTCGTCTTTGAAAGTGGCAATACACACTACAGGGCCAAAAATTTCTTCCTGGAAAATGCGCATTTTATTGTTGCCCTTAAAAACCGTTGGCTGGATGTAATATCCTCCTTCTAATCCTTCGTTGTAGGCCTCACATCCACCGGTAAGCAGCTCGGCTCCTTCTTCCTTACCTAGTTCGATGTAATGAAGTATCTTGTCAAATTGCTCATTGGAAGCCTGTGCTCCCATCATGGTTTCAGGATCGAGAGGGTGACCAATTTTTATTTGTTTAACCCGTTCCAGGAACCTTTCCACAAAAGCATCATAGATGGATTCTTGTACCAATATCCTGGAGGGGCAGGTACAAACTTCTCCCTGATTGAGGGCAAAAAGAGCCGCTCCTTCCAGGCATTTGTCAAAAAATTCATCGTCACCATCCATTACATCTTTAAAGAAAATATTGGGCGATTTGCCCCCTAATTCAAGGGTTACCGGTATGATGTTTTTGGCAGCATACTGCATAATCAATTGACCGGTAGTGGTTTCTCCAGTAAAGGCGATCTTGTTAATGCGAGGATTGGATGCCAGCGGTTTACCAGCTTCAAGTCCAAAACCATTCACAATATTGAGGACACCTGCGGGCAGTATATTTTCGATGAGTTCTGCCAAAACCATGATGCCTACAGGTGTCTGCTCTGCGGGCTTAAGTACTACACAATTTCCTGCAGCCAGGGCTGGAGCCAGTTTCCAGGTAGCCATGAGCAATGGAAAATTCCATGGAATGATCTGACCAACGACCCCCAGGGGCTCATGTACGATGAGCGACAAAGTATTGCGGTCTAATTCAGAGGCGGCACCCTCTTCGGCCCTGATGACACCGGCAAAATAACGAAAATGATCGATGGAAAGGGGCAAGTCGGCTGCGCGTGTTTCTCTGATCGGCTTACCATTGTCCCAGGTTTCAACGCGGGCAAGAAGGTCAAGATTTTTTTCCATTACATCTGCAATCTTTAATAATAAGTTGCTGCGTTCTGTAACGGATGTATTGTTCCAATGAGGGGCGGCGGCCCAGGCAGCATCTAAAGCAAGCTCAATGTCTGCCTCCTGCGATCTTGCAATTTTGGTAAATACTTTCCCATCTACCGGTGATATGGTTTCAAAATACTCCCCTCCAACGGGTGCAACCCATTTACCTCCGATAAAATTATCATAGTGGGTTTTAAACGCAGGGACATCTACGAGTTGGGTTTGTTTGGTGATTACTGTTGACATAATAACGATTTGAAATGTGAAAAAAACGCGGCCACTGCCATTGGGTCGAAAGCCACGATACAAATGAAGCACATCTCAGGCCTACAATGTTTGCACAATTCTACCCTGCATTAGCACAATCCTGCCATCCATTGTTAAAATCCTGTCAATCGTTGTATAATTCTCCTAATGAGAAATAAAATATTAAATTTGTAGTGCTCTTTGATATTAAATATGTAGCACTATTTAGATGTTGGAATTAAATCTTAGCCACTACCAGTATAGAAAACTGGAAAACCATGTTGAGAACAGAACCGTTCATACCCTCAACCATGCGGAGCTTAATATCTTTGAAACGCACCAGCAAGCGGAACAGGTAATGTTGCGTTTTAGTGATCCGGTTTTGGCCAGCATGATACGTGGTAAAAAAGTTATGCACCTCAACGGCATGACCTCATTTGACTTTTTACCCGGTGAATCGGTTATACTACCTGGAAATGAATTGATGTGCATTGACTTCCCGGAAGCCACACAAAATACACCTACCCAATGCCTGGCCTTGGCCTTTAGCCATGAAAAACTCAATGAAGCTGTAGCATTGCTCAATCACAGAGGTATCAAACAGGATGGAACGGAGTGGAAGACCACAGATTATAATTTTCATTTTACCAATGACATTGCCATCAATCAAATCCTCCAAAGACTCATTTTTTTATTCTCCGAAAACCACCCTTCCAAAGATTTTTTCTGTGACCTGATGATCCAGGAACTCATCATTCGTATTCTTCAGGAAGAAAACAAGAGCTTGTACATTCAGCGTTCTCAAAAATTATCCAACAACAACCGTTTTCAGTTTATCATCAACTACATACGTGATAACATCAGAGAACAACTGTCCATCGATCGACTGAGTGAAAAAGCCCATATGAGCGAGTCCAACTTTTATCGCACCTTTAAACATGAACTCGGCATTACTCCCAACGACTTCATAATAGAAGAGCGATTGAAACTGGCGGAAAGTTTACTCAAAAACAAAGATATCAGCATTAAAGAAGCCTACCTCAGCAGTGGTTTCAACAGTTTTTCTTATTTCAGCAGGGTATTTAAAATGAAACACAAAATATCACCCACGGCTTATAAGCAGACAGCGGCTATTGGGAAGTGATGTTGAGGGCGATGCGCTACGCACGCAATATGCTACGCACGCAATATGCTACGCACGCAATGCGCTTAACGCTACACGCTTAGCGCTTAGCGCTCAACGCTCTACGTCTTTTTTTGGGGAGGATCGACATCTATTTAGCAAAAACAAAATAACCACCTACCTGTAGAAAATCCCTTCCCGTTTCATCGTTGATGCGATAATCAAACTGGTGGAGATAGCCCAGCATAATGGAAAATGATGGACTGAGTTTTTGATTGAAATTGAGGGCTACTCGGTTGCGCTCAAAATAAGGTTCTCTCGTGGTAAAAAAGATTTCATTTGAAAAGCTGACACTCGTTTTAGAAGCCAATGGAAGAGAGAACAAGATTCTCTGTCTGAATCGTTCGCGGAAGCCACTCTCCTGAAAGCGAAGTTCGGCCCTATAGCGGGTTTCCATCTTTACTTTGCCCAGCTTTTGATCAAATGTCAATTGAGGCCATAGCCTGAATTCGTCGTTGTTTTTGGGTGTTACAAAATTACCTTCCTCTTTGTAGGTATCGTAATCTCCCATGCCCAGGGCAATGTGCATGCCGGGTCGATTGTGCCAAATGATGCCGGCCTTGTATTCGTGGTAGTGAAACCAGTTGTAAAAGTGAAGAGACCTCACCTGACCTTCCGCAAAGAGCGACCATTTATCGCCTACATCATAACGGATGTTTAGGATGTTCCAACTGCCAAGATGGGTATATTGACCTATACTTTTGTGGTAAATAAGTAAGGATAAAAAGAGGGAGAAGATTATTTTCATAACAGAATAAACAAAAATGATAGATTTTGTTCACGCCAATATAGAACAGGGTTTGAATGGGTGGTTTTTATTTCCAAGACCTGGGTACGCACCGCAACAGAAGGCATAACCAAAATATAGCACACCTACCTCAAGTATATATGTAAATTTTATTTAATATGTATTATTCTGTACCATTTTCCGCTTATCCTAACTCAATTTTTAATTTAAAAAAGCCACAAATGAAACCATAGGTAAAATTTATTTCAGCACCATCATTTTTAGGATTTGGCTTTTTTGTTTGGCAGGTGATTCCAGGTGAACCCAATACAAACCTTCCCTCATTTCTTCAACACTTAAATTTATAGGAAGGGTGGCATTTAATTGTTGTAAACATAATTGCCCCATGGCATTGTAAATATTTAAATTCATGACCATAGATGTTTGATCGTGGCCAGAAGTTATCACAATGTGGTCCATTGTTGGATTGGGCAATATCTTAAAGTCGAAGGCAGTTTGTACATCCGATTGGGCTGAGACGGATGTGCACCAGGAGCCATTTTGATCAGGAAAATAGTGTTTCTCCAAATAACGCAAAACAACTGTTACAAAACTGTCTGCAAAGGCCACTCTTTTGAGGCTGTCAAATCGGATGGCTGAATACAATTCCAGTTGAATGGCATCAATGGTACCGCCGGGTGAGGAACCGTGGTGAAAAGTGTTGTACCCTCCATTAAAATAAGGATCATCCGGCAGGGGATAAGGATCTTGACGACTTGGCACGCCGGGATATCCCCTCAGGGCAAGCTGAGTACCAAGGGCCTCGTCTCCCCGTATCAGCTGGGCATGGGTAGATGAAGTTTCATTTTGCCTCGCCAGATTTTCAATTGAACTCACTTCTATGAGGTCTTCTGTATTCAAGGCTTCGTCAACCTCTCGTAGCTCGCTACCGTATAAAAGATAACCCAACTCGATTCTTTGTTTGGTGTGACCATGACCGTGCAGGTCTATAAAAAGGCCTTTGCCATAAACGTCGGTGATTTGTTTAGCTGCGCTGTCGATATAGGCGTGGTACTCAAACCAATAATCGTGCAAAGCCACGTTGCTATCCGTAGCCAGTTCCAGATTGCGGTTCATGTCTAACTTTTTTCGATGCAACAAATTATAGACCACATGGGGATAACAAGCGGTTCGCCTAACAAAGGCATCTTTAATCTCTCTGGCCAGCTCCTGGGTGAAAGCATCTTTAACATAGGCACAATCTTCACAGTCGCGATTGGGCATTTGGGCCGGTTCTATGTGCCCTCCATGAGGAACGGAGAGAATGAAGGGCAGGTTGCCTGCGTGGTATTCTATGTAGGCGTCTTTGCCAAAATAGGTGAGTCCAGGAGTGTATTCCTGACTGTCTAAATCAACGTTGTGCAGAAAAAGAAAAAAGCCAAGACTTATAAAAAAGCTTACCGACCTTTTTCTCAAATAGCCTTGCCGATAAATGGATAAGTCAACATTTTTTACCATAAGGTTACAAACTGTTTTGTCAGTTTTTAGTAAATGAATGACAAATCTAATCAATGAAATCATAAACCCGATGTTGCCGAGATTTTAAATGTCAATAAGGCCAACTAGGTTGCATCGCAATAAAGATCCGAAAACAGCCCTTGTTTTGATTTCTGATTGAAGATAAGGAGTAAGATCTTTTATTCATGGATTACCTCAAGTGCCCTGTGGGTAATAAAGGCATTCGGGGTGTTTTTTTTGCCGATTGATACCACCATGTTGTTAATTTCCCTTTCCAGCTGCCAGCTGCCGTTGTGTTGTTGTTTGGACAGCAATAAGCGCAGTGCTTTATCCATCGCTTCTGAATGTACCTTTTCTCTTTTCAACAGCCATAGGATCTCTAAAAAATCGCTTTTATACATATTGGGAAAGGTAAGCAGGTCCAATTTTTCTATCATTATCCTTTCGGGATGATGCGAGCTAAAACATACTTCGTGCCTGAGTATAAAATCTACACACTTTTGTTTTAATACCTCTACGTTTTGACTTCTGAATTTTGTGGGCACAAAGGAGATTCCTTTCAATAGTTTGACAATGCCCCAGTAACAGCTGTGCTTGCCATAACAACTGGTATTGGCACAATACTTATTTTTAGGTTCTTCATAGCAGCCATCGTCAAATCGCTGGTATTGGGCAAAAAAATCCAGGGCTTTTAAACAACGGGGATCGGGTGTTTTATTAAAATAGGCATCTAGATATACGATGTTGCCATTCAGACAAGGGATGGGAAAATGATCTTCTTTTAGGGTAAAGATGCCATGGTCAGCATCGTAAAACTGATCTTTGATTTCGGTTAGGGCCTTCCTCACCCTAACTTCATTTTTATCAACCTGTAAATCGGCCAATAAAATCAGTGTCCACAGTGAAGCTTTAAAATTGGGCACATAGTGTTGGTAATCGGGATAGTAATGATCGCTGGGGCTAAGGGTCTTCCATAACCCTTTACTGTCTTGGGCCTTGAATATTTTTTCGATGAGTTCAGCGCTGTTATCCATTGGCTTTTTTTTTATTATTTATCACCCTTATGGTATGGCACATAGCCGTGCCACTGCCAGGGTATACAATTGTCTGCTGTCACAGTTTCGACTAATTCCTGAAATATCGACTCCCCGTTTTCACTGTTGCAAAGGATGATAATGGACAGGCCTTTGTCGGCGAAGTTGATGTTGTAGTTTCTCCAGGATTCGCCATTTCCCTCTTTAAAAAAGGCGCGGCCATAGGAACAATGGAATACACCCCAGCCGAGCCCATAAGACAGGCCAATACCATCATTTTGGGTGGTTGTAGCAGAAGTAATGGGCGGAAACTGGGTAACAGAGTGGATGGCAATCTGAGGGGCTAACATTTCCTGGTATAACCTACCTGCCAGTCCTTTTTGTTGCATGACGTGCTCAATAAATCGGGCATAATCAGCAATGGTGGTCACCAGAGATCCCCCTGCAACGGCTTCCTTGCGTTTTTTCTTCACATCGATAAGGCCATTGTTGAGGTGGCCTACGGCAACATTATCGTCACCAAAACGATCGTGCCATATGTATCCGGTTCTGTGCATGCCCAAGGGATTAAATATTTTTTCCTGTGCTACTTCATCGATCTTTTTACCCATCGTTTCTTCGATAGCCAATTGCAGTAGTTTAAAGCCTTCACCCGAATAAGCATATTTTTCGCCGGGCTTGAAGTATAAACGCATTACACCCAGGGTATCCATTTCACCTGTGATGGGATGAAACCACCTAACATTGGGCAGTCCGGTGGTATGGCTCAAGCACATACGTGGAGTTATCAGCTTCCAGCGATCATCGTTTTGTAAATCTGAAAAGTACTCGTATTCAGGCAATGGTTTTTTTAAATAGTGGGAGAGGGGAGTATCTAATAAAAGATGATTTTCTTCCACCAGTTTCATCACCAAGTAACCAAAAACAGCCTTGCTGAACGAAGCGGCATACACAATGGTGGCAGTGTCCATCAGGCTGTTTTGAGGCTTGTTTTTGTAACCATAAGATTGTACATAGGTTATTTTATTTTGTTGCAGGATGGCCAGATTGACACCCTGGACCTGGGCCGCTTCCATCATTTTTTGTACGGTTTTATCAATTTCTGAAACCGTAATTTTACTGCCATCCAGCCGGGTAATCACCTGGGCCGGAAGGGAGCGAAAGGAAGCAGCCAGCAATAGGAACCACATGTATTTTTTTATTTTCATCGTGTTTTCATTGGTTTATTTTATTTGGACAATTTTCCCTGATTGATGTTGTTTTTTGGGATTGGCTTGCTGATACTCCATAATTATGATCTTGAACCATTGGTAAGTTTTGTAGCTGTGTTTTTGTATTCCTCGCCCTTCACTTTATCCTCCATTAAGTACCAGATATCGCTGAGGTATTGGTAAAATTTTGCCAGGTCAGCATGCGCCTCTCCTTTTTGAATGAT
Source organism: uncultured Bacteroidota bacterium (assembly GCA_937872515.1). GTDB lineage: Bacteria > Bacteroidota > Bacteroidia > Chitinophagales > Saprospiraceae > JADKBO01. Next base: position 147,787 of record CALMSX010000117.1, read on the forward strand.
CTTATTTTTTAATGCTTTTTCAAAATACCCCAGAGCAGTAGGGTAATCTTGGAGATCCTTGTGCACCCTGGCCAAACCCACATAAGATTCAACTATTTCAGGACTTTGAAGTCCGAAAATAGTTTCCCTGATTTTCATAGCACTGGTATGGGCTTCGATTGACTCTTGAAATTGTTGGTTGTTGCGATAAACATTTCCCAAATTTCCATAACTGGTAGCTACATCGGCATGTGTTTGCCCCAATAGTTTTATTCTTATGTCCAGGGCTTTATGGTGGTGATTCAAGGCTTCATTGTACTTCTGTTGGGCATTGTACACCACACCCAGGCTGATGTGGGTAGTGGCTACCGATAATGGGGGAATGTCTTGCTGTGAAAGTCCAGCATCAAGGGCTTCATTCAAAACAGCTAATGCCTCTTCATATTTGTCTTGCCTAGTCAACAGGATACCTAGCTGGTTGGATGTATTGACAAAGCTTTCTGCAGGTCCTTCTTTTTTTAAAATGGGGGCTGCTTTTTGTAGGTAAAAAATAGCACTGTCGGGCTGTCTGTTTTTTATAAAAGAATCAGCCAGATACAGATATTTTTCTATTATCGCAGTAGATTGACTTTTGATAAAGAGAGGTGTAAATAGTAGTAAACAAGCATAGATTAACTGGGCACAATGCTTATTCATGATGGAATGAAATGTTTTTATAAATGATAAAAGAACGCTCTATATAGGGTAGGCTCAATTCTGGTTATTTCATCAGCTCAAAACTTGATGCCTCTTTTTTTCATTTCTTCGGCAATTTTACCTTCAATTTTCCGACACTCACAATGTTTTGCGTGTTCGAGGTGCCATTCAATCCTTTGTTCAATTGTTGGATTTTTAGGCATCTTATGCGCCAAATGCCATTCTTTATTGATTTTACTGCTCATTGTAAAATGATTTCTACTATAAATGTACTGTCAAATGAGTCGAAATGCTTCAATGAGGTCATTGTTTTTTAAATATCTTTTAGCAATGTCGCCATCCAAACGAACAAAAAGAAGATAGGTCTTCGCTTTTAAACTGGTTTTACCACCATCCAATAAAAAATGATGCTGGGTGGGATCATGACCAGGCTTCCTAAAATGCTCCACCGGATGAGGAGGCGGTTGATTTTGGCCTCATTTTGGGCCTCGGTTTCTATTGTTAAAAATAGTTTTTCCTGCAGGAAAACAAGGGGCACAGACAGCACCTACATGGTGAGAATTAAGTAGATGGAATGCAATAGCCAGGGTTGGGATTGGCTGCCGCCATAAACGGAAGAGAGACAAAGTCCGTTGAGTACAGTGAGGGCAACACCGGGTATGGTGAGATAGAGATCTGTTTGTTGCAACAACTTAGCAGCAAATTTTAAGACGTGGGCATCTTTGGAATAAAAGGCATAAGAGAACCATACCGGGCCCACGATCATATTGCCCATAAAAATGATAACCCCTAAAATATGAAGTAATTTATGCCATTGGTAGGATAACAGTAATTCAAAGTGAACAATGCCTGTAAAGTCAGCCAATGTGATCAACAATAAAATCAAACCATTGAGGATGGATATTTTGCTAGAGGTACTCATTGGGTTAAGGTGTAGGTTAATGTTGAGTTGCTATTGTTTCTCTTTTAATATCAGAAGGAAATTGTCAATCAAAATTACATAAGTGTTGGCATTTTTTTTAGAGATAACAATCGATTTTGGGTTGACTTTATTTTGGATAGTTGACATTGGCCTTGATTCTTTTAATTTGTCGCAAATGCCGGTCTGTGTGGGAGAAATGAATCACCAATAGACCATGGATGCTTCTTCTATTGTTGGGTTCACCTGCTCTCGGGGTAAAATGTACTTTCAGGTCTTTTTGGGTGTTGCGCACGAAGTGCAGGATATTGTCTCTGCCAAAATTAAAAAAATGTAGATTGTCCTTGCCTCTCATAAAGCCCATAGGGATGGCGTTTTCCGGAGCCTGGTGTCCGGTATTTTCTGCCATCCAGGACAAATAAATGCTATCTGTGAGGGATTCCTGATAATATTCGGGTTGGGGCGGTATCTCTGTGCCAAGCCAGGCTTCTTGTAGGAATATTCTTTCATAGAGGCCCAGGTGTTCTACCACCTGACCTATGCTCCACGCTTCAGGTGAAGGCTTAAAATGCCACTGTTCATCACTGATTTGATCTACTTCCTCTATTACTTCTTTTTGGCTTCTTTCCAATTCTGCCAGCAGATATTGTCGGTCTTTTTCTAGCCATATATTTCCGGATTTTGGAAAATTACTGGATGCTTTTATTTTTTGGATCTGGTGGATATGTCTTGTAGTGTGTGCAATATAAACCAAGACATATTGATGCAAATCTCTTTCTGCCCAATTGCCCCATTCAGAGGGTCGGTATATGTAGTGCTTTCTCAAATCAGTACTTGTTGTTTCAATCCACTTAATTACATTTTCTCTATGATAATTAAAATAACTTTTCAGTGCATCCAATTCATTAAATCTACCCAATGGCTGTGCCACAGAAGGTGCTTTTCCTTTAACTGTGTCGATTGCATAATTGATCATGAGCCTATCCTTTTCTTCTGTGTTAAGGGTTAAACCTGATTGTTCGGGAGTAAACTGATTACAATAAAGATCCCATTGTAAAAGCTCCTCAAAAGTACCCAAATGCTCTAGCACTTCGGCAATTGACCATTTGCTGCTATCTGGCTTAAAGGTTATTTGGGTTTTATTTAGACTTTTAACTTCCTTCATTAATTCTAACTGTGTGCTGTGAAGGCCTGCTAATAATTCCTTTCTATCATCTTCAGTCCATAATTTATTGGATACATTTTGGGCATCTAAATTGGATATGGATACAAAAAAGACCATCGAAAAGATTAATTTTAGTTTCATATTTAGCAATTTACACGCTTGAATTGATATAATTTAAGCACCTTCTTTAATAGAGTTTCAATCTGATGCAGAGGTAGATTTTTATTGGCATCAATAAGCATAATTTTCATTCTGCTCCTTTTCTCTTGTAAAAGATAGGGTTCCTCCATTTGGCCACCTTCAACAATGCCCAGATATGGCTGTTTGTATTTTTTGTGAACCCATAAATAGCAAAACATTTTGCCTTTATAAGAGAAAAAAGGCATACCATACTTCCAATCTTGACTTATGTTTTTATCTTGACTCAATACAATATCTTTGAGCGCTAACAAGGTCCCTTTGATGGGCTCTGGTTGGTTGGAATAATAATTTTCTATTTCGGTCATATGGAATGAAGGCCTTGAGTTAAACAATCCATAATTTCCATGTGTCTTCGCATTTTGGATAGATATTTCGTTTTGATTGAAGTTTGTCTATTTTTATAGAAGCCTAATCTAATGAGGTCTTATTCATCTTTATTTTGATGTGATATTAGCATCAAATCCTTGCATGTAAGTAATCCTCCATTTTCCTCTCATCTTTCGCATTTTTACGCCATAACTAAAAGATTGGCTCTCTTCTGAATCATCCCAGGTCCATGTAATTTCTGCCATGTTTTTATCAAGACTTATAAATTTAATATGCATCTGACCCCAGCTAAAATCATTAGGAACATCCTGACAGTTGCACCAGGGATCCGCTTCTGCATAAGGAGCCAGATCTCCTTCTACAAACTCAATTTCTTTATTTTGAATTTTGGTATGAAGTGATCTGACAATGGTTCTGTAGTTGGCAATAAATGAGGCGTCAAAAAATTCGGTTTCTTTGAGCTCATTTAATCCATCCTGTAGCACCTTAAGGTCCATGCCGGTGGCTTGCCCGCTGCCAGGGTCAAATATGGGTTCATAACCTATAAAAGGGTCGGTTTTATCGTGCCACTTCATTACATCGATTAATAAATCCCTTATTTCCTCTTTTTCATCATTGATAGAATAATTATTCTTCGTTTTCTGTCCCAGTAATGTTCCGCAAAGGAAAATGAATAGGAATAGAGTGGCAGTATTTCGCATGGAATAGTTGGTTTAATTTCTTAAATATACAACAGTAAAAATCAAATGCTGTAAATGCAAATTAAATTTTTATTCGGATTTTAAAAATTTTGCTTAACCCATTTGCTCCATGGCTTATATATTGGTTAAATGAAGCAGCATCAGAAAACTTCTTCGGAACCAATAAATTTCTCCTACTGGTAAAGTACAAGGTTTGACTTTCGAAGTCATAAAAAGGACAATATTCCATAAAGGGGGTATTGATGACTGAGCCCATATTTTCAGGAATCGACCAGGATCCGCTTTTATCCTTGCGGGAGAGGTACAAATCGCCGCTACCGAAGCCACCCATGGCATTGTATCGGGTAAAGAGGATCCATGATTCATCAGGGGCTACATAGGCATTAAATTCATAGCCTGCGCTATTGAGAGGGGCATCCAATAAAACAGCTTGTTGGTATTGGGTCCCATCCCATTGGCATCTGTAGATATCATCCTTACCCATTCCGCTTTTGGAATCTTTGGTAAAGTAGAGGTTGTAGTTGGCAGTAATGACAGGGTAAAATTCATCTTCCTGGGTATTAACGGCACTGCCGGCATTGATCGGTGCCGACCAGCCATTACCGGAAGGATCTCTTTTGACATACCAAATGTCAAAATCACCGGACTTCTCGTCGCCATTACTTTTCGGACGATTAGAGGCAAAATACAATCTTGAGCCGTCTGCAGAAATAAAAGGTTCGAGATAGGAATAGGCATCACAAAATGCCAGTAATTCGGGTTTTTGCCACTCTCCGTTTTTTACACAGACTATTTGGGAAAGATCCTGGTTGGGACTTTGTATAGTGAAAAAAGCCTCCCCTGTTTTCTGCGATAGACAGAAATCCCTTACGTTTTGGTACTGGTCGAGATGGGGGGAAAGTGGTTCTACTTGTTGTGCATAGAGACTATGAAAAAAGAGTAGAAAATAAAGGGTGAATAATTTCATAATTATGGTTAATTGTTTGAAGACTTTCTGTGAAAAAAAAATCTATTCTTTCTTTATTTAAAATTAGTAAAATCTTCACACAAATTAAAAGATAAATAAGAAATGACAACAAGAACCACCATTTTATTAATAGCTGGCTTTAATAAAATAAAATTGGTGGACTCTATTTTTCCTTTTTAGAACAAGACAGTACAGTCCGGCCGGTAGACATTCTATATTAATCTGGTTGGTATTATTGTCAGAATTCAAGAAAACCGACCCATATGTGTTAATGATTTTATAGGATTCAGCCACAAAGTCCCTTATGTATATAATGTCTTTGACAGGGTTTGGAAATATACCAGGTTTTTCCATTTCTATAGCGGAGGTAAAGACATAAGTGTCACATGGAGTAGTTCCTGGCCAGGAGAAAATGCCGTCATTATAACAGATCAATTGGCCACCAGGCGGAGGATCTACAAAGGTATATCTTGGCAACAAGTATTCATAGGTGCCAACGCCTTCTATTATGGCTCCCGATAAATAGCAACCATCAAAATTTTCAGTGTGGACATATTGGACCTTACGTTCTATATTGTTTTGATAGATCTTAGATGTAGAGTCAATGATGACCTCCATGTATTTTTGTGTAATATTGCAATAGGAAAGATATCTTTCCCCTTTTTCCAAATTGAAATCATAAACCAAATGTAAAAGGGAGTCGGTGGTACCCAGAATAGAAATTTTCCTGTTTTTGTATTCAAGCTTGACATCTAAAAATGGAATTGGAATGTAGCTTTCCTTGTCCTTATAAGTAGCATTGATCACTTTCAAAACATGACCTTGAAACTGGGTGTCCCTATTTACTTTCAATACAAGGTAATTTCCATCAATGGGAGGCCCAAATTCATCGCTTTCATATACCCAGGTTGTGTTAAGATTCCAATTTTGAGAATAGCAATGATTACCAAAAATCAAAAAAAATGTTAGGATCAAAAGATTTTTCATGGGGTGTATTTGAAACTAATATAATTGTTTAAATCCAGAAATTGCGTTCCTGTAGGTATTTCTATTCTATTTTTGATTGGCTTTTTTTATGGCAAAAGCAATTGCACCCATTTTAAATCCAATCCAACTCCTTTACCGTCATCTCACTTTCTACAGTCCCGGTATGCAGGGTGTCCTTGGGTTCAAAAAGTAAGTTAAACACAATTTCTCCATTGGTGTGGGGCCTGTGTTCTACTCCTTTGGGTACAATCAGGATCTCACCTTCTTTGACTTCTACGGTTCTTCCATCCCTGAAGTCCATTAATAGCGTTCCTTTAAATACCATAAATAATTCATCTTCATTTTCATGGCTGTGCCACACAAAGTCGTCCTTTAACTTACAAAGTTTAACATACTGTCCGTTGAGTTCTCCAATGATGTGAGGCGTCCATTGCTTTTCAAACAAGGAGAATTTTTCCATAATGTTGATGGAACTAATTTCTTGCATATGGTTTGTTTTTAAGGTTTTTCTGCTTCTTTGGTACAATTGTTCTCACTCATCAGAGGCACAATAATACGATCTGTTAATTGAATGAATGGCGTTTGATTACGAAGAGGAGGTCCCTTTCTTCTTTTTCATTCTTTCAAAACAGTATCAAATATACCCGAATATTTTCAAAAAAAACGCTTGTATTATTTCCTAAGCCAAAATCAATCTTCCGGGATGAGTACTTGTTAGCAGCACTTCCATTTGACCATAAAATGATTCCAGTAAGCCCTTGTTGTGGGTAGGATTGTTAGAATGTGCAGCATGGCAAGGATTACGGCACCTGGAATTAAATTTTTGGCAACAAACTGGAATAAGGCAAAATTATTTTCACCCGAAAGGTCTTGTACTATTACCAGATCATTGTCCACAAAGGTCATTTTAATAGCCAAAAAAACAGCGATGGAGGCAAAATGAAAGCCATTGACAAATAGATGTAAAATATACTCCCACCTCGGCAGCCCACCCATAAAAGTCCGACTGTCTTTTTCAACCCAGGCATCGATGCCAAGCACCAGAATGTCTAGCAATACGAATGAAAGGCCTATGTAAAAGCACGGCAAACAGTTTTGGGGTAGAAACAAAAAATAGACAATTAACGGAAACAGGAAGGCCCTGACGGTATGGGTCAAATGTTCAAATTGACTCTCCCAATGATTAAAAAGCTGGTATTTAATCAGGTGTAAATAAAAACCATCAATAAGGGCCAGGATGGCAAACGATGTCAATAATAGGGTTGAAATTAAAAAGGCCATATGCTATTTTTTTCGCAAATATCCAGACTTTAGTGGTTTTGGGTTAGGACAAATGTCCTCAATTGTGCCTCTGGGATATTTCCTGCCTAATTCTTGAAAGTGTCCTTCTGGTGATTCCCAGATAGGAGGCAATGTCTTCAACGGTAGCCTTGTGGATCACAGAAGGTTGTTCTTTCAGCAATCTTAAATACTTCTCTTTGGCCGATTCGTTGTTCAAGACGGATGCATATTTTTCGAGGCTTAAATACTGCTGCTCTGACACTATTCTGCCAATATGCAGCCATACGGTACTAGAATTGTACAAAAAATGGAGCTTATCATAATCAATTGTCAAAATTTCCGAATCTTCAATGGCTTGTATAGATAAGGTTGAGGGCTCTTGAAAGATAAAACTTTTATAGGAGGTGGTAAAGCCATTTTCGGTGCAAAAACAAGAGGTGGTTTCTTCTCCTTTGTCGTTGAGGTAATAGGTTCTAAAACTTCCTTTTACGATAAAGGCAATATGTTTGCACACCTGATCCTGCCTTACCAGATATTCACCCTTTCCTAAGTACTGTTTTGTGAAAAGGGGAATGGAATTGGCAAACTCTTCGTCAGTAATGGGTACTATGTTTTGTAAAAATTGTTTGAATGGGTCCACTCTGCTGAATAACGGTTTGTGTCTGTCTAATTAAATTATTGACTTTGGCTTTTTGCATACAACATTACATTCCACGATTGGGTTTATTGAGTCTGTGTTCAATTTTTCGAAAGGTCGTCATTTTTGTTGACATTGACCATAATCGTTAAAGCAGTAGAATGCCGGATCAATTCCTTCATCCTAGATCAAAGGTGTAACAATCATACATCTTGGATGTTGCTTACAGTTGCAGTATTAAGTGTAAAGATCCATCTTCTATTCAGTACAAAAAGACATACTATGACCGTCATTTTAATTGGACAATCTGTATTTTTCAGGCTTGGTGTTGGTTCTTTCTATTATTTTTCTGGCTTCAAGGTCTAGCTTTACAGTCTCTCCATACCATTGTACACCTCCTTCAAAGGTATCTTTGACATTGGCATACAACTTCTCCATGAGTTCGGTATGGGTAAATTCGTGGCCTTTTAAAATGGATAAAATATTTTCTCTTATCACCTCGTATTTTTCCAGTGAGATATTTTTATTGGTCTTGCCTGCAACCGGATGTAAGGTCTGGATCTTTTCTTCTTTCATGGTTATCTAACTATTTTGATTAAAGCCTGGCTTTTACTAATTGATAAGGTTATGTTCATTGGATTAATACTACCAGGGTCCCTGCTGTTTTACTTGATAAAAACGTTTGCCATCAAATCGAAAGAGTCCACTTCCTGCTCCCCACCACATATTTCCTGCTTTGTCTTGAAACATGCTTTGTACACAACAATTTATGCCATCTGCAGGTGTAAAGACAGTAAACGCATTTGCATTGGGTAAAGCAATGGAAGGGTCAAACCTGGTTGTACTGCCTCGGGCTGTAACCCAAATGATGCCTGATTGTTCAATTATAATACCCCAAAATTCGGTGCCCCCCAAGCCGTCTTTGACTGTAATTTCTGTAAACGATTTTCCATCATATTTGCAAATTCCGTTTTTCATGGTAAACCACATATTCCCATCATTATCCTGGGCTATACCACCTGCGTAGTTTTCACCCAGTCCTTCTTTTGCTGCAATATTGATTATTGATTTTCCATCATAACAAAAAACGCCTTTATCGGATGTAGCAAACCAAATCCTGCCACTTTTGTCTTCCAGCAGGCCGGCAATGTTGACAGATGAAAGTGGCTGGAACATTGAAAAACCCTGACCACCCAATTGATCAACCAATGGGTCATAACGGTAAACCCCGCCATGGGTACCTACCCAGACAGTTCCGGCTTTGTCTACGAGGATGCCTTTCCTACTGATATCGATGTGATTGAGGCCGTCTTTTTGATTGTAATTTTTAAAGACCTTGCCATCATATTGATAGACGCCTTGATCGGTTCCAAACCAAAGGTTACCCTTTTTGTCTTCAGCGATGGCAAAGACTGAGTTGTTAACAAAACCATCAGGCGCCGAGAAATAGGTCAATGTTTTTTTGTCATACTTCACCACTCCTTCGCCAATGGTGCCAAACCATAAATTTCCTTTCGAATCCTGAAAAATACTCCTGATGTATTGGCTGACTAAGGTGGTGTCATAGTCTGGAGACAAACCAACCGATTTAAAATTTTTAATAATAGTCGGACCGGCTTTGATAGCACTATCTTCTTCACCGTTATTAGCCTTTTTTTGCCCGTGGCAGGAGGAGAGAAGGGTCAAAAAGCCAAGGATGAATAAGCTGCTGCAAGGTCCTAAAATGATTTTTCGCAACCAATCCTCCGCAGCCCTATCGGTTAGATGTAAAGGCTCTTTCATTAGAAGAAGGTTGTGAAATATTGAGAAACGTGGGACTTTCATAAATGGATATAGATTGTAGAAATGATTTTGTTTTTGACTATTTGTGGCATTCGGAATACTTCAGTTTATAATTTCAGATCAGGCGCAGTGGAAGCACAAATAATGATTTATTGACTTTCAAGCCATTGCTCCTTTTTCATTGCAGGCCGGACTCTTTTTTCAGTCACCTGAATTACAAACCATGGTTTATATCTCCTGCTCTGAATGACCATTCCATATGTTTGTCTAAATCCTGGCGTAGCAGCATATTGAGCTGCGCAGCATGGTGTTGGGTATGGCGCAGGTTGTACAATAGAATTTCCAGTATTGGGAAATCCATATCATTGGGCTCGTCCCCTTCTTTAAAATGTGCATTCCATTTTTCATCCACCAGGGCATCAATTAATTCTTTACACTTTTTCCGGCTTTGTTTTAGGTATTGAACCAATTCTTGTTGGCTGTAATTTTTGTCTGGTATTAAATCGTCAACAGCTTCTTTGGGTCTTTCTTCCGGCCCTCGTGATGTAAAGGAAAGAAGTGGTGAAAAATGGCTCGGTGGAAGGGTTAAATAATAATCCAAAAACAGGGCGCTATGATATGCAATGTAATAAAAGCGTCTGTTGCTGATGAAATAGTCTTCAGGACATAAAGAAATGACATTGATAAGCATGTCAATACTTGCGCCGAATTGATTCCACAGTATTTCGTTTATATTTTTGATCATTTATTTCTTTTGAGTACAAATAAAGGTTGATTTATTGTGGCTTCCTATTTTTTGCGCTAAGGTAGCTTGCAGTTTTTACTTATTACCTGTTTCAGTGAGCCTATATTGTTAAAATACCATTCCACCCATGTCACATTAAGAGGAAGCAGCGAATCCAATTATCCACAGCATGCCCTTCTTGATAACGTGTATAATTGTCGAATTTGTTAAATTTTAGAATTGGCATATGTCAATATTACTCCACCAGTTGTAAGTGGTTGTGTCGATACCAGGGATAAGCTATTAGAGGTAAGACCCTCTTTAAAAAGGGGCCGCCCTGTACCTAAAACCACAGGTGCAATTGCAATGCGATACTCGTCAAACAGATTGTCTTGTATAAATGTCTCGGAAAGGTTGGCACTGCCAAAAACAAACATATTTTTCCCATCTTGACTTTTCAATTGCTGGATTTTTTCATAGGCTTTATCGCTGATTAGGGTTGTGTTGTTCCAGTCGGCTGTCTTTAAGGTTTTGGAAAATACAAGTTTGGGTATACTATTCATCAGTTTAGCTACTTCTAGTTCTGATGTTTCAGCTTCGGCTGTTGTCCAATATGCCGCCATCCCTTCATAGGTCACCCGTCCGAAAACAAGGTAGTCTGCTGATTTTAATTGATCAATGCTGAATTTTTCAAGTTCCTGTCCCCAAATTGTCTGGTGAAAAGAAAGATCCCAGTTTTGACTTCCTTCAAAATATCCATCAAGAGTCATTACATTCCACATAATCAGCTTTCTCATTTTGTTTTCCTTTTTATGATTGGTTATTTTTTTTATAGGTAAAATAATTTTTAATTGGTCCAGGGTTCTTTTTCCCGGGCATTAACGAATTTTTCGCCATCAAAAATGCACAATCCTTGCCAGGTGCCAAACCAAAGTTGCCCTTTGTTATCCTCAAATATACTTAGCACAACATTGCTGGTTAATCCGTCTTTAGTGGTGTATAAAGTGAATTTGGTACCATCATATTTATAAACTCCGATGTTTTCTGCTGTAAACCATATATTTCCTTTGTTATCTTCATAAAAGCCACCAGTTTCCAGCCCTTCTATCATTCCGTCCTTGGTGAAATTTATGAAAGTGGTTCCATCAAATTTACTAGCTCCCCCATTAAAAGAGCCTATCCAAATATTGCCCTTTCTGTCCTTTAAGCCCACACCGGCATTGTTATCGGTAAGTCCATTTTCACTTGTTAAATGGGTAAATGTGCCATTCTTGTATTTAAAAATTCCGTTTCCGTCATTGTTTATCCACATATTGCCATCATTATCTTCTATAAAACCTCCTGCACTTTTTATGGATAGCATAGGATCTGCATTTTCTACCATTGAATCTGGCAATAAAAAGGGTGTAAATATTTTTCCATCAAAGTGACTAACTCCCCCAACTGAACCGACCAAAATCTGTCCTTTCGAATCAATAGCCAAGCCCCAAATTTCCTCATCTGGCAAACCTACTTCAGTAGAGAAACTACTATACTTTTCTCCATCGTATTTTAAAAGCCCCGAAGAAGTTCCAAACCAAATATTGCCATCTTTATCTTCAATGATTTTCCTAATTGCCATCCACTTTGACTTTTGCTCAATATTTATTTTTTCAAGTATCTTGCCGTCGTATTTTATGATCCCACTACCATTTGTGCCAAACCAGTAATTGCCTTTTTTGTCCTGATACATACACCTGACAAACTCCCGTACCATGCCATTTAAGTTGGTGTGGATTTGCGGAAATGTGGTGTTTTGACTTTTGATAGGAGGCTGGGTATTTACTTTATTTTCTGTTTTATCACCGAAAGAATGTTCTTTAACTTGTCCTTCGCATAGAAAGAACTGAAGCATTAGAAGAAACACAATTAAATATCTTGCTTTGATGAAAATCATTATACAGGGTTTTGGTGTATTGTTGTTTTTATATTTGATTATATGCTGTAGGCTGCTATACAAACTACTGCTGTCATAGTAAGGCCAATTAGACTAACTTTTGTTTAATAAGGTAGAATGAAGATTTTTTATTTTCCACTGTCTTTGTTGTTTGGTTAAAAATACTGATTCCAGCCAATGTAGCTTAGTTTGTTTGCCATCTTTGATAATGACAGAACTAAGTTTGTAGGTGACCCATGCAATGTTTGTATCTGTTTCGGTACTGATGAATTCAAAAGTATTAGTGCGTTTAAAATTAGCAGTCGTATTCATTGTAATGGCTTTACGGATCAAAGTATCAATATTCCAAATTTGACCGTATTCGTATAAGGTAAGGTCAATAGTGCAGTAGGTTTTAAGTGATATCGAATCCCGATTCGATAAAGCTTCAAACATTTTCACAACAGTTTGCTGCACTTGCTCTTGATCTTTTGTCAATGATGGTTGTGCCTGTAAAGACGTAGTTAGACAGATTATAATGAATAGTAGCATTTTTCTTTTCAATGTAATTGATTTTTTCTTAGATTTTTCGATTCGATTGGTGGCTGAATGTATTGCAACCAACGATGGGGACACATAATGAACTATGCGATAGCAATCTATCGTTTTGTGTATAGTTAAAATTAGTATTACTTTTCAAATAAATTTCCTATTACTTTTTGTGCTTTTATGTAGCCTTTTATAGTTGGCTTGTTTTTTACTTTGTGTTTTTTGGATTGTAAACTTGCAATATCAATGGATTCAGATAATACTTCGGTTCCTTCAAAGTAATTGTGAAGAAGACGGGACATTGGAAAGACATCAGCCTTTCATTTGCTCGGATGCCCAATGGATTACAACTGCTGAGTTTTTCGCTTTCATCATTATGGCCAGAGTGATGATATGCGTTCGGCATTGTTTTATCTAAGTACTACCTTATTCAATAAGTCATTGAAGAGATCAGCATAATGGAAAGCTTACTTTTGCTTTGCATCATGATTGTAAATCTCTCGAATTATTTGCCATCTGCCATTTCGTTTTTCCCAAAGTGCCATGTATTTCTCAGTATAAAGAACTTTTCCAAGAGTATCTTTAGCAATAGCAATTCCAGTTTCTGTAACTAATTTATCGTTACCAAAGACCTCTTCAGTAATATAAGTCATATTAATGAGTCCTTTGCTTCTGGCTGTTGATGCCTCGACATCCTTTTTAATTTCAGCTTTACCTTTAAGTGCCGGAGCATCGTCAGGCATACTAATAGCGTCCTCAGCATATAAATTCAGAATAGTTGCTGCATCCTTATTGTTGACTGCATTGGCCCACGTTGTGTTCAAGGCTTGAATTTCAGTTTTGATTTTAGTCAAGTTGGGTTGGACTTCTGCAGATTCAGTATTTGTTGGTTTGGTATTAGTTTCGTTAGCAGTCGTGGTACAACTAATTGTAGAAACGGATAGGGCAAAACCAATTGCCATGATTGCGAAAATGTTTAGTTTTGTCATTATGCCCTTATTTTAAATGTTTTTAAATTTTGTGAGTTGATTTTTAAGTTGATGCATTCCGGTTCCAGGCTTAGCGTGAATGGCCTTAAGAAATTCAAAACTGTCTGCCAGAACCAATATTGATTTATTGCTCAAATGTATCTTTTACTGCTGTACGCCTATTAACGAAAAATCAGTGTGATAAGGCGTTTTTTATGGTCACTCTATTTGTTTAAGTCTGCCGTCCTTTATTTCATAAACTGAAGGAATCCTCCACGAGTCAAACCGTCTGTAACCTGGTTCATAATCGTAAAATTCGCTTAGAGCCTCTGTATTTATGATCAACATTCTACTGTCAATTTTATAACTGATGCCCGAGTGACCATCAACTTTGTCAAATGGAATTTGGGAGTATATTATTTGTCCTGAAATTCTGTCAACGACAGCCATTTCTTGACACATCGTTCCACAACCCCAGTCTACAATTTTGTAATGTCCTGCAAAATTAACTCCTTCTGCTTTACATCCTTCTACTATTTTGGTATTATAGTATTTAGCATTAGGATCTGTATTAAAATTTGGTGGTGCAAGTCTTCCTTTATAGACTTTGTCAACCTTATAATTGTCAAACTGAGATTTGAATGCAAACTTTTTGTATATACCGGAACTCACAATTTCATTAATATCGCCAAGCAATACAATTTTGTTATCCGAATAAAGAGTGTCACCTTTAGTATTTAATTTTGGTTTTTGTCCTTTGACAACAAACTCGAACCTGGCGTTCTTCTTGGCTTCAAAAAGGAAGTCGCCAATTTTGTAAACACTGTCGACATTATCTTTTGGATTTTCAGAATTATATTCTGTTGTTAGTGAAACAGGCCCTGTCGCATTATAATTGTTTATCTTGCTGTCACAAGAATAGAGAGCAGTAGCCAAAGTCAAAATGTAAATTGCTTGTCTCAATTTGGTTTTTAACGATTTCGGATTTTGCGTTCGGTTGTAATCGTCTGTTGGCAGACAGGTTTCAGACCTGTTCCTGCCGAAGAGGAGGGAGCACAAAACTTTCAACTAGTACTGTACTTGAATATAAGCCAAAAGCTACAAGTTTGCACAATATGTTCCGTCAGGTTCGAGAGGGATCGCCCCGTCAGACGCAATACACTTGTTATGCGATCTTGGTACTCTGTCAATGGAGTCTGACTTAATTGGTTTTTCATAAAGTTGTTTGAATAAATGTTTCACTATTTTAGAACGAAACATTGTGGTCCTTTAGGGACTTCACTTTAGGTTTGGTTAATAATTTTGCGATAGCTGCAAAAATTGTGAATATCATGCCGGGAGCACCTGCAAACTTGTATTGTCCTTTAATTTGTTTAAGTATATAGTCAAAATCAACTATCATCTGTAAACTCGGTTTATTGGGATTAGGTTGACCATTCAATACCTCAAATCCTTGAACCAGCATATATTCAATGTCAAGTGCAGGTTGGTATGTAGCTCTAAACTTTATCTCTTTGTCAAGTGGATTTGAAAAAGTGTGTGCCGTGTTTGCTGTAACATTAAAACTTTGTCCTTCTTCAAGAACAATTTTCTTGCCTTGAGCCGAAAGTTCAAGTTTGCCTTCAATAACTTCAAAAATTTCGTCTTGTAATGGATGAATATGTTGTGGTGGACCTTCTTGTCTGGCTGGAATGGAGCAAATAACTTCTGTAAAAGCACCTTCAGTGTCTTTACCTGTCTTTACAAAGGTGATGGTTTCACCAGTGGATTTTAGTGTTATTGATTTCATTTTTAAATTATTTGGATTCTGTATTTGCTATTTGTGGAATGTAAAATGCAATTTTGTCGTCTTTTCAAGATAATTTCATAATAGCACTTAAGGCAAGCATGACGCATAACTTTTCCTGGCTTCGCGTACGGACGAGCCTGCCAGTCGGCGAACAGGTTTCGGACCTGTCCTTCCCCAAGAGGAGGGAACACAAAGCTTCAATTTATTACTAAAGTTTAATAGAAGCACAAAGCTCCAAGTTTACCCTGACTGTCCCGACAAAGCAGGATTACTCCACCTGACGCAAAACCCGTTTTAGCCACAGTTATGTTGAACTGTCGTCTATTTCTATGAGCATCCATGTCCCATTTATTTTTTCAAATAAGTAATCTACCATAATTCCATTGTCAATTCCCCGAACTTCGATTGTCGCTGAAGTATTGTTTTTATCTACTACTATTTTTTTTTCCCATTGGTCATATTGGCCTTTTGATTTCTTCTTCCCAAAATCCATCAATTCAAAACTCGAACTGTCCCTATAAAATATGGAGTCTCTATCATTGTCTATGTCGTACCATTTAATTTTTAACGGGAATTTGGTCCGGCTTACTTGAAAGGTAGAGTCAATGCTAAATTTATCGATAAAGTTATTGAAATTATTGTCAATAGCCTTTTTAGTCGGAATTGTCAGAGTTTGATTTTCGTTTGATTGTCCATTTGTTGCATTTGACGAACTGTTATCACAAGCAATCAACAAGGTGACAAGTAAAAGGCTCGTTATGTAATTTAGTCTGTACATATTTTGTCTTCATTATAATTGTGGCTGACGATTTTCAGCTTGGTGATGTGGCGGATTTTTAGCCCTGAAGTTCATAAATGTTCCAAACGTTTTGTTTTTGCACAAATGTTCAAAAAAGTTCCGTCAGCCGCCATATTTCCAACCGATGTAAGCCGCCGTACATGATGAGAAAGTATCGCTTTTATCTTATTTACTAATTAGTCTGGTTCTATTTACTTATAGCTTTCTCTGGGTAATAATGAAACCCTAAATAGGCTATCTTCCACTCACCATTTTCCTTTTCAAGTATTCGGGTCTCTAATGATTTTCCAGGAAATTTTCGAGTGTTCTTTTCATAAGAATTTTGTTCAAAAGTAAACCAAGCCATATCATTAGAGATTCGAATGTTTTCATTTGTTCGCTCTTCGGTCGAGCCTTGCCAGAGTGTTTCTCCTCTATCGAATTGTTTTTTCTTTTCTGTTGAAAGTGACTCAAACCCAATGTTAGATACTACTTTTTCTGGATAGCCTTCCCAATATCCAAATTTTCGAAAAGCTGGTGTTTGAAGATATGTACTTTTCCAAGCTTCAAAATCTTGTTTGTAATAAGATTCTGTCTCTTTGGCAATAGTAGCCTGTATAGCTGCTTTTTCCTTTTCAAAATCAAATGTACTGTTCTCTCGTGCCTTTTGTTTGCAGTTAGTAAAAAAGAAGCATGCTCCGAGTAAAATGATAAGTGTTTTCATTTGATGTGACTTTTTGAATTCAAGAAAAAATTTATTTTTTTGTTAAACTTGTTAATTGTTGGATAGTATGGAGGCTTACGGCTGTGATATGGAGCGGACGCCGCGATAGCAAGTCTGATCTCATATCACTTGTTATTTAGCGAATTTAATTCTTCTTTTATTATTAGATATAATTCATTCTCCCAGTCTATATTTTCAATTTCAGAAAACTATTATTTTTTCTAAAATCTCTTGGACTTATAATTACTTTGACTTCATTGTTTGTTGCTTTCTGAGTTAAAACAAAAACTTCTTCTATAGCTTCATCTCCTATTGGAATACATCCTATTGTTGCTGCTTTACCATGTATGAAAATGTCTTTTCCCATTTCATCAATACTAGAAAATTTGGTTTTAGACTTGTCAAATTCGTTAGGATAATTGAGTTTTATGGATAGATAATATGCACTGTTTGGATTTAAATAATCAACTTTGTATATTCCTTCTGGTATTTGTCTATCTCCATCCTTAAGTTTTGGGCCTAATTTACCGCTATATGCTGTGAATGGATATTCTTTTAAGAGCTTTATTCCTGTATAATCTTTTGTATAGACTTCCAGAACTCTTTCTTCTTTAAATGCAACAAGAATTATTTCTTTTGGAAAGTCCATTTTGAAACCTGCTATACCCAAACTCATCTCAAGTCGATCCCATACTTTGTTCTGTATTTTGGGAAGTAGCGTTTCAATCGTTTCTTTCCCTTTAATTTTATTCAATATGGGAATATAAAGTGACCTACCGAATTTGACAAATACGATTCCTACAATTACTAAGGTTGATATGATGAAATATTTCTTCAGATATTTAATTTTTATGCTACATAACGGTTTGGCGCTTGGCGCAGTGGCGGATTTCGGAGCACAAAACTGTCAATA
>CALMSX010000118.1 GCA_937872515.1 uncultured Bacteroidota bacterium
AGATTTTACCACATAAAGACATGCTCATCGTAAATGCAATCACCTATTTGAAACATTAAGGGAATGGAGAGAATTAAGGTGGTTGTCTCACTTTAATTCTTGATTCCCTCAATTCTCTTAATGATGAATTAAAAAATTACATGATGTCTATGGATTGGAAGTGACTGCTGACCAGGATCTCCTGGTTAGGGTCAATGCGGATTTCTTTGCCATCTGTGTAGAGCGTGTGCGGGGTGAACGGGAGACCGATGAAGTGAAGAGAGAAAGAAGTGCAGCCGCCGGTGAAGGAGCCTTGAGAGGTTTGCGTGAGGTGGAGGTTGTGGGCCGTGCCTTTGAGTGAAAAGGTGCGGCGGAGGGATTGGTCCTGGAGATAGTTGTAGCCATCACCCTCGTCTTCGTAGAGGAAGGAGGATTCTTCACCGTGTTTATAGTATATGAATAGATCAATGGTGTCAATTTTCTTTTCACCTACGTAGTTCATGGGTGGGAAGTGGGGGATGATGGCTCCCTCACGGATGAAGAGGGGGGTGCTATCGAGGGGGACTTCGACCATGTGTTCTTTGGCGCCTTCCGTTATTTCATTGGAGAAGTAGTGGTACCAGTTGCCTTTGGGTAAAAAGAGAGAACGGGAAGTGAGGCCTTCTTCGAGCATGGGGCAGTAGAGGATGTGGTCGCCATGCATGACCTCATCGGCGCGGTAGTGGGTGTGCATATCATCGGTATCACAGGCGTAGAGGGGGCGGAGCATGGGAGTTCCCTCAGTGACGTATTGGTAAAAAGTACTGTAGATGTAAGGGAGGAAGCGATAGCGCAATTTGATAAACTTGCGTACTATGGTGAGGGCTTCTTCTCCGAAGCTCCAGGGCTCCTGGTCACCGTGGTCACCGGAGCTGTGGGTGCGGAAGAAGGGGTGGAAGAGGGCCAGCTGGATCCATCTTACGTATAGTTCGGGGCTGGGTGGATCGATGAAGCCGCCGATGTCAGAGCCCACAAAAGAAAAGCCGCTGAGGCTGAGGCGCTGCGTCATGACATTGGCGATCCAGAGGTGGTTCCAGGAGGCGATGTTGTCGCCGGTCCAGACAGAGGCGTAGCGCTGGCCACCAGCGTAGGTGGAGCGGGTTATGACAAAGGGGCGATTGGGGTAAGCGTATTTTTTGACCCCTTCGTAGGTGGCTTTAGACATCAGCATGCCGTAAACGTTGTGGGCCTTTTTGTGGGAGCTCTCTTCTCCATCAAAGTGGTGTCTGACGTCGTTGGGGAAAGATTTGTTGGGCACATCAAAGAGGGCGGGTTCGTTCATGTCGTTCCAAACACCGACGACCCCTTTATCGGCGATGAGGTCTTCAAAAAGATCGGCCCACCATTGGCGGACTTCGGGGTGGGTGTAATCGGGGAAATAACATTCACCGGGCCATACCTTGCCTGAGATGTAACCGCCTTCGCCTTTGCGACAGAAGTAGTCTTTTTTAAGGGCTTCGGTAAAGACCGAATAATTTTCATCAATTTTAATGCCCGGGTCGATGATGACTACGGTTTTGAAGCCCTTTTCTTTTAGGGCGGCAATCATTTTTTTGGGGTGTGGAAACTTTTCATTGTCCCAGGTAAAACAGCGGAAGCCATCCATGTAGTCGATGTCGAGGTAGATGACGTCGCAGGGCAGGTCCTGGTCGCGGAAGGATTGGGCTATTTCGTTGACCTGGGCTTCGGGATAGTAACTCCACTTACATTGCTGGTAGCCGAGGGCCCACAATGGGGGCAGCTCTGGTACACCGGTGAGGAGGGTGTATTGGCGGCACACATCGAGCATGTCGGGGCCGTAGATAAAGTATTGATTGATTTCTCCGCCTTCGAAGCTGATGGAACAGGTTTCGTGGTGGGTCTTGCCAAAGTCGAAGTGGGATTTGAAGGTGTTGTCGAAGAACAGGCCGTAGCTTTGGTGGTTGTGGAGGCCGATGTAAAAAGGTATGTTTTTGTAGAGGGGATCGGTGTGGCTGTAAAAGCCGTATTGATCGGTGCCCCAGATGGTGTAGCTGTGGTTGCGCAGATCCGGGTGACCGGGCTTGTCACCCAAGCCGTAAAAATGTTCACCGTTTTGGATTTTGCGATGGAGGAGGAGCTGGGTGGTACCATTTTCGTAGTGTTCGGTGATGGTGGGAGCCAGCTGATCTTCGAGGAGGGTGAGGCCATCGGTGTTTTTTATGTTTACCGTTTTGTCACCGTTTAGAGTAAGGACCAGTTTGGCGGTAGTGAGGGTAAGCACATCGGCAGATAATTGAACCGCAAAATCGGCCCCTTTGTATGGGTGTTGATCGGAGATGGCGTAGCTGAAGTCTCTTTGAAAGGCAGGGCCCGAAGCGTATCGCAAACGGATGATGGCTTCACTCAGCACCTGGAGGCGGATGGGGCCGTTGGCAAAAGAAACTTCAATGCCCATGGCAATGGGTTGCCAGGATTGGATCAGGGCTACTTGCTCGAGGCTCTGCGGGGTTGGATTTTCAGCTAACATGCGGCAAAGATAAAAAAGAGGACGCATTGGTAAAGGGCAAAAGAAAAAGGGTCAAAAATTGACCCTTCATCAAAACCCAATTACTAACAACTTAAAAATATTTTTGAAAACGCTTTTATGATAGATATCGAAGGAACTCTTGTTTGGTATTTTCATTCAAAAATTTGCCTCCATAAAAGGAAGTGACGGTCGAAGAATCATTGTCGCTGACTCCGCGAGAGGATACGCAGAGGTGTTTGGCTTCAATGATCACGGCAATGTTTTCGGTTTGCAGGGTGTTTTTGAGTTCTTCGGCAATTTGCATGGTCATTCTTTCCTGTACCTGCGGGCGTTTGGCATAGTGTTGCACGATGCGGTTGAGTTTAGAAAGACCGATCACCTTGTCTTTTCCAATATAGGCTACATGGGCTTTGCCAATGATGGGTACAAAGTGGTGTTCACAATTGGAGTAAAACGAAATGTCTTTTTCCACCAGCATTTGGTGGTATTTGTACTTATTGTCAAACAGGGTGATCTTGGGTTTATTGGCGGGGTTGAGGCCACTGAAAATTTCCTGAACGTACATTTTAGCTACCCTGGCCGGTGTGCCTTTGAGGCTGTCATCTGTGAGGTCGAGGCCCAGGGTGTGCATGATTTCACCAAAGTGGTAGGCAATTTTATCCATCTTTTCTTTGTCGGAAAGGAGGAAGGCGTCTTTCCTCAGGGGTGTATCTATACCTGTGTACAGGTGATCGTCGCCAATTTCGTCGGAGGAAAGTTCGGTAAGTCTGATCTTGTTGCCGCGAATCAGCTCAGATACATCGGTTTGAGTTTCCAGCATTTTGTTTAATTATATTTGTTAAAATGTTAGACAAAAAAGCAAATAAAAAGTTCATTGAAAGCGATGATTTTGGTCAAAATATCGACAGGACTTGAAATTGAGGACAGGAAGGCGTATATTTGCAACAATGTTGCATTTACGAAAATCGGGTTGGATCTTGGTCCTGTTGTTTGCAGTGGTACGTTTGTCATCGCAGGAATGCAGGCTTACTATTAGGGGTGTGGTAGAAGATGTACACCACGAGCATGGATTAGAGTATGCTACTGTATACATAGAAGAAACCGGTACCGGTGCCCAATGCGATGAGAACGGAAGTTTTAGCCTGGTTGAGTTTTGTCCCGGTTCTTACCATTTTCTGGTGTCCCATTTGGGATGTGAAAGCAAGCGGTATTTTATTACCGTGCAAAAAGATACCACCCTGTACTTTCAACTTGAGCACCATTCCCATATGCTGTCGGAAGTAGTGGTCAGTGAGAATCGTTCCAGGACGGGAGTGGGCTTACAGCATTACACCATAGCAGAGGCCATATTAAACAGGCAGCAGGGAAGGGACCTGGCTACCATCGCCTCGGCCATTCCGGGCATCAGCGTGCTCAGAACGGGCAATGGACTTGGCAAGCCCATCATCCATGGCCTGTATGGTAACAGGGTACAATTGCTCAACCAGGGCATTCCACAAGAAGGGCAGCAATGGGGTATCGACCACGCCCCCGAAATTGATGCCTCAACGGCGCAAAAGATATCGGTGATCAAAGGTTCGGCGGCAGTTAGGTATGGCGTTGCTGCCATGGCCGGTGTGGTCTTACTTGAATCGGCTCCAATATCTTCAGACCCCCACCTGCATGGACAGTTTTCGCTCTCCTACCTCACCAACGGCAGGGTGGGACAACAACATTTTCAGTTTGAAAAAGCCGGTGCCCTGGCCCGGATGAGGCTGGCAGGTAGCACCACCTATGGAGGAGACCAGCATACCCCGTCATACTACCTCACCAATACCGGCAGCAGACAGGCAGGATTGTCGCTTTTGCTCACCAACGACGCAGGCAGTGCCTTTTACCGATCTCTGTATGGCAGTTATTATTACAATGAAACCGGCATACTGCGGGGCGCCCACGTGGGCAACAGCACCGACCTGGCTGCCGCCATAGATCGCGATGTGCCCTTTTATACCCATGATCAATTTACCTACACCCTGGCGGCTCCCCGACAACGCGTGCAACACTGGATGGTAAAAACAGAGTTAAAAAAACAGGTAAATGAAAAGCTGAGGCTTGGCCTAGATGCAGCCTTGCAGCTTAACCAACGGCAGGAGTATGATGTGAGAAGGGGGGGCAGAGACAGTCTTCCGGCCCTGGACCTATCTCTGTATAACCTGTGGGCGGACCTGTATGTACTCTCTGAAAAAAAAGAAAACAACCGATTGACCCTGGGTGTGCAGCCCCGTTTTACCCACAACAGCAACATAGCCGGCACCGGCATTTATCCGCTGATACCCAACTACACCCTT
>CALMSX010000119.1 GCA_937872515.1 uncultured Bacteroidota bacterium
CCCTTGGCACCGGGTTGTAGCACTCTTTCTACAGCATGGGGTACAATGCGTTTGTTGATGGAATCAGCCAGGTAGTATTGATTGTTGCGACCCAAAAGAAAAAGGGGCAGGTCTTCGAGGGTGTCGATGCTGGTATAAACGCAGGGCAGCAGGGGCTTGCCATGCGCATTGAGCAGGCCCCAGAATCCAGCCTGTTTGGCAAGAATAAATCCGGTACTGCAGGGTATGAGTTGGCTGTACTTATTGTCGGGCTTTAGTTTTTCTCCCATTTTGTTGTACATGCTGCCATTGATAAAGCGGTAGCCGGCGGCTGAATGATAAACCTGAGTATAATTTTGTAAGCGGATGGAGTCTATTACTTTTCCGGAAGCATCTTTCAGGGTTACTTCGGGCAAACTTTTTTCGGTATAGGTGAGGTCAAAGCCCGGTAGCAGTTCTTTGCACTGTTGCTGAATTTTTTTAGCCAATGTCAGCCACCGTTTTTGATCTCTGTTCTGAAACAGGGAGTCTACTTCCTGGTACGACAATTTGCGACCATTGTAACCGAGGTTGGAAACGGTTCTTTGGTTGAAACAGGTAATCATCCCGGCTTCCGTATCTATCCTGAGGGAATCATACATGATGGGGACTACCAAAACATCTTTACCGTTTTTTACACCCCACTTGTCTTTGATCCTCACCGCAAAGAGTCCCAATTTGGCAGAAGCGGGATCATAGTGAAGATCATCAATTTCCGATAAAGAAGGTTTTAACAGGTATTCAAATGATTGTGCTCCCAGTGAATGGGTAGATGACCACAAAAGAATTACAGCAAGCCAGATTTTGAATTTTGCAACCAATATTATTGTGACAGGTTTAATTTTGTAATTTTTTAATGGTGCAAAGGTATGCAATGGTGCAGTATCTTGCTTAAAATTTTATAAGTACATGAATAGTAATATGTTGCATACAATTATGGGAGTTTTTTTTATGGTTTCGCTGCTTTCATGCTCCAGCGCTAAAAACGCACAGCCATCTCCAGCGGTTCCTTCCGGTAGCAAAACTGCAGCTGCAGACACCCTACCTGCGGGTCCAATCAAAGATTTATGGATAACTACCTATGGTTTTGGTACCACCAAGGGCAGCTCTTTGCAAAACGCCATCCAGAATGGATTCAGGGCCTTGCTGCAGGATGGTTTTAAGGGAGCTCATTTTCCCCATCCACTGCTGGGTAAGGAGGGAAAAACCATTATCAACAACAACCCAGCTTATTTTGATAGGTTCTTTAATGCCGATATGCACTTGTTTGTGCTCGATAGAGACATAGCTTACTTTGAATACACTTCTGCAACCGAACCTTCATCTAAAATTTCCATTTTGGTCAATGTGGAAGCACTCAAACAAAGGTTAATAGCGGATAAAATCCTGGTCAAAGCCAATATTTCCAAGTAATCTGCACCAATAGTGAGGCTGTAGACAGTCCAATGAACCCTAAAAATGCCATTTGTGCCAAATTAATGCGTTGATTGAATCGTTTTTTCCAAATTTTATATAAAATTTAACTTAGAGTTAAAAAAATGTAGTATATTTGTATAAAATTCGAATCAAGATGGCGACTTATATGAATATGGATCAACTTCGTTTCCTTTTATACGAAGTACACGGCGTGGAGGATGTGTTTCAATTGCCCCGCTATTCTAATTTTGATAAAGAAAGTTTAGAAATCCTGTTGGACTCTGCCAAAGCCTGGGCAGACCAGGATTGGTATCCTTACTTTAGGGAAATGGATGAAAAACCGGCCTATTTTAAGGATGGCAAGGTCATCATCCACCCCCATGTGAAAAAGATCTTTAAAGATGCCGGCGACAATGGATGGATAGGCATGTATTTTGACCACGAACATGGTGGCATGCAGGCTCCTCACTTTATTGTCAACGCCATCAACCACATCTTTGAATCGGCCAACAACCACATGACGGGTTACATGGGTCTAACAGCAGGCTCTGCCCATCTGATAACCACTTTTGGAAAGCAAGAACTAATCGATCGTTTTGTACCCAATATGCTCAACGGCAAATGGGCAGGTACCATGTGCCTGACCGAACCTCAGGCAGGTTCCTCACTTTCTGATGTCAAAACCATGGCCTATGCCCAGGCAGACGGGTCGTACAAAATAAAGGGGCAAAAAATATTTATTTCGGGTGGTGACCACGATGCCACCTCCAACTTTGTCCACCTCGTTTTGGCCAGGATAGAAGGTGCACCTGCCGGTACCAAAGGCATCTCACTTTTTGTAGTACCCAAATTCCTTCCGGAAACAGAGGCATTTAATGATGTCATCACAGCGGGTGATTTCCAAAAAATGGGTCAGCGGGGCTATTGCACCACCCACCTCGTATTTGGTGAAAACGATGGCTGTGTTGGATGGTTGGTTGGAGAAGCCAACCTCGGCTTGAAACAAATGTTTCAGATGATGAATGGCGCCCGCATCGATGTAGGCATGACCGCCACTTCTACGGCTACAGCTGCTTACTATGCTTCTTTGCAATACGCGAAAGAAAGACCCCAGGGCAGAAGAATTGAAAGCAATGGTCGCAAAAATCCAAACCAGGAGCCAGCGCTGATCATTGAACACGCCGATGTAAGAAGAATGCTGCTCAAACAAAAATCGATCGTAGAAGGCGCCCTCAGCTTGCTCTTGGAAACGGCCAAACACGTTGACTTTGCACTCGAAGGCGAGGGGGATCAGAAAAAAGAAAATCACCTCCTGCTAGAGCTCCTCACCCCAATGGCCAAGACCTTCCCTTCTGAAAGGGGGAAAGAAGCCATTGACAACGGTCTCCAGGTGCTGGGAGGTTACGGTTTTTGTACCGACTTCATCCTACAACAATATTACCGCGATATCCGCATCATGTCGCTCTACGAAGGCACTACCGGCATCCAGTCGCTCGACCTCCTGGGTCGCAAAATCACCATGGAAAACGGACAGGCCCTCCAGTTACTGATGGCGCGCATCACCGAAACCAATCAGGAAGCCTCCAACTACGACGAGCTGAAACCTTATGTTAAACAACTCGAGGCGAGATTGGGCGATGTGCAAAAAGTACTCGGCCGACTCATTCCCATGGCCATGGCCGGCGATTACGAGTCGTTCCTGGCCGATGCCACCATCTTTATGGAAATGGCTTCTGGCATCGTAGTAGCTTACCAGTGGATCAAGATGGCCACTGCGGCCAAAAAAGCCCTGGTCACCGGTACAGGAGCCTTCGATACCGCCTTTTATGAATCAAAAATCCACACCATGAAGTACTACTTCAAATATGAGCTACCCAAGGCCATTGCCTGTCTTGAAACTCTCATGAATGAAGAAGAGCTAACCATCGTTCAGGAAAAACAAGAGGTTTTTGGATAAGTCGAAAGTGATTATCTTGCCTCCCAATTTAAAAAAACCAAAAAAACCATTTCACATATGGATATCAATCTTGTGGTAGAAGAACTAACCAAACAAGCAGCCAATACAGCCCCTTTCGGAGCCAAACTCAAATTTGTGATCGATGATCAACCCATCCTCATTGATGGCCACAATGGCAACGCCGTTACGCTCGAAGATGCGGAAGCCGATTGCACCATCAGTACAGATAGTGAATCATTGATGAAAATGAAAAGCGGAGACCTCAACCCCATGATGGCGGTAATGACGGGCAAAGTAAAAATCAAAGGAGATATGGGCCTTGCAATGAAGCTGCAGAGTCTTTTGTAGGACTTGTCTGAACAGGCCATAAGGCAATTAATGTTTAAATCCTGCAGAATGTCTTTATGATGTGCTAAGTCTATATGTGGGTTATTCCCACAAAAAGATATGCTACATGGAAAGAGATTCGGATTATTTTGAAACATTAAGGTAATGAAGAGAATTAAGTGGGATATGCCAATTTTATTAATATTTTCCACATATAGACTTTTCCCCTTGGAAGAGATTGGTTTTTTTTTGAAACATTAAGCTACATTAAGGTGCATTAAGATTCGCTACGATTCATTAAATCTTAATGCCTCTAAATGTGCTTAATGTTGAACAGAAATTGACCAGGCTCTTTGTGATAAGTATGTCTATAGGTGGTATTGTCCTTTCACATGAGCTGATTTTCCTTTTGTCATTCTGGTTTTTTTTTGTGGCACTACAAAACTTCGTTTTATAGGCACCGGCATTGAGAATAGTAAGTTGCATTAAAACGGTTATGAGTTGTAAAAAGAAGAAACCCTAAATTCTCTAAATTCCCTTAATGTTTAAATTCTGCTGTATCTCTTTTTTATGTGCTATTTCTTTGTGTGGAATATAGCCACATAGAGACTGTTCCCTATGGAAGAGTTTGGGCTTTTTTTGAAATGCACTACAAAACTGCGTTTTATAGGCACACGCATTAAGAAAATTAAGAGACATTAAGATTGGTAAGTGCATAAACAGACTATTTTCCTTAGGACGAGATTTGACTAATTTCACGCATTAACATAATTATGATGCATTAAGATGGAACAGATAAAATAAATCCTTAATGTCACTAAATGCCCTTAATGTTTAAATGCTGCTGAATCTCTTTACTATGCAATAGGTCTATGTGTGGGCAATGCAGCTTGTAGGTGTCAAATAAAGACTTTTTCCTTTTGATGCGGTGAGACCCTTAATTCCCTAAATTCCCTTAATGTTGTAAGAAAGATCCTTACTCTAATTTCATATCTATCAATCAAAGAAAGAAATGTTTTTATAACCAAAACCCACATTCACTATCAGGTAGTGTAGTCCTTTAACACATGATATGTAATTGAGCACACCCTAAGATTTTGTTGGTGTGCTTT
>CALMSX010000120.1 GCA_937872515.1 uncultured Bacteroidota bacterium
CAAAGGCACTAAACTGGCCACGTGAAATTTCTTCACACTCCCTCACATTATTTTGCAACGATAAAGCTGCCTTAATAATGTTGGCCGGGGCCTTTTTAAGTGTGTCTTTGATGGTCAATTTTCAATATTTAATAAACAGAACTTAATGTTATACCATTAATTCATAAATATTTTTTTTGCCAATGTCTTTTTGCTTTCATTTTCTACAACCATGATGATTACAGTCTGGTGATACTGGGACAAGGGCGTTGTTTCACCGGCATTTACCCATTTATTATTCAATACCTTGCCGGCGGTATCTAAGATGATCACCTCAAAAAGACTTTGTTTCTCATGGCCTGTAACGGTGATGTTGTTGTTTACCACAGTGAAGTCAAATTCGTTATTCTTTATTACATCCTCGGTTTTGGTACATAGTGCAACATTGATTTTGTATAATTCCCTGCCCTTGGAAGGATTCATATTGGAGAAAAAGTATAATTCATTTCCACTCAAACCAACGGGTATGGCAGAGGGACCATCAATCGAACTAAAGTTAAATGTATATTTATTATTGCCCAGATTGTTAAAATTGTTCTTAATGTGATAAAGGGTTGGGTTAAATCCATTCGATGTGCCATCAAAGAACAGAATGTTTTCGTAATAGGAAATGAAATTGGAAGGATAGGCGGCTATATTACCTATTATTTTTGCTGTCTTTGTCTTCTTATCTATGTTTATAATTAAATCTTTAGAACTATTGTAATCGTCTATGTGTAGGATCATATTATCGCCGATTACAGATCGATTTAATTCCTCAGATTGCACAACAAAGCCATAATTTTCAATCAGAGAAGTTGACTTTAGTGGAAAGTCGTGCAGCAGCGTTAACCCATTTCCATAGTGGTAGTGAACTGCCGAACCATTAAATTCCAGTAATCGCAATGGTTCTGGCAGCTGCGTTTTTTTAATGCCGGTGCTTTCATGATAGTGGTACATTCCTTCATTTTCTACACCAAACACAAGGCCACCAGCCACTTCACACAATCCATATAAGTCAGTGAAGGAGGAGCCGGCATCAAAAGTGCCTAGGGGTGTAATGGCATCTTCTGCATAATTCAGCGCAGCATTTCCAAATTTGTTGGTCAAGAATGCGATACCATTTTTATACGGGACAAAAATTTTATCATCCTTGTTGTCATCGTGGCTGGCAAAATCTAAAAAGGAGGTGTTAAGTTTTTTTAAGTTAAGTTCAGTCCCATCTATCACATACAAACTGCTGCCTGTCGCAATGTAGGCTTTTTTGTTATTTCCTACGACCATATAGCTTACTGGACCATCTAATTCGCCTAACTGTAAGGCTCCATTCAAACCATCGGTCGCCCATAAATATATAGAACCATTATCTTTTACAGTGAACAAAACATGATATTCAAAAGCTAATAGTGGGGTGCCTGGTGGCTCACAGTCTGTGCATATGGTTGAAATGAATTCGAGTTGGTCACCATAAATATAAAATAAATCTGTTTGATTTGGCTTGGTTGCTAATGTAAAATAAAATATATCCGGAAAGGACAAAACTGAGGTACCCCAATCCGGCACCGCATCGGCACTGCCTGGATTAAAATCCATAACGAGTTCCGGGGTTTGGGATAACAAAGACAGCTGACACGCCAATAATACTAATGTAATTAACTTTTTCATATGATGTTAGATTTGGCTTTATACTAATTCTTTAAGCAAAGACATAATCGTGACTTCCGGTTGGTCGGTCAATCCACTGTGAATGGGAGATAATTGCAGGACGGTACTTCTTTTAGCGGTAAGCCACCGGAATCGGGAGGGTAAGTCTAATTGGGCGATAGGGCCGCCATTTTGATTTCCATTGGCTATGTGGTGAAACACGGCTACATAACTGATGAGTTCGCCGAGATCTATTTCCCCAAACAAAGCCTTAATGCGTTTTTCATCGAGTTTTGTTTTTACCGCCAGGTAGTCGAGGTCCTTGCAAAACAACACAACCCCAATATTGATAAATTCTTCTCTGTCGACCCTCGGGACGAAACGAAGAACAGCATATTCATATACCCTAGCTTCCAGCATCGATGATTTCATTTACAAATGAGGGAGCCTGCTTCAAGCGTTCTATCAGGTATTCTGTGTACATTAATTTGACAGCTTCTGCCGACCAATCATCTTCTCTGGACAAGAGCCATTCTTCTGGAATTTGGGAGCACGTTTCGATGATAAATTGTTCGGTAAGTTCTTCGCGGATGATCTGATCTGCTTCGTTGATTTTGGTGGCACCGCTCAGCAAAACATGGTTTTTGATCATGGGAAAAGGTTTGGAAATATAAGTTTCCCAAGCCGATCTGTTGTGGTGAAAGTACAAGGCCGCACCGTGGTCGATCAACCACAAGTCGTTTTTCCACATCAACATATTGGTATTTCTTGCTGTGCGATCCACATTGGTAAGGTACATATCCAACCAGACTATCATGGAGGCAATCATATTGGGAACGCTGTTGACTGCCGGATCAAAACTTATGGCTCCGGGTAAAAACTTCATACCCAGATTAAGGCCAACACTTGATTTTAAAAGGTCCTGAATTTCCTCGTCCGGCTCTGTCCTGCCAAACCCTTCATCCAAGATGCAAAAGGCGATTTCAGGTACTAAAAATCCCAGTTTTTGAGCCAACTTACCACCAATATACTCTGCTATGAGAGCCTTGGTGCCTTGTCCAGCACCTTTAAATTTTAAGACATATTTTTCTCCATTGTCTACCTCCACGATGGCAGGCAGTGAACCTCCTTCCCGCAAGGGTGTGATGTATCTGGTTACCTGGAAGGGTGTAGGTGTCAAGTGAAATTAAGTATGGATGTGAAACAAAGGTACAAATTAACCCCAGACCGAAAGCCCATTCAAAGACTCATTGGACGGGATTTTACTAAAAAAGAAAATGGGGAGATACTGTTACCTCCCCACATTCAAAATAAGAAAACTAATTATTATTTCTTAAAACAACTCCTGACAATGTCAGGAGAACCCGATTAACATGTTGTATACAGGATAAAAGACTGCCTAAGATCCTGAACAAAGAAAAAATAATTTGTTCTCTCCGTGTTATTTGAACAAAACATCATCTATTTCAACGTTGTAATCCCATTTAAATGAAAGTGTACTCTTGGGATTTCTTGAGCCACAAAAAGAATAAGTTTTTAAAAGCGGCCTGCTGCCAGGTGCAGATTCAACTCACCCGGCAGAAAGCCAGCTTCATCATGGGATGATATTATTATAGTATTTTGTGTCAGTGTGCCTTAAGAAGGCATGCTGTGAAGATCAATTAATCTTCGTCTCCTTCACTGCTTTCGCTTGTCTCCGGCGCTAAAGCAGGACTGTATTTTTCTTTGATCTTTAATTCTATTTGTTCTGCTACTTCCGGATTGTCATGCAAAAACTGCTTAGCTTGTTCTCTTCCCTGGGCAATTTTAGTGCCTTCGTAACTAAACCAGCTACCGCTTTTTTGAATGACATCGCAGTCAACACCCAGGTCGATGATCTCTCCCGTTTTGGAAATTCCTTCTCCGAACACGATGTCAAAAGTAGCTACCCTGAAAGGGGGTGCCAGTTTGTTTTTGACTACTTTTACTTTGGTAGGACTGCCCACTACGTTGCCATCCTTGTCTTTAATAGCGGTGCCCGACTTACGGATGTCGAGACGCAAGGAAGCGTAGAATTTTAGGGCATTACCACCCGTTGTGGTTTCAGGGTTACCAAACATGACACCAATCTTCTCTCTTAGTTGGTTGATGAAAATGCAGCAACAACCTGTTCTTCCAATGGTAGCAGTCAATTTTCTCAAGGCCTGTGACATCAATCTGGCTTGAAGTCCCATCTTGGATTCACCCATTTCGCCTTCAATCTCACTTTTTGGAACAAGAGCGGCTACCGAGTCGATAACCAGCAAGTCAATAGCACCGGAACGAATCAGGTTTTCTGCTATCTCCAGGGCTTGTTCTCCGTTGTCCGGTTGTGAAATGAAAAGATTTTCTGTATCTACACCCAATGATTCTGCATAAGAGCGGTCGAAGGCATGCTCAGCATCAATAAAGGCTGCAATCCCTCCTGCTTTTTGGCATTCTGCAATGGCGTGAATGGTCAAGGTGGTTTTACCTGAAGATTCCGGGCCATATATTTCTACAACCCTGCCTTTTGGAAAACCTCCGATTCCTGTTGCTATGTCTAAGCTTAATGATCCTGTGGAAATTGCCTCGGTGGCGATTACCTGCTTGTCACCAAGCTTCATTATAATTCCCTTTCCGTATTGCTTCTCCAGCTTATCTACGGTCGTTTTCAGCGATTTTAGTTTTTCTTCCAGTTCCTTTGACATAATAATTAGTTTTACACTGCAAATATAAGTTATTTGACATAAACATGACAAGAAAATGGACAATTATTTTTAATTAATGTCTATTTGCTTGATAATCAATAAAATGTTGTGACAAGTTATACGTCGATTTTGGCGTACTTGGCGTTTTCTTCAATAAATTGTCGACGGGGAGGTACATCATCTCCCATCAACATAGAGAAAATCAAGTCTGCTTCCAGGGCATCATCTATGGTAATTCTGCGCAAGGTCCTGCTGGTAGGATCCATGGTAGTCTCCCAAAGCTGTTCTGCATTCATCTCTCCAAGACCCTTATAACGCTGCACTTTTACGTTGGCATCTTCCTTGCCTTTGCTGTAGAAGTCAATGGCGGCGATCCTTTCTTCGTCATTCCAGCAATAGGTAAATTCCTTGCCCTTCCTCACCTGATAAAGAGGCGGTGCCGCAATGTAGATATTACCTTGTTCGATAAGCGGCTTCATGTAACGGAAAAAGAAAGTAAGGATCAGGGTGGTGATGTGACTTCCATCCACATCGGCATCACACATGACTACAATCTTGTGGTACCTGAGTTTGTCTATGTTCAAAATGCGCTCACCGTCTTTGTCCTGGATGCTTACACCCAGGGCGGTGAACATGTTTTTGATTTCTTCGTTTTCGTAGATCTTGTGTTCCATGGCTTTTTCTACGTTGAGGATCTTACCTCTAAGCGGCAAAATGGCCTGAAACATCCTGTCTCTGCCTTGTTTGGCAGTTCCACCCGCTGAATCTCCCTCTACAAGGAAGATCTCGCTGGCGTAAGGGTCTTTTGATGAACAATCCGACAGTTTACCCGGCAGACCTCCTCCGGTCAGCACCGTTTTGCGCTGAACCATTTCACGGGCCCGCTCTGCTGCGTGTCGGGCTGTGGCAGCCAGAATTACTTTGTCAATGATTCTTTTGGCAAGATTAGGGTTTTCTTCCAGGAAAAACTTTAACGCATCTCCTACGCAACGGGAAACGATGCCGGTAACTTCTGAGTTGCCCAATTCTCCCTTGGTTTGGCCTTTGAACTGTGGCTCCGGTACCTTAACCGAAACAATGGCAGTAAGTCCCTCTCTGAAGTCATCGCCCGATACCGAAACTTTAGCTTTTGTAAACAGACCATTGTCTTCACCATATTGTTTAAACAATCGGGTAACCGCCCTTCTAAAGCCCGCAACGTGGGTACCCCCTTCTCTTGTGTTGATGTTGTTGACATAAGAAAATATGTTTTCCTGGTAGCCGGTATTGTACTGAAGAGCTACTTCAACCTCTACATTTTCTTCTTTACCCATAACGTGGATGGGACTTTCTAAAAGAGAGGTTCTGGACTGGTCAATAAATTTGACAAACTCCTTTAACCCGCCTTCTGAATGAAAAACAGAAGATCTGAATTCACCTGAATCTTCATCCTTGTCTCTCTCATCGGTCAACCGAAGGGTCAACCCTTTGTTGAGGTAACTCAACTCTCTTAGCCTTTTGGCAAGGGTATCATAGTCATAGACCAGCTCCTCAAATATTTCTGAATCCGGGGTAAATGTTACATTGGTACCTCTGTGGGATGAGTCGCCCAATATTTTTACATCGCCCATCGGCTTTCCTCTCTCATATTCCTGTTCGAAGACCTTGCCCTCTCTGTGCACCTCTGCTCTGAGGTAGGAGGACAATGCATTTACACAAGAAACACCCACCCCGTGCAAACCTCCGGATACCTTGTAGGTGTCTTTGTCAAACTTTCCCCCGGCGTGGAGTACGGTCATTACCACTTCCAGCGCCGATTTCTGCAATTTATCGTGCATGCCGGTAGGAATGCCCCTTCCGTTGTCTTTTACGGTCACACTGTTGTTGGGGTGGACAATCACATCAACCCGGTCACAATAGCCCGCGAGGTGTTCGTCAATAGAGTTATCTACAACTTCCCAGACCAGGTGGTGGAGACCTTTGGTATCGGTGCTGCCAATGTACATACCGGGACGTTTTCGTACCGCTTCAAGGCCCTCAAGTGCCTGAATGTTGTTGGCTCCATAATTTTGAGACTCGGGATTCGGATTTTTGCTCATAACTTGCTAATATTCAATTGATTTCAAAGGATGCAAAGTTAACCTTTTTCCATCATATTTTTTTAAATATGTGCTGAAAAAATTAAGGTCACTAAAAGTAGGTGGGTGACGATAAAACATTCAAAAACAAATGTTTATCAAATTTTT
Organism: uncultured Bacteroidota bacterium; assembly: GCA_937872515.1. Taxonomy (GTDB): domain Bacteria; phylum Bacteroidota; class Bacteroidia; order Chitinophagales; family Saprospiraceae; genus JADKBO01. The sequence continues at coordinate 6,596 of CALMSX010000120.1, forward strand.
TAGGGAAAGTAACGAAAAGGTAACCAAAGTTACTTGCAACATTGTTGCAAATAGACTATCTTTGTGGCCTAATATTGAAGAATGTCTTCGTTTTTTAAGCTCAATCTCGATTTCGCCGGCATGGCAGCCTCTGCCATCTGCGCCATCCATTGTATGGCAATGCCCTTGATTTTGTCTTTGGGGGTTGCTCATACCGGGCACTTATTCCATGACCACACCTTTGACATGGCTGTGATCGCCATTGGAATTGTCATTGCCTCCATTTCTCTGGTTTCTGACTATAAAAAACACAGATCTTTATTTCCTTTGGGCCTGGTCATCGTAGGTTTTTCAGTATTGACCTATGGTCTTACCCACGGACATGGCGGCATCCACCTTTGGATCAGTTTATTGGGCAGCGCATTGGTATCTTCTGCACATTTTATCAACTGGAGAAAAAACCAGCTCTTATTTGCCTAACAATTAAGAAAAATCGGAAAAGCCAGACTTTTCTAACCCTGTTTTACCCTAAAATGTTGTTTTTTATTGCCCTTTATTGGTATTGGACTTCACCAGGTATTGTTCAAGAGCCATGGACATAGACGGAGCTTCCGGTGTAGGAGCCACTATGTTGGGATAAATGCCATGGTCATGTACAGCCTGGAGGGTAGATTGCCCAAATACGGCAATCCTTGTGTAGTTTTGTTTAAAGTCTGGGAAATTCTCATAAAGGGATTCTATACCCTGGGGACTGAAAAACACCAGCACATCATAAAACACATTTTCAAGATCTGAAAGATCGCTGGAGAGGGTGCGATACATCAGCACATCGGTAAATTCAATCTTATTTTTATCCAGATATCCTACCACGTCCTTGTTGCCCAAATTGGAGTTGGGTAAAAGAAATTTTTCGGTAGCCTTAAACTTGTTAAAATAGGCGTGCAAGTCATCGAGTTTTTTCTTGCCGGCAAACACCTTTCTTTTTCTATAAACGATAAACTTTTGCAGATAATTGGCAATGGCCTCGGTCACACAGAAATACTTGGTTTCAGGCGACATCTTGATCCTCATCTCTTCACAAATCCTGAAGAAGTTTTCAATGGCGTTTTTACTGCAAAAAATGATGCTGGTATATTCGTCAGGGCGGACACGATTTTTTCTAAACTCTTTTTCTGTAACCCCTTCCACGTGGATAAATGACCTCCAGTCAATGGTCAGGCCATATTTTTTTTCTATGTCATAGTAGGGAGACCTTTCCGGTTTGGGCTGCGAAACCAAAATGGTCTTGATCGGCCTATACTCCTCTGTATACTTAACTTTTGTTTTGGAAGCAGTGCTTCTTGTAGCCATTTAGGTAATTTGAGTGATCAATTGTTAGCCCTGTATTGCTGAAATCGCCCTAATCATCACCAAAACCGGTGCAATTTCCGCGGTGCAAAGATATATAAAAAAAGGAACTATTCCCTGACCGATCAAAAATATGGAGATGCTCAAACCCCTTAAAGTACGCATGATATAGAATAACACAATGGCACCGACACCCATGTATAACACCAACGAATACATTGCTTCCGGCCCATAAGCCAACATTAAATTGACAGGAACTATTAAAAGACCCAATAAAATATTAAAAACTAAAATTATATAGCTATAAAGGGAACTTTCTTTTGATACGGGAAACAAGGCTCCCAACAACCACATAAATGCGTGTCGCAATAAGTAAATCCCGCAAACGGCAAAAAAACACCACAACCAGATCTTTATGCCTTCCTGCCCACCGTAGTTTTTCTGGAGCAGGTAGATAAACACCGATAAATTAACAAAAAAACAAAGATAGAGCAGGGCAAAATGAAAGTTATAGCCGCTTGCTTCATCCCTCTTGGTCAACTTCATCATGTTGAGATTAAACATCGACCGAAGCAAATAGCCCAATAAACTGGTCTTATGGCTAATAACAATGGCCAGCATAGCCCACGAAAAGATCATGATCCAAAAGATGAAACTCGTCGATACCTTAGGCTTTACTTTTGAAATGTCTTCAATGGCTTTTTGAACTGGCTTAAATTGCTGTCTTCTTAAGGGCACATGGTTTACTTCAAATGGATTGTCAGAAACGGCAGCCCGGGTAGTGTCTGACACAGTGGTGTCTGCCTCAACCGCTTTGGGGGTATTTTGGATTCGGGAGGAAACTTCAAAAGGATTTGTTCTGTTGTTTTGGGAAAATAGGGGCATTACCATGCCGGCACAAAAGCCCAAAATCAAAAACAAGGTCCATTTTTTCATTTTAAACATGGCGCAAAATTACTTTTATTTTTACGCCTAAAGTTGAGCATTTAGGCTTTTTACTTCAAAAACATTAAAAATCATTACATATTTGAACTTTCTACGGACTAAATAGGCTATAAGTGTCAGAAAATCTAATTAAAAGAGTGCTTGTGCTGGGTAGTCTTGCCATTGTGGGCATCATTGCCGTTCAATCCTTTTGGCTGTCAAAATCGTGGGACATCAGAGACAACGACTTTGACCAGTCGGTAACCATTGCGCTGCGAAATGTGGCTCAGATCATTGCCAATTACAACAATACCACCCTGCCCAAGTACAACCTGATCCAGCGCAGATCGTCAAATGTCTATGCTGTCAACGTTAATAGCAACATCAACGATATTGCCGTACTGGAAGACTACCTCTACCAGGAGATTTCCAATGTCTTTATCAATACCGACTTTGAATACGCGGTTTATGATTGCGCCAGCAGTGAAATGATATATGGCAATTATTGTAAAATGGACAATTCTACCAAAAAAAAGAAAGCATCCATTTTGCCAAAATTTTCTCACCTCGACTACTACTTTGTGGTCAAATTTCCGGAAAGGGAAAGTTACATCGTGAGTGACTTATGGGCCAACCTGATGATTGGATCGGTAGCCATTCTGTCGGTCCTGTTTTTTACCTATAGCATCCTGATCATTCTCAGGCAAAAAAGACTTTCTGACTTGCAGAAGGACTTTATCAACAACATGACCCACGAATTTAAAACCCCCATTTCATCCATCAGAATTGCCGCTGACGTCCTGCAAAATGATGGCCACATCAAAGAAAACAGTCGCCTTTCGCGTTACGCCAACATCATCAAGGAACAAAACCTGAGGTTGAATGACCAGGTAGAAAAGGTGCTGAATGTAGCAAGACTTGAAAATGATACCTTAAAACTCAATATGGAGTTGGTAGATCTCAATGCCTTGTTGCATGCCATCGTAGAAGCGACAGAACTGAAGCTGGAAAGTGGCAAAATTTATTTTGAAGAACAGGTTCACAACATTACGGTCAGCGCAGATAAACTTCACCTCACCAATGTCATTTACAACATTATAGACAACGCCGCCAAATACTGTGAAAAGGATCCGGAGATCCACCTCTCTCTTTTTAAAAAGAACAATGGTGTGGCCATCAGGATCGCAGACAATGGCATAGGCATTCCCAAAGAGTATCTTAGGTTTCTCTTTGACAAATTCTACAGGGTCAACACGGGCAACGTGCACAATGTAAAAGGGTTTGGCCTGGGCCTGTTTTATGTAAAAAGCATTTGCAAGGCCCACAACTGGGAAATCCTGGTCGATTCTGAAGTTGGCAAGGGCTCCGTTTTTGAAATTGACATGTCGGCCTAGAGGATTCAGAAAAAGTTATCAACACCGAAAAAACAGCATAGTACAGCTGAAGGAAATACTAAAACCGACAAAATTGATGTTTAATCAAATTATTGTTATTTTTACATCAAAGCATTATAAGCCGTTTGACAATGAACAAAGCGAGGATTCTTTATGTGGAAGACGACGAGACCCTGAGTTTCGTCACATCCGACAACCTGTCTCTCAATGGATATGATGTTGTCCATTGTCTGGATGGAGAATCTGCGCTGACCGCATTTGGCAGTGGTCATTTTGATTTATGTTTGCTCGATGTGATGCTACCTAAAAAAGATGGCTTTACCCTGGCATCTGATATCAGGAAAAAAAACCCCGAAATTCCCATCTTGTTCCTCACTGCAAAATCGATGAAGGAAGACCGCATTACGGGTCTAAGGCTGGGAGCCGACGATTACATAACCAAGCCCTTTAGCATTGAAGAACTGATTTTAAAAATTGAAGTCTTCCTCAAACGCAAATTTATCAACATCAAGCAGGCCAATAAATTCACCATTGGCAAGCTTACCTTTGATTATAAAAACCTGACCATTTCTGCAGGCGATTCAGAAAAAACACTGACCCAACGGGAAGCAGACCTGCTCAAGCTGCTGATAGAAAATAAAAACAACGTCATTAAAAGAGAAGAGATCCTGGAAAGGGTATGGGGTCAGAACGATTATTTCCTGGGTCGAAGCATGGATGTATTTATCTCCCGTCTCCGAAAATACCTCAGTGACGATGAAACCCTAAAGATCGACAACATCCACGGCGTTGGATTTAAGCTCATTGCACCTTAGGGTAAAACAAAGCTCAGCCCTTATACCATTGTATGGCTTTTTCTATTTGCTGGTCTGTAACAGTATTGTTGTAAGAGCCACAGCCAATGGCATCTAAGAGGGAGAACGAAATGATTCCATTTGAATTTTTTTTATCAAACTGCATCGCGGCTATGATCTTTTCTGTAGAAGGAATGGACTTGTATTTGTGCCCAAAGATGCGCAAAACATGGTCTCTTATTTCTGTCACCTCTTCTTCCGCAAGATGTCCCAGTTGATAGGACAAGTGTGACTCACATACCATGCCAATGGCCACCGCATCTCCGTGGGTCATAGGTCTGTCAGAAGAAAGCAGCAGGCTCTCTAGCGCATGCCCAATGGTATGACCAAAATTGAGCACCTTGCGACGCCCTTTTTCTTCAGGATCCTCACCAACTACCTTATTTTTGATTTGAATGCTTTTTTCAATCCAATCACCTTCGGTAAGTCCGGTCAAATCTTTCATGTCTTTGGTTGCCAGCCATGCCTCTTTATCTGCAATGAGATGGTGTTTGAGCATTTCGGCATAGCCACTCTGCAACTGTCGATAGGGGAGGGTCTTAATAAAAGCAGTGTAGATAAAAACAGCATCTGGTTGCTTAAATACACCCACCATGTTTTTGTGGTGGTCGAGGTCCACTCCCAGTTTACCACCAACCGAGGCATCAACCTGGGCCAACAAGGAAGTGGGAATCTGGATAAACCTGATGCCTCGCATAAAGGTGGCAGCACAAAATCCTCCCAAATCGCCAATGACTCCACCCCCCAGGTTGATCAGCACAGCATGGCGATCGGCACCATGGTAGAGCAGGCTTTTCCACAAAAAGGCAGCCGTGTCGAGATTTTTATGGAGCTCCCCACTGTCTATTTGGAGAATAACCGCTTCTGGTGATAAATGCTCTAAAATGTAAACAAGGCAGTTTTGCTCCGTATGTTCATCTACCAGCACAAAGGTCTTTGATGGTTGCATGGCTTCCAACACCTCACCCAGGGCAACGGTCTCGTTGATGTAAATTTTATATCCCAGGCTTTGTACTACTGCCATGATGTTTTGTTTTGAAGTTCATCCAGGCTCCAGGCTTCGGCTTTTTCAGCAAATAAAGCTTTGGTTTGTGCCCAGACTGTGGCAAAAAGGGGCGAGTTTCGATAGGCTTCCAGGGCTGCTTCATCTTGCCAAATACTAATGGTAAAAAACACATGTTCTTGACTGCGATCCCTGAGTAGCGTGAGATCCACCTGACCCGGAAAACTGCCAATGGCCAATCGACTCTCCTCAAATATTTGCAGAAAGCGGTTAATTTCTTCCGGTTTGAAAGTAAGTTTAACGATGCGGGTTATCATATCAATGAAAATCAATTTGAATGGTCTCGTTGGCAAAAAGATGTAAGGTGCTGCTTGCCTTTCCCATATTAATGGCTATCTCCAGGTGGCCGGCTGCATTGAACCAGGCCAGGGTCTCTCCGGGACCTACCTCGCCGTAATGTCGCGACAACATTTCAATAGGTTCGTTGGGCTTGTAATAAATGGAAAAAGAACGACCATTGCGCGATTTTTCAAACAACTCCTTCGACAGGTTGGTGATCACATTTTCATAGTGGTCAATGTGGATGATGGTTGCCTTTATCTGGTTGCTCGTCACCACCGGTCTGAAACCAAGGCGGGCGTTGTATTCTTTAACGGGAAGGGCAAACTCATCGAGGGGCAGACCATGGTGAATACAGGCAGCTGCATGGGCATAAATCTGAAACACCTGCTTACCCGCACACTTATCAAGATCAATCAAATGTGGGTCTTCTATTTCTTCCATAACCATAGAAAAAATACCGTTGTCAGGACCTATGTAGTATTGCCCGTCTTTTTTAAACACTAAATATTTTGGGTACTTTTCATAGTAGTTGTTGACAGAAACAATATTGATGCTGTCATCGGGTAAGGAAGGTATTATATTTTTAAGGTAGTAGGCAGCCAGAAAGATATCGTAAACTTTTAGGTTATGACATACGTCCAGTATTCGTACATTTTCACAATTTTTGTACAAGGCAGCCTTCATTTCTGCACTGTAGTGGTCATCAAGGCCGTAGTCTGTAATGAGAGAAATCAATTGCATACGTTAAAAAAAGCCGGGTTTTTGAACCATTGGTAACTATTAATTTTTATATAAAGGATTTATTACTGATTTTTGAGCTGGTTTTGATCATTTGAAAAAAAACAAAACAGAATTGTACTTTAGCCAAATGCAGGAAAAAAGATTCTAAACCTGGCTGTTTTTCAATTGTTGTCATTTCTTTGTACAAAGTAATGAAAACATATTTGAATAATTTATTTATTTTTTTGTCATAACATTTAATTCATTAATCATCAGCATATTGAAAGATAATAACGCCTCTGCTTTACACGAAGTGCAAATTCAGTTTGAGGGCATTGATCCCATCGATTTATACGGAGAAGGAGATTCCAAATTAAAAATCATCAAAAGGGTTTATCCCGATGTAAAAATGGTTACCCGGGGCACCACCCTCAAATTGATTGGAGAACCCGAGCAAACCGAAGAATTGAAGGAACGATTTGGGCTCATGATCTCTATTTTGAGACAAAAACAAGACCTCACCATCCAAACCCTGATTGATTTGTTGAATGGCAACAATCCCATGGCCAATAAAATTGTGGATGGAAATCCCGGCAATGTAATTGTATATGGCAGGGACGGCAGACCCATCAAAGCCAAGACCATCAACCAAAAAAAACTGGTAGAAACCAGCAGGACCAATGACATTGCCTTTGCCATCGGGCCGGCAGGTACGGGTAAAACCTACACAGCGGTTGCCATGGCGGTTGCCGCATTAAAAAACAAGACCGTAAAAAAAATCATCCTTACACGTCCGGCGGTAGAGGCAGGAGAAAGCCTGGGTTTTTTGCCTGGTGACCTCAAAGAAAAGGTGGATCCCTATCTGCGACCTTTGTACGATGCACTCGAAGATTTGTTTCCCATGGATAAGCTCAAGTTTTTTATGGAAAACAATACCATCGAAGTAGCTCCGCTTGCTTTTATGAGGGGTAGAACCCTTGACAACTCATTTATCATTTTGGATGAGGCACAAAACTGTACTTCGCCCCAGCTCAAAATGTTCCTTACCCGTTTGGGCCCCAATGCCAAATGCATCATAACGGGCGATTTGACCCAGATCGACCTGCCTCCGTCTCAGACCAGTGGTTTGTTCAGGGCCCTTGACATCCTTGGCAACATCGAAGGCATTGGTGTGGTCTACCTCAATGAAGAAGATGTGGTGCGACACAGGCTGGTAAAAGAGATCATCAAACGATACAACGAGTCGGATGAAAAAATAAAAGAAGAAATGGCGCGCAAAAAGGCTGAAAAGCTGGCCATGGCAGAGCAACGTAAAACAGAAATTCAAGATAAGTTATGACCTCAAAAGTTGTTTACCACAGCGGACTCAGCACTACCGCCACCCACTTAAGAAGTGGCATTTCGATCGTCACCGATGCCCCTGTTGACAACAATGGCAAGGGACAGGCTTTTTCACCTACCGATTTGATGGCTACTTCTCTGGCATCGTGTATGATGACCATCATGGGCATCTTGGCTGAAAAAAATGAGATCGACATCGACGGTACAGAAGCTGAAGTATTAAAAATCATGGCTGAAAACCCTCGAAGGGTAGCAGGCATCCACATTCAGATGACCATGCCGGCCAGGCCATATTCAGATAAGGAAAAAAGTATGCTAAGCCATGCCGCTTTGAACTGTCCGGTAATGAAGTCCATCCACCCCGACCTGGATGTGCAGCTCAACATCACCTGGCAGGATGTCTGATCTCCGGCTATTGCACAAAGGCGGACCCATCGTTGGAAAAATTGTGTTGGGTGGATCCAAAAGCATCACCAACAGAGCCTACATCATCCGCGCCCTCTGCCAACAAACTTTCGACATCAGCAATGCATCTGACAGCGACGACAGTCAAAGTCTGCTGCGTTTGTTAAATCAAAAAGAAGGTGTTTTGGATGCTGGTCATGCCGGCACTACCTTTCGGTTTTTAACCGCATTTTTTGCCTTCCAACCGGGCAGCCAACTGCTCACAGGATCAGAGCGCATGCAACAAAGGCCCATTGGTCCGCTGGTAGATGCCCTCAGGCAGCTGGGAGCCCACATTGAATATGTAAACAATGAAGGTTATCCGCCCATTCAAATCGGCGAAGCAAAAACATTAACAGACCACAAAGTAAGTCTGCCGGGGGATGTCAGTTCTCAATTTATTTCAGCCTTATTGTTGGTTGCCCCAAGCCTCGACAATGGTTTGGAAATCACCTTTACCGGTGAACTTGTTTCTGCTCCCTACCTGCAAATGACCCTCGATATCATGGGGCAATTTGGAGTTAAGAGTGAGTGGAAAGGAAATACCATCACCGTTCGTAAGCAGGATTATCATAGTCAGGATTTTGTTGTTGAAGCCGATTGGTCGTCTGCCTCCTATTTTTTTTCAATAGCGGCCCTGGCAGAAGAAGCCGCCATCACCTTAAAGGGCCTTTTTGTGCCCAGCATGCAGGGAGACAGCGCCATCGCTGACATTGCAAGGTCATTTGGCGTAAGTACTAAAATAGTAGATGCGAATACTATTTTGATCACAAAAGCAAAAGAGGCTACCGCCCTTCCCTTACTTGAGTACGATTTTTTGCGTCAACCCGACATTGCCCAAACGGTTTTTGCCATGTGTGCCGGAAAGGGAGTCAATGGCTTGTTTACCGGCTTACAGACCCTGAAAATAAAAGAAACCGACAGGATCAGGGCCATGCAAACCGAACTGGCAAAAATGGGAGTTTTCCTGAGCAAGGTGCCCCAAAAGTTTCACCAAAAAGATTTGAGGGAAATGTACATGATGGAGGGCAAAGCGAGCTTTGATTCCACACCGGTTTTTGACACGTACCACGACCATAGAATGGCCATGGCCCTTGCACCTTTGGCCTTGAATCACCCCATTCAAATCAAAGATGCCGGCGTAGTAAGTAAATCGTATCCCAATTTTTGGCAAGACCTGGAGACTTTGGGTTTTGAGGTAAAAAACTAAGTTAAATCCCGTAGAAATTAATTTTGTATACCCCGGTTAAACCGTATTTTTATGGGCAAAACCGCATTATGTCTGCATCGTATTTACTGGGTATAGATTTAGGGGGCACCAAGATAGAAGCAGCCCTGCTCGACGCAAAAACCAACCAGGTCAAAATAAGAGAAAGAGTAGCCACAGAAGGACACCTGGGATATGACCACATATTAAACAACATTGCACAACTGGCCCATAGTGTTTGTAGGCCTTATGAATTTACACCCCAGCACATAGGTATTGCCACACCCGGCACACTGGATCCCCTGACCCAAACCATGAAAAACTGCAACACCACCGCTTTGAACGGCAGACACATGAAGGCCGATCTCGAAAAAATACTGGGCTATGAAGTAAGGCTGGCCAACGACGCCAACTGTTTTGCCATTGCAGAGGCACAGATGGGCATTGTCAAAGAAAAGATGCCAGAGGCCCAGGTGGTGTTTGGGGTCATCATGGGCACCGGCGTAGGCGGAGGAGTGGTGGTCAATGGCAGGGTCATTGGCGGCCGGCATGGCATTGGAGGAGAGTGGGGACACAACTTTTTGGACGAATCAGGAGGACCCTGTTATTGTGGTAAAACAGGCTGTGTCGAAACCGTCATCTCCGGTCCGGCCCTGGAAAGGTTTTATGCCAAAATCAGCGGCAGCGAAAAAAAATTGAAAGACATCGTATCAGAATACAGAGAAGGTAATGCGCCCTTCGCCCAACAAACCATGGAACGCCTTTACGAACAATTCGGACGTGCCATTGCCGTGGTGATCAACATAGTGGATCCGGATGTCATCGTCATCGGAGGAGGAGTTGGCAATATTGATGAAATTTACACAGAAGGGGTTGAGAGAGTAAAAAAGTACATTTTCAATCCTCGTGTGGAAGTTTTGTTTCTTAAGCCCAGCCTGGGAGACAGTGCCGGGGTTTTTGGCGCAGCCCTCTTGTAATTTTACCTGCCATCATAGAATGGTCATAGTATTAAACAATCCTTAAATCGGAGTGTTGGCAATGGTAAGAAACAACTGCAACGTATCTTTGACCCATCATTTTTAATCATATGCTTCAAACCAAAGATCTTACATTCCAATATCCGGGAGGAAGTCGCTTTTCTTTTCCCGACCTAAAGGTAGGAGCGCAGGAAAGTATGCTCTTACTAGGAAGGTCTGGCATTGGCAAGACCACCCTGCTTCATTTATTGGGAGGCTTGATGAACCCTACTTCAGGCACCATTGTAATTGATGGTGGCGATATTTCCAAAAAATCGGGAAGAGAACTGGATACCTTCAGGGGTAAACACATCGGCATCATCTTTCAGCAAAATCACTTTATTGCCTCTTTGAATGTGCTTGAAAATATTTTGTTGGCTCAAACATTAATAGGTAGTCAACCCGATGCGGGAAGAGCCAAAAATCTGCTGGAAAGACTGGGTATTGGGACCAAAGTCTATCAAAATGTAAGTACCTTGTCACAAGGAGAAAAACAAAGAGTAGCCATAGCACGGGCTGTCATCAACAAACCCGGCCTCATTCTCGCCGACGAGCCCACCTCCGCCCTCGACGATCAAAATTGTATAGCTGTATATAAATTGCTGGAAGAGCAGGCCCGCGAAGAAGGCTCTGCCCTGGTGATTGTTACCCACGATACCCGTTTGAAATCAGAAGTTAACCACCAAATTACCCTACAATGATGCAGTTTTTCAAGCTGGCCTTTAAAAACCTGTTTCACAGACCGCTCAATTTGGCACTGAGTCTTATTTTATTTGCTCTGGGTGTGGGCCTGATTTCTTTTTTGCTCTTGTTTAATGCCCAGGTGAAGGAAAAATTTGAAGCCAACCTGGCAGGAATTGACCTGGTCATAGGGGCCAAGGGATCGCCACTGCAGCTCATCCTTTGCAATATGTACCATATTGACAACCCTACCGGCAATATCAAAATCAAAGACGCCAAGGCATTCCTCAATCCAAGGCACCCCCTGATCAAGAAAGCAGTACCTTTGTCATTGGGCGACAATTATCGCTCCTTCCGCATTGTAGGCACCAACCACGATATCTTATCACTCTATGGTGGACAAATCAAGGAAGGCAGTCTTTGGAAAAAAGACCTGGAGGTCACCATAGGAGCCACGGTAGCGCGCAAGGCAGGATTAAAAATAGGAGATGCCTTTATAAGTTCACACGGCTTTGACGAAGATCCCGACCTGGCCCACGACCACGCTAAATTTAAGGTAAGCGGTATTTTAAAAGGCACGGGCACAGTACTTGACCAGCTCATCCTTACCAATACGGCCTCAATCTGGGAGATGCACGCCCACGCGGAAGCAGCCGCTGAAGACCACGAAGATCACGATCACAGCCATGCAGCAGCCGACACCCTGGACCCGCATGTGCACGACAATTCCAATTTGGATTTATTGGCCCATCCGGAGGAGCAGATCACTTCCATCCTGGTGCAATACAAAAGTGCCAGCAACTACCAGGCGCTCAACATGCCCCGGGCCATCAATGAAAACACCTCCATGCAGGCGGCCTCACCCGCTTATGAGATCAATAAGCTGTACGATATGATCGGTACAGGAACCGAGACCATAAGGTACATTGCCCTTTTGATAGCGGTAGTATCCCTGATTAGCATCTTTATTTCCCTCTATCAATCCATGAAACAACGCAAGTACGAGTTGGCCTTGCTCAGGGTAATGGGCAGCAGCAGAGCAGGTCTGTTTTTGCTTATTTTGATTGAAGGGTTGGGCATTGCCTTTTTGGGCTGGTTGTGCGGCATGGTGTTGAGCCATGTGGGCATGTCCATCTTGGGCAACTACCTTACAGAAGACTTTGGCTATGATTTTCAGGCTTGGGTCTTGTTGGAAGAAGAGTGGTACCTGTTTTTTATATCCCTGGCCTTAGGCGCCGTAGCGGCCCTGGTACCAGCCTGGAAAGCGGCGAATACCGACATCAATCAGACCCTTGGTGAAAAATAGCGCTCCACCGAACTGCAACTTTTTGACAATAGTCATCGTTTTCAGAAATATGAGAAGAAATTTTTTAATGTTGATTTGTATGCTTTTGTCTGTTTGGGGCATGGCACAAAAATCATCATGGGCTACCCTGGGTCTGGTGAGCACTACCACCAGCTTTGATGCTGCCTATGGCATAGAGGTTAAAAAAGTAAAGGTTAGTCCCGCCGTAAAAGCCATGCAGGGCACCGAGTTGGAAGTAGATGGCTACATCATACCCCTGACGGGCAAGCTGGCACAGAACCACTTTATGCTTTCCAAATTCAGCGAAAAGATGTGTTTTTTCTGTGGCAAAGCAGGACCCGAAACCGCCATGCAGGTCTTCCTGGCAGGAGGCAAAAAAATACCCTACACCGATGAAAAGATTAAAGTAAAAGGCGTGCTCCGCATCAACGAAAACGACCCCTCTGGCTTGTTGTACACCCTGGAAGCAGCTCAAATCATCAATTAGATATGAAAAAACTCTCGATACTAATCGCATTTATCACCATCGCTTCTGCTGCCAGCACTTATGCCCAGACAGAGAGTGTATGGAAGACCCTGGCCAAAATCACCTACCGCAAAGAATACGATGAGCTCATGGGCTTCAAGATCGACAAGCCCGTATTCAGTGATGCCATCAAAAACATGGAAGGAAAGACCATCACGGTCAAAGGTTACATCATTCCGGTTGAAGGATATAAGTCGCACAAAGAATTTATCTTTTCTGCCTTCCCCTACAGCATGTGTTTTTTCTGTGGCGGCGCCGGCCCTGAAACGGTCATGGAAGTAAGTGCCAAGGAAGCCATTAAATACACCACCGAACAAATTACCCTCACCGGTACACTTCGCCTCAACAGTGATGACATTAACCGCCTGATGTTTAAAATCGATCACGCGGTCCGCGTTGATAAGTAGGGGGGGTAACCGGTGGATATGTTCACATTTTCAAATGTTCATATATTCATATAAATTTGGAATTTGCTATGGCAAAGGGTTCCCATTTTAAAAACAAGAGGAACACCTTAATTACCTTCATTCCCTAAATGTTGATAAACATGGGAAAGCCCTTCGAAAGGATTCTGTCTATAGATGGGAAAAATTGGATTTAGGTAAAACAAAGGCAGCCATTTTAAATGACCAAACCCATAAGAACGATCAAAATTTTATTTGAAACATTGAGGGAATTAAGCTTAGGTAATAAAGACACAGCCCTTAATTACCTTCATTCCCTAAATGTTGAAAAACAGGGGAAAGCCCATTACAATGACTCAGTCTTTAAGAGGAATATTTTGGAATGAGGTAGAACAAAATCAGTCCTTATAAAGACTAATCTCATAAAAAAGGGCGAGTGATTTTTTACATCATTGAGGTAATTCAGAGAATTAAGAAAGGGTAAAAAAGACATATACCTTAATTACCTTCATTCCCTAAATGTTGAAAAACAGGGGAAAGCCCATTACAATGACTCAGTCTTTAAGAGGAATATTTTGGAATGAGGTAAAACAAAAGCAGTCATCTGAAAGACCAATCTTATAAAGAAGAGTGAGTGAATTTTTTTTGAAATGCACTACAAAACTGGGTTTTATAGGCACACGCATTAAGCACATTCAGACACATTAAGTAGTGAGATTAAAAACCTTAATGTCACTCAATGCTCTCAATGTTGAAAAAAAAGGTAAAAACTTTTCAAAAGGAGTCTGTCTATAGATGGGAAAAATTGGATTTAGGTAAAACAAAGGCAGCCATTTTAAATGACCAAACCCATAAGAACGATCAAAATTTTATTTGAAACATTGAGGGAATTAAGCTTAGGTAATAAAGACACAGCCCTTAATTACCTTCATTCCCTAAATGTTGAAAAACAGGGGAAAGCCCATTACAATGACTCAGTCTTTAAGAGGAATATTTTGGAATGAGGTAGAACAAAATCAGTCCTTATAAAGACTAATCTCATAAAAAAGGGCGAGTGATTTTTTACATCATTGAGGTAATTCAGAGAATTAAGAAAGGGTAAAAAAGACATATACCTTAATTACCTTCATTCCCTAAATGTTGAAAAACAGGGGAAAGCCCATTACAATGACTCAGTCTTTAAGAGGAATATTTTGGAATGAGGTAGAACAAAATCAGTCCTTATAAAGACTAATCTCATAAAAAAGGGCGAGTGATTTTTTACATCATTGAGGTAATTCAGAGAATTAAGAAAGGGTAAAAAAGACACAGCCCTTAATTACCTTCATTCCCTAAATGTTGAAACAGAGAGGAATCCCTTAACAAGGGAGTGTGCATTTTGGTGGAAGAATCTGAATTTAGGTAACCCAATCCGGATGCTCCGATGCTCCGACCCCCGATGCTCCGCTTTAACCCAACATCGCCAATTCTCTGATCAGAATTTTATTTGGTTTTCTGTCAGAAAAGTGAATAATATTTGCTTCTTTTAATTCATTGAGGATGCGGGCAACCGTTTGACGAGAAGTATCGGTAAGGAAGGCAATTTCTTTGTGCGACATACCGTGGTTGATAAGGATTTCATTCAAACCGATGGTAATGCCATGCATTTTGGCGGTTCTGCGGATAAAGCCAGTGATTCTTTCCTTGGCTTTCAGAAAAACAAAAGATTGCATGCGTTCTTCCAGGTCCTGGATACGGGTGATCATAATGTTTGCGAGGGTGGCCATTAGTTCTCCGTTGGAAGCGACAAGACGTTTGAAGGTTCTTACATCAATTTTTAACACCTGACTATCGGTCAGGGCTTCGGCAAATTCAAGTCGGTGGGCCGTTGATGTAAAGATGTTTTCGCCAAAAATCTCATTTTTATAGGCGATGTACTTTACCAATACCTTATTGCCCTCTGTCTGGGCAGCCAGTTTGATAGAACCTTTCAATACAATGAACACATGTTGGATCGCATCGTTGTATTGGTAGATGCGTTTGTGTTTGCCAACACTCAGGATTGAAGATGCTTTGATCAGCTCGTCTTTGTGTTCTGCAGAAAGGCATTCCAGCAGGGGAATGGATTGGATCAAATCTGTAGTTAAGGTAAAGTTTGCCATATCTTGTCGAATTTGTCTTATAAGATGATAGATTTTCCAAAATCCCCTATTTTTGAAAGAATTTTTTAAAAATATTTTTGTGATCAAAACAGATGTTCTTGTAGTTGGTGGCGGTGTAGCCGGACTTTCTTTCGCGATTTGGATGGCTGAAAAACGCAAAGACCTGGAAATCACAGTGTTAACCAAGGCCGATGTCACAGAGAGCAATACGCGGTACGCCCAGGGTGGGGTAGCGGCGGTTTGGAACAAAGACATCGATGATCACGACAAACACATAGCCGATACCCTCGATGCCGGCGACGGCCTTTGTGATTATGAGGTGGTCAAGATGGTGGTGGAAGAAGGTCCGCTCAGAGTGCAGGAGATCATCGACTGGGGAGCCAGATTTGATAAAAACAAGGAGGGTCAATACGATCTGGGCAAAGAAGGTGGACACTCAGAAAATCGAATCCTCCACTACAAAGACATTACAGGCTGGGAAATCCAGCGCACCCTCAATGAAAAAGCAAAGGCCCTGCCCAACATCAAAATTTACGAACAGTACTTTGCCATCAACATCATTACCCAGCACCACCTGGGCCGGAATGTAACCCGACTGACTCCCGATATTGAATGTTATGGCGCATATGCCCTGAATAAAAATACCAGAAACATTGAAACCATCCTGGCCCGGGCCACTGTGATTGCCACGGGAGGAGCAGGTCAGGTGTACAAAAGTACCACCAACCCGGTCATTGCCACCGGAGATGGCATGGCCATGGTCTACCGTGCCAAGGGCAGGCTGGCCAATATGGAGTTTGTGCAGTTTCACCCTACCTCTCTGTACAATCCAGCGGGAGAAAACCCATCGTTTCTGATTTCAGAGGCGGTCAGGGGCTTTGGCGCTGTACTGCGCACCAAAGAGGGAGAAGAGTTTATGCAAAAATACGACCCCCGCAAATCGCTGGCACCAAGAGATATCGTGGCCCGCGCCATCGACAACGAAATGAAGATTAGGGGTGCTGAGCACATGTACCTCGATTGTACCCACTTGGACAAAGAGGCATTTTACCACCATTTTCCCAATATCTATGACAAGTGTATGAGTCTGGGCATCGATCCTATGAAGGATTACATCCCAGTGGTGCCGGCGTGCCACTACATCTGTGGCGGCATCCTGGTAGATCACGATGGCCGGTCATCCATTCGCCACCTCTATGCAGCCGGTGAATGTACCAATACCGGCCTTCATGGTGCTAACCGCCTTGCTTCCAACTCCCTGTTGGAAGGACTGGTTTATGGCAAACGCATTGCCGAAGTATTGGCCACAGAAATCGACAATATCCACTTCCAGGAAAACATACCGAAGTGGAATGCGGAAGGTACTACTGAGCCACGTGAAATGGTACTACTCACCCAAAGCCTCAAAGAACTCAAAGAGATCATGTCGAGTTACGTGGGCATCGTGCGCACCGATGTGCGTCTCAAACGTGCCCTTGATCGTCTCTTTCTGCTCTACGCCGAAACAGAAGAGCTGTACAACTCCACCGTTATTTCACCCCAGTTGTGCGAATTGAGAAACCTGATTACCATTGCTTACCTCATCACCAAAGCAGCGCAGATGCGCCAGGAAAGCAGGGGCCTTCACTACAATACAGATTATCCTGAGGAGTTTGACTACGTGCAGAATACGTTGATGTAGGAGCAACAACTTTAGACAGCCCACGGACATAAACACAGGTTTTTCAAATTATTTTGGTGCCTTGTTTCTGCATTACCTTACTTTTGATGGCAGGAGTTTTATCTAAGCATCCAAACGAACTGAATGAAATGCTGAATCTGAAAAACATATACGTATTTATTTTCCTTTTTGTGGGTGGCACCTGCCACTCACAAAAAGAAGATTTTAATTGGTTGTTTGGTAATCATTCGATTTCTGGTACTGCCTCTTATCCTGTAGGTATTAATATTTTTGATTTTAAGGAGGATCCTGTAAAAATATCTGATGTTGATACAATTATTCTTTCTTTTTTTAGTACCTGCGCTGTTTACAATGATGGAAATGGGGGTTTCAACTATGTAAGTAACGGAATGCATATTTTAGGCCCCAATTTTAAAGAGGTAAAAAATGGTGATACCATTAATTATAATGGCAAGTATTTTAATTTATGGGTAAGTAACTATGCAGATGGCTCAAAAAGATTTTTGGGGTTTAATAGATCGCAAGCCATGATAATGCTACCATGGCCAGGAAAAGATTCTGTTTTTTATGCTGCTTATAACCATATATATATTGATGGTACGTATTTAAAAGATTATACAAAAGGTTTGTTTACAGGGGCAGTTGACAATAAAACCAGTACGGTTGTTTACAAAGATAGTTTGATAACAACTGACTCATTAAGTCCTGCCTCCCTTCAAGCATGCAGACACGCCAATGGCCGGGATTGGTGGCTAGTTACTTTCAGCCACAACCACGACTATGCTTATGTGTTCTTATTGGATCCAACAGGATGTAGGTTGATTCACAAGATCCAAACGCCCATGAATTATTTTTTTGGTACCGGACAGGCAAGGTTTTCACCCAGGGGTGATAAATATGTACTGCATGAAACAAGTAGCATTGGAGATTTTTTAAATCAGTCAGGCCATTTGTGCGTCTTCGATTTTGACCGGTGTAGCGGCTGGCTGGGTGAGCCGATCATCAAAAGATTTTGGGCCAAAAACATTGATTTGGGCTGTGCCTTTTCCAATGATGGCAGGTACCTATACACCGCCAACATAGATAGCCTCTTGCAATTTGACATGGACGCTGCCAATATCCTGGCATCAGAAAAGGTGGTGGCTGTATCTGATAAATACAAAAGTGTGTACACCCCTAACTTCTCCGCAACCAATGACTTTGGCTACATGGCCCTGGCCCCCGATGGCAAAATCTATGGCCCCGGAGGCAATACCCTGCACATGCACAGGATAGACTATCCGGATGAGGAAGGTATGGAAGCACAGGTGAAGCAGCACGTTGTCAATACGGTTAATAATGCCAATACCATACCCAATTTCCCAAACTACCGACTGGGCCCGGAAGATGGCTCTGATTGTGATACCCTGGGGCTAAACAACTACGCGGTAGCCAAGTTTCGTTACGAAGTGGATACGGCTGATTACCTTCGGGTGCGCTTCACCGATCTATCTTACTTCCGGCCGGAGGCCTGGCAATGGGAATTTGGAGATGGCACTACCTTTGAAGGCAGAAAACCCTACTGGCACACTTTTCCCAAAAGTGGTACGTATGAGATCTGCCTTACTGTGAGCAATGAAAATGGCAGCGATACCCTGTGCCGTACCCTGGTGTTGGGCACAAGCGCCGCAGATGATGTTCAGTCAAAAGAAAATTTAGTGGATATTTTTCCCAACCCATCGGATGGCCGCTTATTGCTTACCATCCGCGATTATGTACCTGAGCAGGGAGTACTCAGGATCTATGATGCTCTGGGCCGGGAGGTCCACCACCAACGGGTATATTATGGCTGGAATGATGTAGAGGCCGGCCATTTGGCGGTGGGGACTTATGTTTTTAGGGTAGAAGATGGAGATTTAAATGTTTACAGCGGATACATGATAATTCAAAGATAATGGTTGAGATTTATATTTCTGCATGATAAAGAGACTGAAACCAGTATTGGTAGAGCAAAAATTTATTAAATTATGAGAATTGAAATATTATTATTCTTACTTTTTGTGGGTGGCACTTGCCACTCACAAAAGGAAGATAATATATGGATTATAGGAAGACACACAACGGTTAGCCCAGCACCCTACCCGGTGGGAATAAATGTTTTTGATTTTAAAGAAGATCCGGTAAAAATTTCGGATGTTGATACTATTAAACTTTCTTTTTTTAGTACCTGCGCTGTTTACAATGATGGAAATGGGGGTTTCAACT
>CALMSX010000121.1 GCA_937872515.1 uncultured Bacteroidota bacterium
TATGAACATAACGTTTCGCAAAGCGAAACGTACCATATGAAAATATGAACATATTACCCCGGATTTTGCCATTCCCCCCTCATCCCCTATCTTTGCCGCTGATCTTGCGCCGAAAGTAAATGAAAAAGCCGGACACACCATTCGTCAGTTTTATTTTTAAAAGGGTAGGGACAGTTCAGGGTAGCCAAAGCTGCTTCGAATTATATTAAAAAAGGGATAATCCACTCTAAAAAAGAAAAATGAAAAAGAAATTAACATTGTTGGTATTTGGTGTTTTGGCTTTGTATACTGCACACGCTCAGTTTGTGATCTTTGATGTTTCAAGGTTTAATACCAATGTTAACCAACCCGAGAGCATTGTGCACCTCGATGTGGAAAAGGATGGAGATGCAGACTTTGTGGTGGCCTTTTCGAAGGACAAAAGAGTTGTTTTATACAGGAAGAACAATACAGAAAATAAATACAGCGTGGTGCCCATGTACTCTGCCCTCGATGGGGCAGCGGATCTGACAAAGGGTGATTTCAACAACGATGGTTTTGAAGACATCATTGCCAGTGGTACCGTTGCCGGAAACCACAGGATCGTTTTTCTGGAAAACAACAAAACCGGCGGTTTCAGGCAATTTGAGGAGGTGGTGAAATCGACCTCCAACGCATTTATTGGTCTGGAGGCCGTGGATCTCGACCAGGATGATGATCTGGACTTTATTTCGGTGGAATTTTCTACCGTGAGTGCACCGGGGGATCTCATTTTCTGGCAGAATGACGGCAATGCCTCTTTTACCCAAAATGTGCTCAGCTCCAACAGTGTGGATGCCCGACAAACCATCACCCTGGATTATGACAAAGATGGTGATCTCGACATCGTGAGCGCCGAAGGACTGGGAAAAAAGCTGGCCCTTTATACCAACAATGGCAGCCAGACATTTACCAAAAAGACCCTGATTGCCGACCTCAACATCTGCAATTCGATGGCTACGCACGACTTCAACAACGACCAAAAGCCCGACTTCCTGGTTTCAGAGTATGTAGGTGACATGGTTAAACTGTACGTCAGCAATGCCTCCAATACCTACGATTTGGTTGTCATCAATGCCGCTGTAGATGCCCCCGGCGATGTAGAAATCATCGACTTTCAAAATGACGGCAGGCTGGACATCTTAATAGCCTCCTACTTCGAAAATGCCATTAAGATGTACACCAACGCCGGAAACGATGCCCAGGGCCTGCCCCAATTCAACAACAACGGTTTTTATCCCCTTACCAACGCCATCTCCCTCACCGTGGGCGATTTTAACCAGGACAACAAACAAGACTATGCCGCCGTAGGCCTCGGCTACACCGGCTTTGTTACCTTCCACAACGAAACCGTCATTGTCTCTGTTGATGACCTGCCCTACAACGCCTGGGATGTCAACCTCTATCCAAGCCTGGTCTCCCACAAGCTAACCATCCAAACCCAATCCGATAGGGCCATCGACCAGATCACCATCTTTAACCTCTCCGGTCAGGCCATCTACCACCAGCTGGTAGCAGACATCACCACTACCATTGATTGCAGCACCTTCACCCCCGGCTCTTATTTTGCTAGGGTGATCGATATGGCGGGCAAAACCAAAACCATAAGGTTTGTGAAGGTGGATTAGGAAAGAAAGACTGTCTATTTTGAAGGGATAAGCCCTAATTCCTTCATCTGTTTATTGGTATTGGGAGTCCCTTCCAGTGGTAAGAATAAATTTTGCACTCTCCTCTTATTGAAAACCCAGCTGGGATGCAATATTTTGCATCCAACCCATTTAACTTCCCCCAAATTCCATAAGCCACAACCCTAACAAACTAAAATCCTAAAAACAAAATATTGTATTGTAATCTCCAAATTTTCATACCCAATACCGAATAATATTTTGCATCTGAAAAATTAAGGCCAAATTGTAACCATATTAAAGCTATATTATTATATTTACAGAGTTAATAAGTATCCATATGAAAAAGAGCTATCTACCCCGTAAATGCCAAATCTTCCTCTAAACATTAATATCAGACTCCTTGGCTTATGGTCAGTTGTGCTCCTATCTGGCGCTGATAACCGTTTAATAAGCGTTTTTACACATTTAAATACGAAAGTATATAGGTGTTTATTAAACGAGTATAAACGTTTAATTGAGGATGTAGTTATTGGTAATCAGGGGGTTGTGAAAATATTGAGAGTTGCGGCTATAAGGGAGTTGCGGAAATAAACAAGTTAGTCACGATTATAAATGAGATATTATTACATTCATAAATACTTACCTTCTGAACATCAAGATTTGATTGACGGTCCAAGAATTGTTGAAATGTATACTAATGACATTAAACTTCAAGAAAAGGGTGGAGAAGGACCTTTCGAATCTCTAAAGCAATTAAAGAAAGAGTCAAAAATATTTAAGGAGCTTCAAATTCAAAATCCAAAAAGATTGGAGAAAATTATTAAAGATGAGTTTATTGTCAAAGTTAAGGAAGTAATAATGTGGCCTGAAGGAGTGAATGAAGAATTTCACTTAATGATATATCGAATAATGTAACACTCAAAAAATGGAACAGTAAATCGAAGTGGTGTTAGTGGAATTCACCTTTATGATAAAGATAAAATAAAAATCATTAAACTCTTGAAAACCGACCAAAGTACAGGTATTTTTGAAGCTGAAATTGAAGTCTTTAATGAACGATCTGGAAAATTCATCAAAAAACAGGGTAAATCTTCATTCTTCCCAGCAAATTGGGGACTTCAAACTTTGATTCTAGAATGCTATAGTGCCTATCTAAACAAAAATGAAATAGATGAATTTACCTATCATGGAACCACAACAAGTGGTATAAAATTGGAATTTGTTTACAATGGAAACAAGGAGTTTAAATCCGTTTATCCAATATTGGAATAGTAAATCAAAACCATGACTAACAACGGCTATATTGATAGATTCGCTATCGCTTCATCCATCACATAGCCTAGACGTTACCTGCAAGCCTAAAGAACGAACCGAGTAAAAATGAACAACAGAATGAAACAGAAAATAAGGACAGAAAAAGTGAATATTCAGACAGCCGACTCTAAAGCCAACGCTTCTGTATTTTTATTTTTTCCCACCGCACATTTTTTAAAAACAATTTTAGCCAGCCGCACAAATGGCACATTTGGTTTTGCCCGACACACAAGCCGACCCTTCGCAAAACCAAAAGAGCCATTTTTTGCCAACGCACAAAAAAACCAATTAAATAAGATAAACTAAGTTGTAAATGAAACTAATTCAAGAAAATCCATACCGTATAGTTGGCATACTTTCAAATGCTACGGCTAAAGAAATTCAGGGTAGAAAGGGCAAGATTACCGCATATGCTAAAGTTGGCAAACAAGTATCATCTGAATTTGACTTTCCCTTTTTGAATACTATTGAAAAAGACCATAACAGTATTGAAAAAGCATTTGCCGCAATACAGCAAGCAAAAGAAATGCTTGACAATTCTTTATTCTGGTTTTTAAAAACAAATTCCTTTGATGAAACTGCAATGACCTATCTAATTAATGGGGACAAGCATAAAGCAATTGAAATATGGGAGAAGGTAACTTTAGATAAGGAGGTAACATCAAAAAACTTTTCTTGTTTTAATAATGTAGGAACTTTAAAATTACTTGGAGAAACACAAGCTGAAATTAAACAAGGTATAGAAGCAAAATTTAAGCTCATAGAATCGAGTTATTTTACAAACTTTGTTCATACTGTTGCTGGTGAAGCATTTATTATTGACAATCAGAAAGAATTGGAATTTTTTGTAAATGTCTTGCTAATTCAATTAAAAGATAAATTTTCTAATAGCGACATAATCAAACTATTTGAAAATTGCAATGATAAAATACAGAAGTATTTAGCAGAAAAATTCACCGAAGAACCTACTCACAAAATAGAATCTGCATTAGAAAGTACCAAGAAAAAAAGAAGTAAATCTAAAATTGATGCATATAAACTCGGAACTCAATTATATAATGACTGCAAGTCGCATTTGGAACAATTAAAATCTTTATTAGGTGTTAATGACTTAAAATACAAATTGATAGCAGACAACCTTGCTAAAGAAATTATGCAATGTGGCATTGATTATTTTAATGAAAGCCAAGAAAATGATAGCACAGAAAATTATTTAGAAAACGCAATGCGATTGAATAAATTAGCTGATTCAATTGCTGTTGGTAAATTGGTAAAAGACCGAGCAAAAGATAGTCTTGAAACTCTTGAAAATATGAAAGACCGAGAGGTTAATCAAGCTATTGCAATTTTGGGTTCCATTAAAATGGCTTACGAAAAGGCTATAAGTGAAATTAACGCCCAAGTTTCTCAGATGACAAGAACTATGTCATATAATCAAACAATCAACTATTCTAAAGTTGATAAAATGAAGGCAGAATGCTTAAATTGGGATAAAGTTGTTGAAGTTGTTAGTAATGGTATAAGTACGAGTGACGTTGAAGCAATACAGCATTGCCCAAATCAAAGCAAAATTACCGAATATAAAACCCTCGTAGATTTCTTGATTGGTAAACTAGGTCCAATTCAAATAAACCAAGTAAAACACATATGCTATTGGAAAGATGTAAGAGCAGCTCAAGCAAAATCTACAGCGAAACAAGTTGGCAAAACTATCAGTACAGCAACAGATGGCTGTTATATAGCTACAATGGCATACGGTGATTATGACCATCCTCAAGTTATGGAATTAAGAAAATTCAGAGACGAATTTTTGAGAAAAACATACTTGGGTCGTTATTTCATTAAAGTGTACTATAAATACTCCCCACACTTAGTCGAAAAATTGAAGAATAAACCAAAAATTAACGAACTACTTCGTTCGTCTTTAGACCTATTAATTAAAACAATCAGAAAATAATGAAAAGAATAATACTCTTAGTTGCCCTATTTGGCACAACAACTCTTTTTGCTCAAACGCAGAATGAAAACTCAATTGTTAACGATGTAACAGCGATTCAAAAAAATATTGAAAAACAAAACAAAGAAATTGAAAGTCTAAAAACGAAAATTGGAACACAGAGTTCTCAGTTACAAGGTTTATTGCAACAAACAGAAAATTTCAAACTACAAAATGATAGTCTTTCAAAGAAAATTGAAACCAACAGCGTGAATATTTCATCAATTGCTGAAGACTTAGGAACGAAAATCCAAACATCTGAAACAAATGCAAAAGAGAGTATTTCAAAACTTGATAAAGACGTTGAAAAAAACCGGTTATATTGGATAATAGGCACATTGATTACCCTAATACTTGGCGGTCTAGTTTATTGGCTGTTAGGTAAACGTATTGCAACCAGTCAAACAGATGTAGAAAGCCAAATTAGAAACACAAAAAAATCCTTAGAAGAAGAAAGCCTAAAACTAGATGCTCAATTGTTAGACATAATCAATTCACAGCTAAAAATTAAAGAAACTGAAACTGATAAACCCGTAAGTGGCGAAAAAGACCATTCTTTAGTACTAAAGGTAGCTGATGAAGTTACAAGAATTCTAATGAATCTTGAAGTGATGGATAAAGAAATTAAAGGATATAAACACTTGAAAAAATACTCTGAATCAATTCTTGATAATCTCAAAGCCTATGGCTATGAAATTCCGCAACTTATAGGAATGAATTATAATTCGGGAATGAATATGGTAGCAACACTTGAATTTGATGAATCTGTTGAATCAGGAAAACAAATCATTAAAAGAATTATTAAACCACAAGTAAATTTTGAAGGCAAAATGATTCAAGCCGCAAAAGTAACAGTAGCATTTAACGAATAAAAACATAATAAAATGACAAGATTAAAAATTGATTTCGGCATTGACTTGGGAACTACAAACTCAGCAATTGCAGTTTATGACAACGGAAAAACGAAAATGTATAGAACGGATACACAAAGGGACACTATGCCTTCGTGTGTTATGGTTACAAAAAAAGGGTTTATGGTTGGGGATAAGGCATATGCCCAATTGCCTAAGGACAAAAAGAAAGCATTCACAGACTTAGCTTTTAAATCCAATATTTTTATTGAATTCAAAAGAACAATGGGCAATTCCATTAAGTATAAAACCGACAGCGGTTCTGAATTATCTTCTGAAGAATTGTCTTCTGAAGTGCTAAAAACTTTAAAATCATATGTTGATGATGAAAATGTAAAATCAGCGATTATTACAATTCCAGCTGCATTTGAAATGAATCAAATCAACGCAACAAAAAAGGCAGCTGAATTAGCAGGTTTGGAATATGTGGAATTAGTTCAAGAACCTTATGCAGCTGCAATTGCTTATGGTGTAGAATCTTCTAATAAGAACGGATATTGGTTAGTGTTTGATTTTGGTGGAGGAACTTTTGATTCTGCATTAGTTAAAGTTGAAGATGGAATTATTAAAGTAATTGATACAGAAGGTGACAACTTTTTAGGTGGTAAAAACCTTGATGAAGCCATTGTTGAAAATATTTTTATTCCTTATTTACAAAACAAATATGCTATTGATTCTGTATTTGAAGATGCGGAAAAATTGAACGCATTTAAAGAAATGTGGAAACCTCTTGCGGAAGATGCAAAAAACCAACTTTCTTATAAAGAAGAATACCCAATTCTAACGAATCTATATGATGAGTATGGTGAAGATGATGAAGGAGAGGAATTTGAAATTGATTTAACAATTACAAGGGATGAATTAAAAGGAATTATTGCACCATTCATTCAGAAAGCAATTGATTACTGCAAAGTGCTTTTAAAAAGGAATAATTTATCTGGAAGTTCATTAGATGAATTAATTCTTGTTGGCGGCCCTACTTTGTCACCAATTGTAAGAGAGATGTTGGAAAAGCAAATAAGAAAGCCCAACACAAGTATTGACCCGATGACTGTAGTTGCACAAGGTGCAGCTATCTATGCATCTTCTATAAATAATCCTGTTGAAGGAGAAGCTGATATTACAAAAGTTCAATTACATATAGATTATGAATCTATGGTAGTTGGTGCAGAAACATTTGTAAATATTAAAACGAAGGAGGCTAACAAAATTGTTTTTGCTGAAATTTCTCGTGGTGATAATGCATTCAAAAGTGAAAAAGTAGAACTTAATAATATTGGAGAAGTTGTAGAATTAGCACTAGTTGAAAACGAAAATAATATTTTCACAATTCAACTATACAATGAAAAAGGGGATAAATTAGAATGCGAACCAAAAAGTTTTTCAATAAAAGAAGGAACTGTTGCTGGTGGTGCACCGCTACCACACTCTATTTGTATTGAAGTAATTGATAAACTAACTAAAAAGAAAATATTAAAACCACTTGTTGGCTTAGAAAAGAACAAAACATTACCTGCGACAGGAGTTTTCAACGACTTAAAAAGTAAAAAGCAAATCCGCCCAGGAATGGATGATTTTATTGACATTCCAATTTATCAAGGAGAACCTTTTACAAAGGCAGTATTAAACAACCACGTTTCAACAATTCGTATTACTGGTAATGATCTGCCAGTATTACTAGCTGAAAATAGCGTTGCAAACTTGACGATTGAAATTGACCGTTCAAATATTATGTCTGGCAAAGTAAATTTTATTGATATTGATTTTGAAATGCCTTTTGAGGTTAATACAAATGAATCGACACTAACAGAGGAATGGTTAGAAGACCAAATAAATGAAACAGAAAATATTTTAGACGATTTAGATTTTAATAAAAAAGAGGAAGTAAGAAAAGACCTAGAAAAAGTTAAAACCATTTTTGAAAACAAAAAAACGGAAGCAGGTAGATTAGAAGCTCGTTCAGAACTACAAAAAGTAGCTAAAGTCATTGATGAAGTTGAAAGTAAAAATGAATGGCCAAAATTAGAGGAAGAACTAAAAGAGGAATACTATCGCTTGGAAAAAGCAAATAAAGACCTTGGAAATGAAAAAACCACTCAAATGGTAAGTCATATCAAAGTTCAATTAGAGGAAGTTGTTAAAAAACAAGATGTTAAACTAGGTAACGCTTTGATGGAGGAAATATCTAGTTTGTTTGTCGGAATAACACTAGTCTATCAATTAATTAACTTTATCCGAAGTCATAATCAGAATTTTGATAATTACAGATGGAGGGATAAAAACCGAGCAAGAACATTATTAAATCAAGGTTTGCAAAAAATTGGTGAAAACCCAAATTCGGATGATTTACACCCAATTGTTATTTCTTTAATAGATTTATTACCACCTGACGAAAGGGAAGATAATGATAAATTTGAAGGTTAAATACATATGAGCAATTCAAATCACATACTATCCAAAGGTCAAGTTATAGATGACAAATTCACCGTTACATTCTTTCTAAAAAAAGGAGATTATGCAGAAAGTTATCGTGTGAAAGATAAAAAAGGAGTAACAAAACTTTTAAAACTCTTTTCTTACTCAAAATTGCATAGAACACAATTTGACCAAAATGGTGATGTGCTTGAAATTGAAATTCTGAAAAAGTTGAAGCATCCGAATATTGTAAAGTTTGAAGATAGTGGTAATCTATTAATTGAAACCCAAAAATATGCTTATGCCATATTGGATTTTATAAGCGGTGAAACACTTGCAGATAAAATGAAAAGGGATCAAACATTCGATTCCTATGAAGCGAAAGAGATTATTCTTGGCGTGTTAAATGGCTTAAACTATTTGCACAATCAAAAGCTTCCAATTATACATAACGACATAACAAATCTTAATGTAATGTTGGATTTATCAGGGCAAGTTTCAATTCCAAAAATCATTGATTTTGGATATGCTAGGTTATTAAGCCAATCCAACAAAGACTTTCAAAAAGAAGGTTTAAATCCATTCTATACTGCAAATGAAACTTTTAATAAAGTTTTCTCAGTTCAAAGTGATGTTTTTTCTGTAGGTGCTCTTTACTATCATTTATTGGTTGGATTACCCCCTTGGTTTGTTGAGTTATCAAAATTCAAATCTGATTCAGTAAAATTAGAAGATGCTGTTTTGAAGGAGCGAGAAAAACCCTTACAAGTTGTTAGTTCAGATTCAAAAATTGAAGATAATACTTTCAATATTATTGCAAAAGCATTGCAGCCTGAAGCAGAGAATAGATTTAAAAATCTAAAAGAATTCATTCAAGCTGTCAATGGTGAAATCGCTGTTGAAAATCCTGTTCTTGAAAAATCATCCCAATCAACACAAACCTTAAAGTCGGTAAAAAATGGCGAAGGTTTCAAATCAATTGCAGGAATGCAAGAACTCAAAGACACTATCAAATTAGATGTTATTGACGCATTAAATGAAAAAGAAAAGTACGCAGAATATGGTTTAACAATACCAAATGGTATGCTTTTGTATGGCCCTCCGGGCTGTGGCAAAACATTCTTTGCCGAAAAAATGGCAGAAGAAATAGGATTCAATTTCTATCAAATAAAGCCTTCTGACATTCAAAGCAAATGGGTTAACGCTTCGCAAGAAAATATCAAAAACCTTTTTGATGAAGCAAGAAAGAATGCCCCAAGTATCATTTTTATTGATGAATTAGACGCATTAGTTCCTAATAGAGATAATTCGTCTGTAAATCATATGAACACAAGTGCAGTCAACGAGTTTTTAGCACAAATGAATAACAGCGGTGATGACGGAGTATTTATTATTGGTGCTACCAACAGACCAAATTCAATTGACCCAGCAATTTTAAGAGCAGGCAGATTAGACAAACACGTTTATTTACCACCGCCCGACTTTGAAGCAAGAGAATTGATGTTCAAACTCTATCTAGAGAAAAGACCAACTGATATTGGGTTAGACTATTCTGAATTTGCAAAAGCAACGGAAAATTATGTATCAAGCGACATCAAGTTTTTATGTGATGAAGCATCAAGAATGGCATTACATTCTAAATCAAGAATTACAAAGGAAATTATTTTGGGAACAATAAAATCAAACAAGCCTTCAATTTCTCTTTCTGAACTAAACAGTTATATAGAAATAAGAGCAAAAATGGAAGGTCAACAAACAAACATTAACGAACGACCAAGAATTGGTTTTAAAAACAATTAAAAATGGAACAGATAATCTTTAACAAACTTCTTTTAAAAACAGCATTCTCTTGTATGGCTTGTGATGGAGACATTGATAAGAGAGAAGTCGTTTTAATCAAAACTATGCATCAAGAAAAGAAAATCTTTGGTGAAATCGACATTAACCAAGAACTTGAAAATTTGCTTTTAGAAATAAATCGTGATGGCCACAAGTTTCTGAGAAGCTATTTCAATGAATTAACTTCAACTGAACTTTCTGAACAAGATGAATTAAAACTAATTGAAGTTGCAATTGATACAATTAATGCAGATGACAAGGTTGAGTACAGCGAAGTAAAGTTCTTTAAAGTCATAAGGAGCAAGCTAAAAATAAACAACGAACCAATTTTGGCAAAACATCCTGACTTTGAAGATTATTTGGAACAGGACATTATTAGTGAATCATATTTGGCTAGACTTCAAGACGACTTTTTTGATACAAATACACTATCTGAATTTAAATTGATAAATGACATTGATGACGACATTTTAAAGAACCTAGCAGAAGACAAAGATGAATAACGTAATCAAAATTGTTTTAGCGATTTTGTTCTTTCTCTGTTTGGTAGATATGCCATACGGATATTACCAATTTGTTAGGTTCTCTGGACTTGTTGGATTTGCAGTATTAGCTTATCAAGCTCACGAACAAGGCAGACAAACAGAAATGATTATTTACGCTGGACTTGCATTACTATTTCAACCGTTTTTCAAAATCGCACTTGGCAGACAAATTTGGAATGTGGTTGACGTAGTTGTAGGAATTGGACTTTTAATATCAATATTTATGAAACCAAAGGAAAGCCCACGCTAAAAGCAAGCACATTTGCAATTCGCACAAGCCAACGCACAGACCAAAAATTGCAAAAGAGCTTGCTTTGCCAACGCAGACAAAAATTGTTTTTTAAAAAATTTCCCAACGCTTCAAAAAAAATAAAAATACACCGACACACAGCCCTACAAACACAGCAGACAATGACACTAAAACTCAATATTTACAAGGTTTACAACGACATGGTGGACAGAAGGCCAGCAGGTAACAGCGGTTTTGCAAAAAAGCGGGTTCAGTGGTTAATTGAACATACTACCTCGCATCAACTTTTGTGCTATGTTGACAGTTTAGTGCTCCGAAATCCGCTTCTTCGCAAAGCCGCAAAACGTTGCCTGCAACCCTAACCGACACAGCCAGTTTGAGCGGACGGGACGAAGGACAAAAACTGACAAATTAAACTATGGCTGTATTACAGAAAGGAAATTCCATATATCCGTTTTGGGGCGAAAATGTAAATCTGATTACAGGGCTTGACCCTTTAGGACTTCAAGTAACATCAGAAGCGACTTACGCAACAATGTTGCCCGGAATTTCTAACTTGACTAACAGACTTCGTTATTACGGCTTTTACTGCTGGCTTCTTGACTTTTATTTCAAAAAAGAAAAACAAGGAAATCAGACAGAACAATATCGTTTCATTCGCAGAGCCGAACTATTGATTGCTATTTTAATGCAAAAGGAACGCAAAGGAATTACGCAAATTACTGGTAGCGACTTTGCTTCTAATCTCATTAACAACGCTACATCTAACACATTTGATTTAGCATCAGGTGCAGACAAAGACAACGGAAACGAAAAAACTTACTGGAAATATCCGTCAGGTGCTTTCGGACAATATTATTTTGGTGCTTTGCAAGCATTGTCATTGGCAGTTCGTTATGAAAATGACGAAGGTGATATTATTTTCAACATTACACAACCACACCCGAAACAAAAAGTTTC
The DNA here is from genome assembly GCA_937872515.1 of uncultured Bacteroidota bacterium. GTDB lineage: Bacteria > Bacteroidota > Bacteroidia > Chitinophagales > Saprospiraceae > JADKBO01. The sequence goes on from CALMSX010000121.1 coordinate 11,877, forward strand.
GGGAAAGCAATTAGCAAATGCATTTGACGAAGGATTGACAGATGAAATAAGAACGCTATTTTACAACTGCATAAAGAAAGGCAAGTTGTCGCAAAACAACATTTCTGAACTGATTGACTATTTTGCCATTGATAAAGTAAATCCCGAAAGCACAGAATGGAAACTATATGTTGAAATGCTTTTAGACAAAGATTATCCAAGCAAAGAAATTGAAGAAGAATTTACATTTCATAGAAGAAATACAATCACTTCTTTGCTATCAACAGCAGAACAAAACAATCAAGAATACAATTGGTATGTTTATCTTGACGATTGTTACGAACAGAAATTTGAAAACCAAGAAAATACCAATGTTGGTTGGTATTGCTACCAATTAAACGAATATTGGCAGTTTGCTTGCGGACTAATTTTCTTTGGCGCACTTCAGCATTTAGAAACCTTACATACAGAAGAATATTTGCCAAAATTCATTTCTGATTTTTCAAAGCTAATCAACAAAGAAAACAAAACTACAACACTTGAAAATTACATCACAAATATTGATGAAACTGAAATTGACTTATTAAAGCAAATTGAAAGAAACAACACACCACAAAAAAATGCAAAAATCGGTTTTGATTTACTTTTCAAACTTTACGATAACAACAGAGAGCAACTGCCACAACTAAAAGAATATTTGAGCCGAAACGGAATTATCAGAGAGGGAAATATGGCAGACGGACTATTTGCAATTACAAACCATTTGCAAAATGACTTGAAAGATTTTATTTCATTCTTCATTCATAAAAATATCATTTATCGTCACCAAATGGTTGCCTTGCGAAAAATGGGAAATAGAACACAAGCAACCAATAAATTTATCATTGAAGAACAAATGATACGCCTTATTGATATTTTTCCTGCACGTTGGACTTCGCCACGAATGAACGCATTGCGAAATTTACTTTTTGATTTACAGGTTATCAATGACGAGGGGAATATCACTGAACTACACACTAAAATTGTTTACCAATAATGGCTATCAAACGCAACAACATACTTTCGCTTATTGGTAACGGACGATACCATTCTTGCATACTCACAACTTTCAGTTTTGACTTTTATTTCTTTGAAATGAAAGTAATGAAATGGCTACGTTCCTGCGGAATTAGGAACGTAAATGTTTTTATTGACGGACATTTCTATTCTGAATTGATGCAACAAGCAACAGGTGATGAAATGAAATTAGCAACAGGTTATTCACTTTATCCTGTTTTTGAAAAAACTATTTTCCACCCAAAAATTTGGTTGCTTTTTGGCGAAAATGAAGGCTTATTGCTTGTTGGTTCAGGCAATCTTACCAATTCTGGAAATGGAAGTAATGACGAAATTTGGGGTGCTTACCATTTTGACATTATGCAACCGCAAAATGCACCTATATTTTCTACAGCGTGGAATTATGTTTCAAAACTAAGTGCAACCACAAAAGGAATTGCAAGCGAAAAAACAACACGTTGGATTGCCGAACATTCGCAATGGCTAATGGAATTGCCAAAAGTCAATGATTTTCAATTTTTAGATTTACCCGATAACCAAATGGCTTTTTTGTACAATACAGACAAAACCACCATTTGGCAACAAGTAAAACGGTTTACGGCAAATGAAAAGATAACAGAAATTACTGCTGTTTCGCCTTATTACGACAAACAAGGAAAAGCATTAGAAGAAATTAAAAATACTTTTCCTAATGCAAAAATCAATGTAGTAATTGATGAAAGTGGCACAATTCCTACGGAATTACCTGACAATAAAAAATATGTTTTTCACGATTGGAAAGAATTGGATTTATGCAGAAATATTGGTGCAAAACAGCAATCAAAATTACACGCTAAAATTTTGCATTTTAAGACGAAAAGCAACAAAGAATTTTGCTTGTTCGGCAGTGCAAACATTACTTCGGCAGGATTAGGAATTTCAAACACTGCAAATTCAGAAGTTTCGCTTTTTATTCAATCCGAAAAAGGAAATATTTTAGATAAAATCGGTTTGAAACTAAAAGGCAGTAGTAAAAAACAACTTTCAAACTTTGCCGTCAATGATAAAGTTTCAATAGAGCAAGCGATACTCAAAAACAATCGGTTTCCAATAAAACTGTTGGCTGCCGAAATCAATTACGCAACATTAACGCTTTATACAGAAAAGGGTTTTGATACATTCGTTTCAGTAGGATTGTATGACAACAATAATCAGCTAATAAAAAGTCAAACAATCCAATCACTAAAACCACAGCACGAAATAAACCTTGATATTGATGAAAGCGAATTGCGGTATGTACAATTACACAGTACAGACAGCAATAAAACTCTTTCAAACAAAATCATTGTCAGCAATTATTTTACAATCGCTAAAACACATCCTAATCCAAAAAATGCGGAACTTGAAAGATTGTGCGGACAACTTCAAAGTGGCGAATTGCGAAATGTTTTGGATTTAATTCATTTCGCCATAATTGACGAAAGCGAGAAAGAAGACGGAACTTCGGTTATCAGTACTTCTAAAAACAAATTGAACACAAAAGAAGAAAAGGCAACAGCCGACCAATCACAACTTTATGATTTATCAGGTTACAAACCAATAGAACCAAATTCACAGTTACACGAAAACGCCTTGCTATTATCGCCTTCACTTCGTGTGTTAGACGCACTTAAATTGGCTCATACACAAAGTTTAGCATTAGAAGCTGACATAAGAACAGACGAACAAGAAGAAGACATTAGCAACATAAGCGGGAATGATGAAAACGAAGTGCGACAAGGCAAAAGCGTTCCTTTGAAAATTTTAGAAACCGACAAACGAAAACTCAAAAACTTTTTCAAAAACCTTTACAGTTATTTTCATCACGACATTTTGTTTAAAAACACGAAAGTGTCGGACTATAAACTGACTTTAACAGACATAACAAAGTATTTAATTGCGTTAGAACTCATACACGAATTTGGTGGGAAATCAGAAAAAATAGAAGATGAACAGCAACAACTTTTCTTTACTTATTTGCCAGTAACTGGCGATTACGAAAATGACAATGTAAAAGGTTGTTGCCTAAATATAGTTGGCGACTTTTTACGATTATCAAAAAATGGTTTCAAAGAATATACATTTGATTATACACGAAAAAAGTTTGAGCAATTACAACAAGATGCACTTATCAGTACGATTGTTTGTATTTTAAACACTTACTGGAAAGAAGATGAAAGACCATATTTGATAACACTTTTATTAAACGCATTACATTACTTAGGTTGGACATCAACAACAGACATTGACAAAAACCTAACCTATCTGATTGAACAAGTAAAAGAAAAATCCAAGAACTTAAAACAAGCAACGAGAAATTTAGACGAACAATTAAGTTATTTTGAAAATAAAGTTTGTAATGCGTTTGGACGTGCAACCAAAAACAGAGAAAACAGAAACTTTGCTGACAAAGCAGACAAAGGACAAATTATTTATTCATCAATCGCAGGTGTTGGTTATTGTTATGTAGTTTCTACGACAAAACAAAACGAGTATTGTTTGGCAAGACCAGGGTTTAATTGGAACGACCAAGAAAACGAATATATTAATCATTTTGGCGACAGAATTTACCGACCTTTACCATTAACAAAGTTGACAATAATTGACTTATGACGACAGAACGAAACAGGGCAGCAGGCAACAAGGTATTGCCAAAAGCGGGGCTGAACGGCTTCGATTGGGCATTTGTGCAAGGTTCAACATTCGTTCTTCAATTGAACTTTTGTACTAAAAATCCCCGCCTTCGGCAATACCCGAAGCGTTCCAAATTATAACCCATTATCCCTCAATAAATGAACTTCCTTAATAAACTCTTCACCTCCACCTCCCCCAAAACCCAATCAAACCCCACCCACCAGACTGACCTTTTAGAATCCTATAAAAGCATCCCCTGGATGACAGACCTCAGACTGGAAAATGTGGCCATCTGTTTAAATGCAAGGTTTGTTCCATCCAGATCTTTGCCAACGCAATTAGAAAGGCAACTTAGACCAAATATCGAAATTGCCAAAAGATTGAACGCCATAAAGGCGATGGTGCTTTGGTTGATGGTGCCAGCTAAAGACCTGGCAGATGGAGCTATTCTCCACTTTGTGGCAAGCAATGAATTGGATTTGTTTTTAACGGTGAGTGAAAAACAAATCTTCCATTCATCCAGAGAGGATGAGGCTCTAAGAAATACCATAGGTTGGAAATTTGAAAATGCCTGGCCTTTGGCGTGGTACTTTGGTTATCATAGTCCCGACATTTCCGGCCAAATGATGACAGGCGAACAAATGCAGAAAATTTTGTTTAAGTACACTTGTCCGCTCAACTGGAAGATAGAAGATTGGCTGCAAACAAAAGAAGTGGTATCAGAAGAGGAATTGCGAAAGCTGGAAGACTTATTTTATTGTATGCACAATGCGGTAAGAAGTGCACAAATGGGAGGGCAAACGGTACCCCCTGGTTTTGACCCCAGGGCCAATGGTGGTGTGATCCACGAAAGAAGGCATGCTTTGACCTGGATGCTCTCCAAAGGAATGGGGTGGGATGAGACGGATTTAAGTACTTGATAATCGAACTTAGCCTGCGTTTTATTTATTTCACAGTTACCAGATGCTCCTATTTTGATCAGGACAGCATATGCAATACAGGAACTTTGTGCGCAGTATCAAAATCTGATTACATTTGCAGAATTGCGCTTACCTGCACTTTGGCCGGAACAGGGCCAAAATCAGCTACTACGCCAGGCGCAAAACATTGCACAATTATAATGAGAATTATAACATTACTAGTATTATTCATCATATCATCATGCAGCAGCGTGAAGAAAGCAACACATAATGGCAATGTGAACAAACTGATTTATACTGTAGAAAATTCCCAAGAAGTTGTTCCCATCATTTCAAAAATGGGTGAGTCTCTGGTAGATAGTACAAAGGCTTATATTTTATCAGATTCTGCAAAAATGAAAATTTATCAGAATTTTAATAAGCAAACGAAAGAAGCTGCTAAATGGCCTAACGAAATTGAGATTGAAATTACCAAAGATGGTTGGACTAAGCAGAGATTTATAAATAACAAACATTCATATTGTTTCAAACATTTTATTGAGAATGATTCAGTAATTGTATATGATAGCAATAGGGTAGATTTCATAACAAGTTATAAAAAGACTGCTGATAACTGTTTCTGCAAACTATCCATTGATAAAAGTAAGACAAAGAGTATTCTTGGTTATAAATGTTACTATGCAAAAGCAGAGGAAATTTGCAGTAAGACTTACTCCAAAGATACACTTTCAACTACCTATGAAATGTATGTAACCGATAAGATACATTTGCCTCTTCATGCAATTTTGGAAAATGAGTGTAAACATCCAGGATACTTTCCCTTAGAGGTTAATTGTTTTTTATCTAATGAATTCTATTACCAATATAAATTAACCAGAATTCAGTAGATACAGTCATAACTTTGTATAGACTCTATACCCCCAAAACCTTAAACAATAAATTTTAGCATAAAAGGGAACATGTTTCATAATTGGCTTTAAGTGAAGTGCAGTGCCAATGCTTGGATGGTTATCTCTTAATTATTGTGATAATTTTCTGCATTTTCTCTTACTCAGCTAGCCACCGGCAATTAAATTTTAATTTTCCCAAAGGAATCTTAATTTTATCTGTGGAAAGCTGCCAAAATCAAGCTAAAATGGGCTTTTTTGGCAAAAATCTTCTCCACTTTAGATCAAATCAAAACAAAACCTGCCATGCCCTCACATCTGCAAAAAAAGGTTCACTCCCTGCTCTGTCCCTCTGTGGGTGATAGTCAATGGGACAAAAAGATAGATACCTTTCTCATTACCCTGGTTTTACTCAATGTCATAGCGGTCATTTTGGAGTCGGTAGACGAACTGTTTCTGGCGTATCAAACCTTTTTTGAGGTTTTTGAATACATCTCAGTCATCATTTTTTCCATCGAGTACCTGCTCAGGGTCTGGACCTGTACCTGTATGGAAAAGTACAAACACCCGGTGATGGGCAGGCTGAGGTTCATTTTTTCTCCAAGTGCTTTGGTAGATTTGGCGGCTATTCTGCCTTTTTACCTTCCCAAAGCCCTTTTTTACGACCTTCGTTTTGTGAGGATCTTCCGTTTATTCAGGTTCCTCCGGCTCTTTAAACTGGGCCGGTATTTAAACGCATCGAGGGTAATTGCCAATGTCTTTTATTCCAAAAAAGAAGAGTTGGTCTTGTGTTTTATGTTGACCCTGGGTTTAATTATAATAGCCTCCAGTTTCATGTACTTTGTAGAGCACGATGCCCAGCCTGATAAGTTTTCCAGCATCCCGGCTGCCATGTGGTGGAGTGTCACCACCCTCACCACCGTAGGCTATGGCGATGTCTTCCCCATTACCCCCATCGGCCGCTTTTTAACCGCCTGCATTTCCATCCTCGGCATCGGCCTCTTTGCCCTCCCCGCCGGCATCCTGGCCTCCGGATTTTCAAATGAATTTCAAAAATTTAAGATGGGAAAAAGGGTTTGCCCGCATTGTGAGGGCTCATTAGAATAGTGTCACCCCGGTGGGGTTGGAATAGTGGCACCCCGGTGGGGTTATAATAGTTTCACCCCTTCGGGGTTGGAGGAGGTGTAGTGGCCAAGCGCTCCCAAATCTCATACAAACATTAAGCCCGCAGCACAGCCGGGGGCTCTCTGTTTTTATGTCATAACCGTTCAGTTATGTTGCCGGCCTGTTTAACTGGCGTTAGCCAGGTAGATGAGCCGATACACGATCCCGGATCCCTACATCTGCTTCGCAGCTATAGGGACATGTGCTCCGTTGCTTGTCCCTACACCTCGAAAGAGGTGTAGGGGCCGGTTGCTCCGTTCCCGGATTTCCTTACCTTCGCAAAAAAAAACAATGTCATCCCCTTTTTCCAAATCTCTCCTCCGATGGTTCGATACCGAAAAGAGAGATCTGCCATGGAAAGAAACAAGGGACCCCTATAAAATTTGGATCAGTGAGATCATCTTACAGCAGACCCGGGTGGCACAGGGACTGCCGTACTACCTGCGATTTATATCGCGATTTCCGGATGTCATTGCCCTGGCCAATGCGCCGCAGGATGAGGTGCTGAAGTTGTGGGAAGGACTGGGCTACTATTCACGGGCGAGGAACTTACACCACACGGCTCAGCTCATCAGGGATGAATACAACGGCAAGTTTCCGGATACCTATGAAGAGGTGTTGGCGCTCAAAGGCATCGGCGCTTATACGGCGGCAGCCATCATGAGTTTTGCTTATGGCAAGGCGTATCCGGTGCTGGATGGCAATGTGAAGAGGGTAGTGGCCCGTTACCTTGGTCTCCATGAACCTGCCGATCTGCCGGCTACCCAAAAGACCATGATGGCATGGCTGAATGGTGTTATTCCAAAAAATAAGGCCGATGATTTTAACCAGGCCTTGCTCGATCTGGGGGCAACGGTTTGTTTACCCCAAAATCCACTTTGTAATGTTTGTCCCGTTGCATTGGACTGTGTGGCACAAAAAGAGGAACTCCAAGGTCTGTTGCCGGTGAAGTCGAAGGTGGCGAAAATGAAGGATCGGTTTTTTCATTACTTCTTAATCATTCATCCAGCGGGACAAATCCTCATTGAACAGCGCAATACAAAAGACATCTGGCAGGGCTTGTACCAGTTTCCGATGGTGGAGACTACTGCTGATACATCGCTCAAAAAAACCGAGATCCAGGCATTTTTAAAGAAACTGGGATTTTCACCGGAACAGACGGCGTTAAAATCGATCGAAAGGACTGAAAAGCCACATATTTTGACACATCAGTCGATTTATACCCAATATTATTTGATTAATATTGATAAAAACATATTAAAAATTTCGAATGAGCATATCTTTTTTGTAGATCGGGGAAAATTGTCGAACTTTGCATTTCCCAGGTTGTTACATAAGGTGTTGGAAAACCCAGCCTTATGGGAACCCGGAACAAATCAATCACATAAGAAGCGTAAATCAAACTGAGATGGTAAACAAGGTAACATTGATCGGTAATCTGGGCAAGGATCCTGAAGTAAGACATTTTGAAAACGGCGGCTCTGTAGCCAGAATCACCTTGGCTACAAATGAATCGTACCGCGACAAAGATGGCAACTGGCAGAACCAGACCGAATGGCATACCGTCATTGCCTGGAGAAACCTCGCCGACAGGGCCGAAAAGGAACTGAAAAAAGGCAGCCTGGTTTACGTGGAAGGTAAACTCAAAACGCGCCAATACAAAGACAGCAACGGGGTTGACAGATACGTCACAGAAGTGGAAGCAGCCATCCTTCGCTCCCTCGATAAAAGAGAGCGTACCGAAGGTGGAGCAAGCGCACCCCTGCCATCTCAGGGTAGTACTTATGGTACCGATCCCGGCCACACCACCCAACAGGATTTTACGCCTTTGGCCGATGGAGCCGATGATTTGCCGTTTTAATGAAAAACGGTCCATTGTTTAACTAAAATGTCCATCTTGGAAACAGAGCCTCCCAATCTTTTAGGGTTTATCCTTGGTTTTATCCAGCTCGACTGGTACTTTCTCGCTTACTTCATTTTGCTGATCATCCTCATCTGCTGCTCTGGCCTTATTTCTGCCAGCGAGGTAGCATTTTTTTCATTGACTTCCTCCAAGCTAAGGGCCCTGGAAGAAGAGGAAGGCATCGGCCAACGCATTGTTCACCTCAGAAACCAACCACAGCGACTGCTGGCTACCATCCTCATAGGCAACAACTTTGTCAATATTGCCATCGTTATTGTATCCAAAATTATCCTCGATAGCCTGCTCAACGATCAAACCCTCGCAGTTATCGGCTGGTGGCTCCATGAATACATCTTTTTGGGCTTGTTTACTCCCGATCAACTCGCAACTTCCATCGACTTTTTTATCACGGTCATCCTGGTTACCTTTATGCTCTTGCTCTTTGGTGAGGTCGGTCCCAAGATCTATGCCAACGTCAACAACCTCAAGGTAGCCCGTCTGATGGCTACACCACTTAATATACTCGGCTATGTTTTTTCTCCTGTAAGCAGCATCCTGGTGAGATGGGGTCAAAACATTGAAAATCGCATCTCCGCCAATAGAAATTACCAGACCGGCACCAGCAGGGAAGACCTCGATGCGGCCATCGAACTTACCGTCAATCAGAATGAAGAAGAGCCCCATGAAGCGGAGTTGCTCAAGGGCATCGTAAAATTTGGCGACATGTCGGCCCGTCAAGTCATGCGCCCGAGGGTGGACGTGGTGGCCGTTGAAAAAGACATCGACTTCGGTTCTTTGCTCGACATCGTAAAAGAAAGTGGATACTCCCGCCTGCCCGTGTACGAAGAAGAGGTGGATAAGATTTTGGGCATCCTTTATGTCAAAGACCTGATTGGCCATACCCAGCAGGGACCCGACTTTGATTGGAACAGCCTAATCCGTACCAATATGCTGTACATCCCCGAAAATAAAAAGATCGACGACCTGCTCAGAGATTTTCAGATCAAACGACTGCACATGGCCATTGTGGTGGATGAGTTTGGTGGTACCCTCGGCATCGTTACCCTCGAAGACATTATGGAAGAAGTGATCGGAGAAATCAAGGACGAGTTTGACGACGATGAAGACATTGAATACATCAAATTATCGGAGGGCAATTATATTTTTGATGGCAAGGCCCTGCTCAACGATGTGTGTCGCATCATTGGTGAAAAGACATCGTACTTCGATGACATCAAGGGCAATGCCGATTCTGTTGGGGGCCTCATGATCGAGTTGGTCGGACACATCCCCAAGCCGGAAAGGGAGTTGCAATTAAAGGAATTAAAACTAAAGGTCATTTCTTCGAATAGCAGACGAATTGAAAAAGTTAATATCAAAGTAATGCATAGCCAGCCATGAGGTCACACTATTTAACCCATTTTGTTTTATTGGTTGGTATCACCTTGATGGCCTGCACGGGTGATGAAGCCAGGATGCCCAAACAAAGGATGTTTCCCCATGTTGCCTATCCGGTAAAAAAAGACACCAGCTTTACCCACGGTGAGTGTCCTTTTACATTTACCTTTCCTTCGTATTTGGTGTACAGACAAGACTCTTTCTTTTTTGGTGAAAAACCGGTGAACGATTGTTGGTTCGACCTCAACAGCCAGGCCCTGGGAGCGAGCTTGCACTGCAGCTACTACCCGGTCAATGGCAGGGCCGACTTAGACCGCCACATAGAAGACGCGTTTACCATTACCGGTAAACACAACATCAAGGCCAATGCCAGAAAAGAAACCCTGATCTCCGGACAAAAGGGGGTCAATGGCATCTTTTTTGAGGTCGATGGTCCGGTAGCCTCTCCCGTTCAGTTTTTTCTGACCGACTCTACCCACCACTTTTTCAGGGCTTCGCTTTATTTTAATGCCACCGTCAATCCCGATTCCACAGCACCGGTCTTACAATTTATCCGTCAAGACATCGAAAAGATCATTTCCACCTTTGAATGGAAAAAATAAACATGATTACTAAAAGGCGGTCCCATATTTTAATCTTTATCCTCGTTTTGGTGAGCCATTTATTGGTGGCTCAAAAGCAGCTTGAATTGGGTACTGTAAAATGGCTGCGCAACCTTGACGAAGGTAAAAAAGTGGCCATGGCCCAGCACAAGCCCATCTTCCTGCTCTTCCAGGAAGTGCCCGGCTGTTCTACCTGTCGCAACTTTGGTGAGGCCGTGCTTTCTCATCCCCTCATCGTTGAAGCCATATCTACCTACTTTGTACCGGTGGCCATATTTAACAATAAAAACGGCCACGATGCCGAGGTCCTTGCTGCTTACAAAGAACCCGCCTGGAACAACCCGGTCATTCGAATTGTAGATGAAGGGGGCAAAGACCTGGTGCCCAGACACAGCGGCCAATACCAGCCGGCATCAGTAGTCAAAACCATCAATTCTGCGCTGATTAAAAGCAACCGCCTCATCCCCGAATATCTTGTCTTGCTGGAAACTGAATTAAATGCTGACCCCGCCGAGCTCTACCTCGAGATGTATTGTTTTTGGTCGGGTGAAAAAAACATAGGCGCCCAACCGGGTGTCATTTACACGGAACCCGGCTTTAGCAATGGAAAAGAAGTGGTGCGTGTTGTCTTTGACGACACTGCTACTTCAGCTGAAAAGGTAGCGGCCCAGGCAAGGAAGTCGGGCAATGCAGACGCCATCCACATTAAAAATGGAACAAGCCCGGTTTCAGTTGAGGGCATTAGACAGGCTCCCTTAAAAAATTATACGGTCGACAAAGACCTGCATTACTATCTGAAAAATTCGGAGTATGCTGCACTGCCACTGAGTCCGATCCAGGCTACCCGCATCAATAGCGCGCTGGGCAATGGTACGTCACCTACCATCTATCTGTCACCGCTTCAGCAACAAATGTTAAAAGACATCAAAGCGGGTAAGCTGGCTAAAAAAGTCAGATATACAGCAAAGCCATGGTATGCTTCTTGGCCGGAATCATTCTGACTACTTCCAATGAACCCATTTTAGGGTCTGTCGTCTGTGCTCAAAACTGGCTACTACCGGATAAATGCCGGCAGCCAGGTCGTTGGTGAATTGTTGATCCCAATCTTTAAAATTGACCCTGCGCAGCAACCTACCTGCAAGATCATAAATGTGTATTTGAATTTTTTCTTCATCACCTTTATTGGCTGCTTCCCAGCCGCCATTCATTGTTTGTATTAACAAATCAGCTGAGTGCGGGGTGTCAATAGTATGGCTTATCACATTTACTTTTACCGTGGTGTCTAATGTGCACATGGAAGCGTCAACTATTTTGATTGTATAGTCGCCGGGGGCCAGGCCTTCGTAAACAAGCTGGGTGTTGTAATTTACATCATTGATAAAAACTTTGTAAGAGAAATTCCACCCTTTTAATTGATCGATTATAATTTTCCCATTGTTTTGATTTTCAGATGCCCCAATTACTTCGATTGCTGCGGTGATAGGGTCGGGAGCCGTAAGGGTAAAATTCAAAACCTGTGTCCAGCCAGAAACCGTTGTGATGGTAATAGAATAATTCCCACTACCAAGACCACCTATCGATAGGGTAGTATCCAAGGTTGACCACACGAAAGTAAAAGGAAGCGCATCTTCCTTCTCATGAATAAAAATATATCCTTTCCCATCATAACATTTCGGATCGGCATAAAATATTTCATGAATGGGTGAGCTGCTTATTAATGAAACCTCGATACAGGTATCTTTTGTGGTACACAGGTTACCCAGTTTGAAACAGGGATAAAACGTGCCTGCTCTTGGGTAAACCAGGGTAGAAGGAATACTGTCATAGAAAATTCGACCATCACCTGCATTAAAAGAGATGAGTTTTCCATCAATTATTTCGGCAGTGATGTCCATTTTTTCGTAGAACAGGGAATAATTTATTTTAATATCCGGTTTGCCATCAAATTCAATGGTGGCTGTAAGGCTTTTTCCTCCACCCAGATTGTAGAAACTGCCACTTCCGGTAGTTTCTAATCTAACTGGTCTAACCATAAACTCATAGCTGCCCTTTTTAACGCAACCTAAGCTCAGCATTGTCTCTTTTATAGCCACAGGGGTAATAAGCTCATAGCCATTTCCTTTCTTTTGATAGACGTAATAGGATTGATCTTCACTTGTCAAACCCTCCCAGTTTAAATAAAGGCTGTCTTTGATTACTTTAGCATAAAAGGTATCAATTCCTTCGAAAGGCAACAGGGTTAGCGTAGGATCGCCCATCAGGGCTATGTGTACTCCTGTAGCGCCAAAACCGGCATTGAATTCTGAACTGTTATTTTGGGTTATCCTGCAGCCATAGCCAATGGTCTCACCCATGGCCATGTGGTGAAGATGCCATACGGGTCTGCCGGCCCAGGCATTGGTAAGCACCCTACCGGATGCCAAGGGTGCCCTTAGGTAGTTGTTGGTATTGTGCCAATCGCCAAAATAGGAGCCAAAGATCAGGGTAAAGGTGGTGAGGTGGTTTTCATTGACCAGCTCCCCGGTAGTACCTATGCCCGATGCTCCCTGGTAGTGACCTCCTCCGCAGCCATAGGAAAATAGATAAGATTGGCTTTGCAGGGTGGATTTATAAGGTAGGTACTTTACACTGTCCCTTCCGAAAAAACGACAAAAGTTGTTGAGTCCACTTTGACCAAAGGCCTCGGGATAAGAGGCAAAGTTGTTTTCTATCAATCCCCTTCTCACATACGGCGTCTGCCCTTTGCGGAATTGGTGGTTTTTGTCAAAATACTTTCGCATCAGCGAAATCTCGCCTTCTGGAAAAGCAGGCAGGTCTGATAGGTCGATGCGTCCGCAAGCCAGTTCAACCTTGCCGGGAATGGACGAATTGTCGAACTTGCCATCGCCGGGTACATTGTCGTTTCTGGTACCGGTAGCCCCGGTGACATTGACCACATTGTCTGTCCACGATCCATCTAATTCAGCATAATACACATCTGCCGGCCAGGCACCTACGTGGTCAGGAGTATGCCCGTCAGGTGCCAGGTTGCCGGCATAGGGCACGGGCACCTTACCTATAAGGACAATGCTTTCTATCTTTATGGGGCTTGCACCTGTCACCAGGCTTTTGAGGGCTGTTTTTATGCTGTCGGGCGCGGAAGTGCTAAAAACGGCGAGTCTCCATACCACCCAGCCCTCTTCTGTGAGGTCATTTTGGTAACGGGTCAACTCATCAGGAAGGGCCTGGGCGATCTCATTTTCCACGATAAGAACCACCCCGCCTCTTTGGTGGATGGGTGCTGCCTCGATGCCCGCAGCTATGGCAGCACTGATGTTGCTGGTACTGGTTTGCCGGGTAATGTGGTATTCGTAAATTTTTCCTTTGACTACGGCTTGGTCCATATATGATGTGGCATTGCCGGGTAGATTGGCAAGGAGCTTGTAGGCGGATTGTCCCTTTTCCCTCTTTTTGATAAGGTACGATGTGGCACTGGGATATGACGGCCAGTCCAAAAAAAGGCCATCCCCTTCATTCCTTGCATTGATTAGGATTGAATTATCGTAGTCTAAATTCTGCGCTGTAAGTGTAAGACTTAGAATCAGGGATGCCCAAAAAAGTAGTCTTTTTTTCATTTTAGCCTAATTATAAGACCAAAATACAAAAAAGACCGGCTAAACCAACTAATGGTTGATGACAAAAAAAATAACATCATACCTGGCGCATAATGTTATTAGTTCTCGGATACGATCCTGCTTTCTTTCAGAGCATTCAGGTGTATCCTTCAAAACTTGGTGGCCTGTTGCGGTATTTATAAATCCTTCATAACCAGCAAGACTATGCAAAGAAATGACAATTTTCTGACGCTTTTTACCTTGTTTAGTAAATGACTGTCTGGAAGGCGTAAGTGGTAGATTTAGAAGGGTAAGTGGTAATTTTCAACTCGACAACCACTCAATAAACTCATTTTTATTGCGCCTGGAAACGTCAATATGGTGGTTAAAAGAGGTGATAATTGACCCCCCATCGCCTTTAATGTACTGTTTGATGTACCTTTTTTGAACAATATAGGAGTTATGGACCCTAAAAAAGTCGTTGACGGGCAGTTGTTCTTCCACATCCTTGATGGTTTTGGTCATCACCTTTTTAGACCCGTCATTGAGGTAAATATTGGTATAAGTCGACTCAGCCTCACAGTACACAATGGCCTCCACAGGAATTAAGTCTATGGTTGTCTTGCTGTTAAGGTGTAAAAATCGGGTAACCGGCCCTGTTGAAAGGCTTTTTTTGGCCAATAATCGTTTGATCTTGTCTACGGCATCTATTACTTCATTGATGGCTATGGGTTTCAACAGATAGTCAACCGCATTCATTTTGATGGCATCAATGGCGTAGTCTTTGTACGCCGTGGTAAAAATGACCTTAAATTCAGCATCTTTAAAAAAGGATAATAGATTCAAGCCCGATCCTCCCGGCATTTGGATGTCTAAAAAGATAAACTCCGGCCTTAGGGTGGTAATGGCTGTATAGCCCTCCTCCACGTTTTGTGCCTGCCCAATGATATCCACATCCGGACAATACTTGGTCAGAATGTTGACTATGGTCTCTCTGCTCTTGGCTTCGTCATCAATGATTACACAGGTCATGATCCATTATTATCAATGAGCATCCAAGATAATACATAAGCTGCAAAGCCCAATCCTTTTTTTCGGATAAGGTAACACCTGTTGCCCTGGCAACCCAATAGTTACAGGCTACCAACCATTCATTTATTCCCCATGGTTGGCTAGCCCGGGGTGATTGAAACCCTGAGCGGCATCTTAATGGTTACCTTGGTGCCCTTATTGCTGACACCAGGGTGCAGGTCTGCGATGTTGATATCTATGTCAGACCGGTCAAACTCCTTGATGGCATTGATGCGCTCACGGATGATCTTAATGCCGAGCGATTGTTTTTTGAGGTGATTTTTTTTGATCTGCTGGGCAAATTCCCTTCCGATGCCGTCATCTTCAACTGTGCAGACCAGCGATTTGCCATCTCTGCGCCAGGCGATGCGAAGGTGGCCCTTTCCTTCCTTGTTTTTGAGTCCGTGTTCGATGGCATTCTCCACAAAAGGCTGGATGATGTTGGAAGGAATTTGTACCGTATTGTCGAGGTCTTCTTCGATCGAGATGCTGTATTCAAAGTGTTCGCCCGATCGAAGCGATTCCAGTGATAGATAAAGTTGCAATAAATCAATTTCTTCAAACAGACCGATGAACTGCTTTTTCGAAGCCTCCAGATATCCCCGGATTAACCTCGAGAATTTGCTCAGGTATTCATTGGCCTTGACCTCTTCATTGGTGAAGATGTAGTTTTGAATGGCATTGAGCGAATTGAAGATAAAATGGCTGTTGAGCTGCGACTGTAGACTTTCCAGCTTGATCTCTGCCATCTTTTTTTGCAGGGCCAACTCTTTTTCACTGGCCAGCAGCTTTCTTTTGTTGCGATAATAAAAGTAAAAGAAAGGAACGGAAACAAAGGCAATGGCCATGATCAGTCGAAACCACAGGGTATTGTAAAAAATGGGCTTGATGTTAAAGTGAATGAGGATTTCATTTTTTGACTTTACGCCATAGACATTGTAAGCCCTGGCCCTAAAGCTGTACCTGCCCGGGGCCAGGTTGTTGAACTGAATGGTCCTCTCTTTGGTTTTTTCTGCTTGGTGGGTGCCATCACCGTTCAACTCATATTCGTAGGTATTATCACCCAAACTGGCATAAGATAAATTGGTCAGCTGAATATGGATCGAATTTTCGTGGTAGTCTAATTCATAAAAGGACTGGTAGTCTCTTGAAACCCCGTCTATTCGCACATCTGAAATTTCCAGGGTAGGTACTACCAATTGCTCATAACTCAGGTCCTGCATGGCCGTGAGACCTTCTGAGGTGCCGATGTAGATGGAATCCTGCAGGCAAAAAACGGAGTTGATGTCATTTGCGTGGATGCCATCTGAATAGGTGTACTTTTGAAAAATAAGTCCCTTTTCTCCATTGGGCCTGGCCCTCCACAATCCGTTGCTTGAAGCCACCCACATGGTGCTGGTTTCTTTGTGGAAATACAGCTGGTTGATGATGCTGTTTTCAAAATCAGGAAAAACGTAGGGCTGCTCTGTGACTTCATCGATGTACATCAAACCCTTCTCATCGCTGCTCAGCCATATCCTGCCCCGATCGTCCTGGGCCATAGATCGGATAAAACCACCCACAACTCCCGGCAACCATTTATCTCCCATTTTTTGATCAGCGTAGCGGTAGACACCTTCCGTCGTACCCAATAAAATGTTGCCATTCTTCAGTTTGAGAATGGAATAGATACATTCTTTTGGTTTTTGAAAACGGGTCATATTGATCTTTCCTTTTTGAGTTGTGATCTCTATGATGGCCAGGCAGCCGCCAAGCAAAAAAGTGGTATCGGTGAGCTGACAAACGTATTTTGGTGAAAAGTATCCTTTTGAATCCTTGCTTACTATATTTTTTTTAGGCGTTATATAGGGTCGGGTATAGTACCAATCACCATTTTTAGCGCAATTGGTTTGGGGACGTATGCTGTCAAGACCACTGACATGCATCGGCCATCTGGTGAAAAACGAAAAATTGCCCGTTATGATTTGCCCAAACTTATCTTCCTGCAAGTTGTACAAATGGGAATATAAATCACGAAACACAGTTTTGATCTGTTTGTCTTTGCGCAGATAAAAATAGTTGAAGTTGTCATTGATCATGTACAAGCCATGGCTGGGCAGACTGCCCACCTGGGTAATCTTGGGTGTTGCCATTTCATCGGTGTCTTCAAAGTATTGTCGGCTCTTGAATGACTTCTGGGGTATAAAAAACACACCGCTGTACTTGGAGCTGATCCACCAGTTTTTTTCCTTGTCTACCACCAGGCTGGTGCCGTCTCCAGGCATGGCAGGAAGGTGTAATGCCTTTTTAACCCCAAAAACAGAAATCATGCTGAATTTTCCGGTGACAGGTTCATGAAGGATAAGCCAGCCGTCATCGTAGCCCACCATTTCGCTGCCTTCAATTTCTTTGCTCGAAAATAAGAGATGTACCTTGTCTTTTTCGATCAGGTATACATGCTTATTGGTAGCAAATATGTATTGGCTTTTGCCGTAATATCGCGGGTGATAGAAGTTATGGTTGTCGCTGAGGAGTTTTTCGTCTTTGTCAAATTTTCGCAGCGCAATCACCTTGCCGGTTTTTTTATCGAGCAATTGTACACCATAGTGAAGGGTTACAACGGTTATGCTGTTGTCATTTTCTTTCACCATCATCAGCCGATCATCCTTCTGAATCGGAAAATAATATACGTTGTTATTATCGTATTTCCGCAGTGCTATGATTTCATTTTTTTCATAATTGCGACTCGTAAAAAACAAGCCATTGCCCGGGTAATAAACAGGAAATCGGTCCTTTCTGGAGGGGAGCTCGGGCCGGTCTACCCAAATGAGTGAATCGCCCTGGATAAATTTTTTGCGCTGGTCTTTGGTGTCCAGCCACATCCTCCCAACATCATCGGGAAAACAATTGTAAATGTCTTTGATCTTAAAATTGAGTTTTTTGGCGATGCTCTCAAACTCATATCCATTGTAGCGCACTATGCCTTTATCAGTAGCCACCCAAATCTTACCCTCTGCATCATCGATCAATCGATAACAGTTGTTGGATGGCAGCCCATCTTTTATGGTAAAATGTTTGAGCGGAATTTGCTGCGCATGTATCAGGGATGTAAAAGCCATACCCACCATCATCAAAGCTGTGACAATATAATTTTTTGAGGCGATGGCCCAAATAGGGGAGTGGCACTTCGTGGATCCCATTACCTGTTAGCCTTCGGCTTCATCCAGAATATAAATGGCCTTGAGATTGCGCGCCTTTTCATTGTAGTCAAGCCCGTATCCAATGACAAAAAGATCGGAAATGGAAAAGCCCAAAAAATCTGCACTGATGTCGTGCCTCAGTTTGGATGGCTTGAGCAGCAGGGAGGCTATGGCAATTGAAGCCACCCCAATAGACTTCAGGTATTGGGTGAAATCGTGAAGGGTATGGCCGGTGTCGATGATGTCTTCAATGATCAGAATATCTCTTCCGCTTAAGTCGCTGATGGCATCGCGGTTGAATTCTATCTTTCCCGTACTCTCCATATCCTCATAAGAACTCACTTTGATAAACCTCGTTTCAACCGGCTTGTCCCAGGCACGCAACAAGTCGGAGGCAAATACAAAGGCTCCATTGAGTAAGACCAGAAAAATGGGCTCTTTGTCTTTGTAATGGGCCTTGATCTCAGCAGCCATTTCGGTGATGCGTCCTTTGATCTGGGACTCGCTGAGGTAAGGTTTAAAATTTTGTTGGTTTACCTGGATAATGTCTTGATTCATGGCTAAAGACCGTATTGATCGATTAAATAAATTAGACTGGTCATAGCGGCAGCTCCTAATTTCAACTCTCTGGGATGTACATTTTCAAACACGTCCCTGGCTGTATGGTGAAAATCAAAATAAAGCTGTGAATCGGGGCGCAGGCCTATCAGTAAGCCCTTTAAGGGTTTAAGCGGGCCTATGTCTGCACCGGAACCGCCGGTTTCAAATTGCAGACCATATGATTCCAGTAAGGGCAACATGGTAGCACTTACACTTCGATAGTATTTTTTAAGCACCGAGGTATCGGCATCAAATGAAAATCCACGCGGTGAAAATCCCCCGGCATCGCTCTCGATGGCAGCCAGGTGAAACTTGCCTTCTTCTTTGGCCTTTTTGGCATATTCAAGGCCACCTGCAAGCCCGTTTTCTTCATTGGCAAACAAAACGCAGCGTATGGTATACCTCGGCTTGTAGCCCAGGCCTGCCAGGGTATGCAATACTTCCATCGATTGTACACAACCGGATCCGTCGTCGTGAGCTCCTTCACCTACATCCCAAGAATCAAGGTGACCGCCAACCAATAAGATGGTGTCGGGTGAGATGTGTCCTCTGATCTCACCAATTACATTGGCACATGGCGCAGTCCCTGCTGTATGGCTCGATCCTTTCATGTACACCTTTCCTCCTGATTTAATTTGAGCCGAAAGCCAATTGGAATCGAGCGTGGAAATGGCCATGGCGGGTATCCTGGCTATGCCTTCTTTGTAAATCAGGGTACCCGTGTGTGCATAATCATCAACACCCAGTCCCATTGATCGCACCAAGGTTGCTACTGCGCCATATTCAGCCGCCTTGGATGCTCCGTAAACGCGCTGGTCAACAGCTCCCCCATAGGCACTAAAGGTCCTGATGGCACCCTCGTCCATGGGGCGGTTGTAAAAAACGATCTTACCGGCAACCCTGGCACCCAATTGTTCTACTTCGTCGAGTCCGGTTACTTCTATGACTTCTGCCTCCAATCCCTCGGCTGCTGTGCCAACTGAATTGCCGAGGGCAAAGGCGGTGAGTTGGGTCTTTTGGCCCTTTGTATCTGTAAAATATACTTCTTCCTTTTCCCCCCTCATCCATTTTTGGGTGGTCGTTTGCTGGATAAAGGTGCGAACTCCGCTGATGGAATTTAATTGCTCCCGGGTAATTTCTACAGCCTTGTTGTAAGCGTTGTGACCCGCTAACCGGGGGCCTGCCTGCTTGCAAAGGGTGTAGAGCCAGTCGTAACACTTTCCTTCTTTTAAGCTGTATTCATGGATCTTTCTGATCATCAGGGCATGCTGGTCGGGTCCTGCCTGAGCCATCATGTCTCTACCGGTCAACAGCAACAGTGCGATGAGGATCAGTCTGCTCATCTCCATGTTATTTTAGTGGCGATGTCGTCTCTCTGACCTTCACCTCCGTCAACATCGGTGTATCCCATGTAAAATAGGCCAAGGCAGCGCTGGCCTTCTGGCAATCCCAGGTAGGCGTCGGCCTTAAGGATCAATCCAGGTGTGGCCCAATAGCTGCCAATGCCCAATGCGGTACAGGTAAGCCACATGTTTTGTACTGCACACGAAACGGCTGCAATTTCTTCCCATTCCGGTAAGGTCTCCTCTGGTGATCGCTGCATACAGATGGCAATCACACAGGCCGATTGAACGGGCTTTTCGCTGATCTTTTTTTGTTGAATTTCGCTGAATTTTTCAGCACTCACGCTTTGTTGATAAGCATTGGCAAGGTAATCACTCAAACTTTGTCTCGACTCCGTGCTTTCAAAAACCACAAACCTCCAGGGCTGTGTTTTTTTGTGGGTAGGTGCCCAATTGGCGGCCTCCAGTATGGATAAAATGACCTCGTGTGATATTTCTTTTTTGTTGTACGATGCAGGAAAAATAGACCTGCGTTTTCTGATGACTTCTCTGATATCCTGGCTCATTGTTTTTGATGCGAATGTAACCAAAATATGCTTGAATTGCCCCTTAAAATGGGACTTCTTTCTTCTTTGGGCTTAAAATTTATATCCTACCGTACCCAACACTCTGGAAGCACTCTGTCCAAAATTGTAAGACTGACCATCGATGTTAATGTGGTCGCCAAAGGCAGTAAGATTTCCCTCATAGGCTACATCCAGTCTTAGCTTCCAGATATCAAAGCCAAAACCGGCCTGATAGCCATAACTAGCATCCTTAAACTTTTGATTGTAGGATGAAAAGTTGGTGAGATCAGAGGTGCTGCTGAGGTGTAAATGCGCTACCGGTCCACCATAGAGACGGAAAACGCCGGCTTTGATGCCCACCATTACTGGCAGGTCAAGGCTATGGTATTTTTCATTGAATAACTTGGTAATAACCTGGCCTTCGCTGTATTCGGTAAGTTGATAGTTGACTTTATTGGAATTGAAAAGGACCGATGGCTCTACATAGAGGCCCAAAAAACTTACCCTGGCGTACAGTCCGAGGTGGTGCCCATAGGATGCGTCTTTAAAGTCTATTTTAAGGTTGTTAAGGCCATTTTTGACTTCTATGCCGTCTGAAATGAGGTCCAGCGAACTGAGCCCGCCTTTGATACCCACCTCAATTTGACCATAAGATAATGCAGAATAGAAGAGCAAAGTCAATGAAAACAATAATTTACGCATTATACTAATGTTTAATATAAAAAAATAGAAAATACAATTCCGGCTAAAATAAGCAACGAAATGTCTGCTTATTACCCTCTTAGACGGAGGTTATGCTCTAAAAAACATATTTTTGCCTCTCTTTAACCTTTGCTTAACGCTGAAATATGGAACTTTGGCATCACATGTAAATTATTTATAATATATCAATTATTGTGCCATAGTCATTTTTAAACTATTTGGATCATTTCAAGCCAAAACAATGAATATTAACAAGGTAGAATACTGCGGCAGTTTCCATCGCGAAGACCTTTGTCCGAAGGATGGCCTCCCCGAATTTGCTTTTATCGGCAGGTCCAATGTAGGTAAATCATCGCTGATCAACAGTCTGATCCGCAGAAAAGACCTGGCCAGGGTCTCCAAGGAGCCCGGTAAAACACAGTCGCTCAACTTTTATATGGTTGACCAAAAATGGTACATCGTCGATCTTCCTGGTTATGGATATGCCCGCACTTCTCTGACCAACCGCGATAACTGGCGGAAAATGATCGACTACTACCTCAAAAACCGACAAACCCTCTTAACAGCCTTTGTGCTCATCGATGCCCGGCATCCGCTTCAAAAAGCAGACAGCCAGTTTATGGAGTGGTGTGCCACCCAGGGCGTGCCTTTTTGTATGATTTATACCAAGGCCGACAAGATGGGCCCGCAGGCCTTACAACAAAACCTCGATGGCATCCGAAAAGAAATGCTCAAGGACTGGGAAGAAATGCCAAAGGAGTTTGTGACAAGTGCCGAAACGGGCATGGGTAGAGAAGATATTTTGGAATTTATGGGAAAATTAATGTAAAATTTTTAATTTTTGCATCGCAAAGTCAATGACACACATTTATCCGCATATCATCCCCAAAATCGAAGACTGGCCCATCAACCGGTTTGCCAGGGAGCGGAAAGAGTTTATCGATCAGCTCAATGATTTTGTCTTTGACCGCATCTTGCGCAACAGCAGTCAGGGCCTTGAAGACATTCTCGCCAAAACCATCTACCTTGAAAGTCAGCGCATCAAAAGCAATCCCTGGAAGGTAGACCCCACTGATGACGCCGAATTTTGGCGCACCATGGCCAATTCTCTTACAGAAGCCCTTAAAAGTTCAGATAAGGAGCTGCACCTCAAAGACATGCTGCGCAGAATTGTGCACCGCTACAACGAAGAGATCGTAGGCAATTTTAATCCTTCCACCTTTAGGTTTGCCCGCAAGTTTCTGACCGTCTTTTTTAAAAGAATTTTCAATCGTTTCAAAGCCCCCGGCCAGCGCTGGTTTTGGGGTACTAAAAATGATTTGTTAAACAAAATAAAACTAAGGGGTTACGTCGATGAAACCAGGTCGCTTTTTACAAAAGGCACCGTGGTCATTGTGCCCACCCATTTTAGTAACCTCGATTCCATTACCATTGGCTATGCCCTTGACATGGTAGCGGGCATGCCTGCTCTTTCTTATGGAGCCGGCCTCAATCTTTTTGAGGTTGAAATTGTAGCCTACTTTATCAATCGACTGGGTGCATACAAAGTGGACCGAAGGAAAAAAAATCCTGTCTACCTCGAATGCCTCACTTCCATGGCCTCCTATGCCCTGTACAAAGGGGTGCCCAATATCTTTTTTCCGGGAGGTACGCGCTCACGCAGTGGTGCCCTTGAAAACAAGTTGAAATACGGTCTTTTGGGTTCTGCCATCGAAGCGCAGCGACTCATGATGGAAAATGGCAAACAAGACAAGATTTACATCGTGCCCCTTGTCATCAGTTACAACTTTGTGCTGGAAGCCAAAAGCCTGATCGAGCAACACCTGATGGCCATTGGCAAAGAAAAGTACCAGCGCTCAAGAGAAAGCAAAAACATCGGGTCTAAATGGAATTACTTTAAGCTGTTTTTTTCGAAACAATCTGAAATGGTCTTATCCTTTGGCGAACCCATGGATGTTTTGGGCAATAGGGTTGACGAAGAAGGCAATAGCCTGGATAAAAATTGTAACCCACTCAGCCTGCGCGAATATTTTATGCTGGAAGGAGAACTGGCTGAAAGTGCCCAACGCGAGTCGGTTTACACCCGCATCCTGGCGGAAAAAGTGCTTGATAGTTACTTCCGCAACAATGTGGTTTTGTCCAGCCATTTGGTTGCTTTTGTAGCGTTCCGCATGTTGCTCAACCAGCGCAAAGACCTCAGTCTTTTTGCCATCCTTCGACTCAATGCTTCAGAATTTTCAATCAACGCCGACGATTTCACCAAACAGATTGAAATTTTAGTCGACTACATGAAGACCATGGAAGCGGAAGGAAAACTCAGGCTTTCGGATGAAATTTATAAACCCCTGGATCAGCTCATCCTCCACGGCATCGAAATGCTGGGTTCCTACCACATCGAAAAGGTGCTGGGTCTGGATGCGGAAAGAAAGGTGCTTTTTACCCAACACATCAAGTTGTTGTATTTTTATGCCAACCGACTGGAAGGGTACGATTTTGAAACACAAGTAACTTGGATCCCCACTGAAAAATTCAGATACGTTGACAAATTAAAAGAAGATTAAGCGTGAATTTTATCATATATGACCTGGAAGCTACCTGTTGGAGGGGAAGACCGCCCCACGGTGTCAACGAAGTCATCGAAATAGGTGCCTACAAGGTTAACCAGCTGGGCGAGGTATTGGATGTTTTTAATAAATTTATAAAACCTACCGTTAATCCCATCTTATCTGATTTTTGCCGACAGCTTACCTCTATCTCACAAAGCGATGTTGACAAGTCTAAGACCTTTCCACATGTCATTCAGGAATTCCAGGACTGGATCAACGTCCAGGAAGAGGACTACAACCTTTGTTCATGGGGTAAGTTTGATATTCAATTGCTCAAAAATGACTGCAAACTCCACAAGCTGGAGTACGACTGGCTGGACAACAACATCAATGTCAAGGGCCAATACCACGAAATCAAGGGTGAACACAAGCTGACGGGCCTCAAAAACACCATCAAACACGAAGGAATGGAGTTTACAGGCATCCACCACCGCGCCATTAGCGATGCTGAAAACCTGGCCAAAATCTTTATCAAGTACATCGATATGTGGAAGTATTGATGATTTTGGGTCATTTACACCTCCAAGAGTAACATTTATCGCCTTTTTTCGTCGATTCATCGTAATTTCGCCCGCGCCGGAACCAATTGTGATTCCGTGGGTTTAATAAACTAAAATCAATTCTTACAATGAAACAAAAACTCTTAGTTATTCTCTGCCTGATTTTTGTAGCAGGAAACATGTTTTCGCAAAAATCCATCAGCCAGGGCATGGTAGTAATGGAAATCACAGAAATCAGTTCACCAGATCCACAAACGGCCTCCATGATGGAAATGATGAAAGGTTCACAGACAGAAATCAACTTTAATACGCAAAGTCATGCATCCAAAATGTCGATGATGGGTGGCATGGTAGAGGTTAAAACCTATGTTAGCAACGAAACCAAAGTATTTGATATGTTGATGGACATGATGGGCCAAAAGTACTGGATCCAGTCAACCCTTGATGATTTAGCCAAGGACGAGCAGGCACAGAAAGCAGCCAATGCCAAAGTGGAATACAACAAAGACCAGAAGAAAAAAATCATGGGCTATGATTGTTATGCCATGACGGTTACCATGCCTGACAATGCAGAAATGAAGGTGACAGGTTATGTTACAGAAGAAATTAAGACTGATGCCAATATCATCCAGGGCTTGCAGGCAGTAAAATTTGCCGGCTTTCCAATTGAATACACAGTAGAAACCCCCATGATGAAACTTACCATGAGTGCAGTGGATATCAAAGATAAAGTAGATACCACCAAACTGACACCCCAGACTTCAGGTTATACCAAAATGACCATGGAAGAATTTAAGCAAAAAATGGGTGGTATGGGAGGCTTTGGCTTCTAAAACCACGAATCAGATTATAAAAGAAAGGGACCTCAAGGGGTCCTTTTTTTTTGCCTGAAAAGTTAAACTGTCATCCCGGACAACAATGGGCTCATAATTTTTCATTATTTTTGCAGTTTTCCGGTAAATCCGGTCTCAAAACACATCACAAAATCCGGGTATGAACCGTTTCATTCTTTTTTTATTCATTCTTGTAGTCAATTCCTTTTCTGCTGTCAATGCCCAAAACACCCAATACCACCGGGCACGCATCGATTTAAAAGACAAAAACCCGCTCTTATTGCTTAGGGCCGGTATCCCTGTTGACCACGGAAAAATGGCGGTTGGCCGCTACTTCGAAAGCGACTTTTCCAACGAAGAAATAAACCTCATCGAAAAGATGGGTTTTAAAGTCAACGTCCTGATCAGAGATGTTGAAACCTATTATGCCAATCCCAATCGTCCTTCTGAACTGACCGAATATACCCAGGTTTTAAGAGACTTTGATTGTAAGCAGACCCTTGCCGAAATCAAAACTCCCTTCAACTATTTTGAAGGCAGCATGGGCGGTTATTTTACTTATGATGAAATGCTTTTTATCCTGGATTGGATGGGAGATTTGTATCCTTTTATGATCACCAAGCCCGACACCATCAAAGGATATACCACCCACGATGGCAATGTAATCCATTATGTAAAAGTCAGTGATTTTCCAGAAGTAGATGAAAACGAGCCCGAGCTGCTCTACACCGCGCTCCACCACGCCAGAGAGCCCAATTCGTTGAGCCAGATGATCTTTTACCTTTGGTACCTCATGGAAAATTATACCCGTGATCCTGAAATCAAATACCTGGTCGATCATACAGAAATGTATTTTATTCCCTGCCTCAATCCCGATGGATATAAGATCAACGAAAAAAACAAACCCGATGGTGGCGGTCTTTGGCGTAAGAATGGTAAAAAAGACGATACCGGCAAACTGGTTGGGGTAGACCTCAACCGAAATTATGGCTACGAATGGGGTTTTGACAACGAAGGTTCTTCACCCAATCCGGGCTCAGAGACGTATAGAGGAGAGTCTGGATTTTCTGAACCCGAAACCTCTGCCCTCCGTGAGTTTTGTGTGTCGCGCCAGTTTTTGATGGCCCTCAACTTTCACACCTTTGGCAACCTGCTCATCCACCCATGGGGTTACAATGATCAGCCTACCGATGAAGATAAAATATTTAAGGCCATGGGCAACGTGATGACCCGCACCAATGCCTTTAAAATGGGAACAGGCACCGAAACGGTTGGCTATACCACCAATGGCGACAGCGATGATTACCTCTATGGAGATGTAGTAGAAAAAAACAAGATCTATTCCTACACTCCTGAAGTGGGCCCTTCTTTCTGGCCAGCCAAAGCAGACATCGACCTCATCAACAAAAGTTGTCTGGAAATGAACCTCGCTCTGCCACGCCTGGCCCTGGGCTGGGTTGACCATGAGATCTACGACCTGTCAACCATGCACATGGCAGACGATACGTTTAACCTGCATTTTATCCGTCCCGGCTTTGGCAATACGCCGGTTGATATTTCCATCAGCCTGAATGCCGAAATGGATGAGGACGTTTTTAGATTTACCTTTGACAAGGCACAGGGAGGTGATACCATTATGGCCTTTCCCTATCTCCTCGATACCGTTGATTTGGTACCCGGCAGAAATCAGGTATGGATGCACATCGACAAAAACTATGGAAGTTTTGTCCACCATGATTCCATCCAGGTCGACGTATTTTATGGAGACATTAAAAAACACTTTGAAGACAAGGGTTCTAATACCGCTCAATGGCAGGTATTGGATGGTAACTGGGGGGTTACACCTGCCATCTATACCAGCGCGCCCACCTCGATTACAGATTCACCTTCTTCTTCTTACGCCAGATTGGCAACCACCACCCTGCGTATGGCCAATCCCGTTGACCTAACAGACGCCAATAGTCCGCTACTCACCTTTAATGCCCGTTGGAGCATAGAGAGTGGATATGATTACGGCATGGTATACGCATATACTTTAGCAGGCGACACCCTCTTTTTGTGCGGCAAATACACCAGACCCGGCACCACAGATCAAAAATTGGGCTACCCGGTTTACGATGGTATCCAGGAACAATGGATCACCGAAGTAATCGACCTCTCTCATTTTGAAGGAGAGTCGCAGGTCTTTATCGACTTTGAAATCACCTCAGATGCCTTTTTGGAATTGGATGGCTGGTACATCGACGATGTGCAGGTCTTGTCATTCAAGCCCATCACTACCTCGGTGAAAGAGGAAGAAAGTCCTACGCAAAATATTTACCCCAATCCGGGAAGCGGTTTATTTACTTTTTCAGAAATGCCGGCCTCCCATGTGCGTGTTTACAACGCTCAGGGCCATTGGGTATTTACAGTTTCAGCTTCACACCAAAAAACCATCGACCTGCAAGCCCTGGTACCAGGTATCTACCACTTAGACTGGACCAATCAAAAGGGAGAGAAGGTCATGCAAAGGGTGGCTGTGATCAGATAAATCTCCATGGCATCGTATCGGTATGTTACGGTAATTTTTCCCCTGGCCCTTCCGGCCAACTATACCTATAGCGTTCCCGAACACCTCCTGGATCAGGTGCAGGTGGGTAAACGCGTAGAAGCCCCTTTGCGCAATAAAATATACGCGGGTATGATATCGGCCCTTCACGAAAATGTGGAGGATGATGTCAACGTGCGTCCCTTTTATTCTCTGCTCGACGACAAACCCCTTTTGAGCAGCATCCAGATAGACTTCTGGACCTGGATGGCCAGGTATTATTGTTGCACCCTCGGTGAAGTAATGGAGGCAGCCCTCCCGGCAGGATTAAAATTGGACAGCGAAACCAGGGTAGTCCTCGAAAACGAGGTGCAGGACCACCTCATCGACCAATTGACCAACGAAGAATACCTCATCGCCGAAGCCCTATCCATCAGGGGTGAACTCACCATCGACCAGGTAAAAGACATCCTGCAGAAAAAAAGCATCATGCCCATTATCAGGAGCCTGCAGGAAAAAAGGTTGTTGCGTTTGGTGGAGGAACTTACCGAAAAATTTAAACCCCGGAAAAAACGTTTTGTTGCCCTTGCTCCCTCCTTTACCACCGAAGAAGGACAGCACGAGGCCCTTTCCAAAGTGGAAAGATCAAAAAAACAATACCAGGCCCTCATCACTTTTTTTGACCGCGATGACATCGGAGAAATGGAGCTGGCAGTGTTGATGCAAAGAGCGGCCGTTGACCACAGCGTAATAGGAGCCATGGTAAAAAAGGGCATCTTTATCCTCTCCGAAAAAGAGGTGGCCAGGATCTCAGAGGGCAATGATGATGCCATACAACTCCCTGCCCTCAGCAACGATCAACAGCAGGCCCTCCACCTCATTCACCAGGCCTTTGACCAACTCCGGCCCGTATTATTGCACGGGGTTACAGGCTCCGGAAAAACAAGGATCTACATCGAGCTGATCACCGAGGCACTGAAAAATGATAAACAGGTATTGTACCTGTTACCGGAGATTGCCCTTACTTCTCAGATCGTAGAAAGGTTGTTCGAAGTTTTTGGCAACAATGTACTCATGTACCACAGCAAGATGCCCGATATGGAAAGGGTAGAGGTGTGGAAGGAAGCCGCGGGCAAGGCAAAATTGATCATCGCGGCGCGGTCCGGCATCTTTTTGCCCTTTGACAGAGCAGGCCTTATCATCGTGGATGAAGAGCACGATGCCTCTTATAAACAAACAAGTCCCAACCCCCATTACAATGCCAGAGATGTGGCCCTCTACCTGGCCATGAAGTACAAGGCCCACATCATCCTGGGCTCAGCCACTCCTTCTCTGGAATCTGCTTTTAATGTTAAGGCCCAAAAGTTTCAGAAAGTGAGTCTTACCTCTCGTTTTGGCGAAGTGAGCCTGCCTCAGATTGAAATTGTTGACCTGGTGTATGAACGCAAGACAGGCAGGTACAAGCCTGTGCTCAGTGTGCCCTTACAAAGGGCCATGGCAGCTGTATTGGAAAGGGGTAAACAAGTAATTTTGTTCCAAAACAGAAGGGGCTATGTGCCCACCATCCAATGCAAAAACTGCGGCTGGACGGCCATGTGCACCAACTGTGATGTGAATCTCACTTATCATAAATTTGCTAACGATCTTTCCTGTCACTATTGCCAGCAGCGCAAAAAGAACCCCAGCCATTGTCCTGACTGTGGTAGCCCGGACATAGGCGAACTGGGGCTGGGTACCGAAAAATTGGAAAATGTGGTCAAACAATATTTTCCTAACGCCAGGGTAGGGCGACTCGATTTTGATACCACCCGCACCAAGGCAGCGCAAGACAAACTCATCCTCTCTTTTGCCAGGGGTGAATTGGATGTTATGGTAGGCACACAAATGGTGACCAAGGGCTTTGATTTTGATCACGTAGCGCTGGTAGGAGTCATTGATGCCGATGCCCTCATCCGGTTTCCCGATTTCAGAGCCGTAGAGCGCGCCTATCAGTTGATGACCCAGGTGGCAGGCAGAGCGGGCCGCAGACAGGAAATGGGAAAGGTGATGATCCAAACCTACAGCGCAGAGCATCCCGTTATCAAAGAAGTGGTAAGCGGTAATTTTGATGGCTTTGTTGCCCGGGAATTGGCTGAAAGAAAACAATTTTGGTTCCCTCCTTTTTGCAGGCTTATTGTCTTAGACATCCGCCACTCTTCCCTTGAAAATACCCAGCTGGCGGCTAAAGAGTGGACTACGGCCCTACAAGACCGATTAGGGGAAAGGGTAAAGGGACCCATTGTTCCCTCTATATCGAGGGTGAGAAATCAATACATCCGCAATGTGGTCATTAAACTGGAAAAAGACGATGCCCTGATTACCCGCACCAAACAATACATTTTGCAATTGAAGGATACTTTTTCTCAAATTAAAGAGCTAAAAATGGTAAGGGTCAACATTGATGTCGACCCCTACTAAAAATCGTCAGTCGCCAATAATACACTTGTATATATTTTTCCCTTTTGAGGATGTGCTGTGTACCAGGTAAATTCCCGATGGATATGGACTGGTCCAGCTATGTCGCTCTCCGGCCAGCTGTTTCCATTTGTCTAATTTTTTTCCATTGAGGTCAAGAATTTCAACTCCAATGTTTTCGGTACTCCATATTTCTACCTGGTTTTGATGGCAGAAAATCTTTGTTTTATTTTCCCGATCATCGGTTTTGCTGATGTAATAAGGATTACTTACCAGGGTGTCTTTGCACAAGGCAGGATCCGCCAAATGACAAAGCTCAATATTGAACATGGCAACCAAGTTGCTCAAGCCATTGATAAATACATAGTCTTCAAAAAGGGTTGTAGTATCTGGTTGACTGCCATTGACAGCTGTGGTAAACAAGGTATTACAGCTGCCCGTTGTGTCAAGTTTGATAGACGCGCTGATGCCATTGCTTCCTGAGGTAAAGGCCATAGATGAAATGGCAAACCCACAGCTGTTGTTGCCTGCAAAACAAGGGTTGTTTACTATCAGGGTATCACAATAGTTGCCCAGTGTATTACAAATGATCACCGGTACAAACTGGCCCACCAGACTGAGCTGGGCCTGCCATCCACCATTGTTGTTGGGTGTTAGCGGGTAGGTAATGCCTTCCGCAGTTGCGGTCCAGCTGCCAAAATAACAAGAGCCGCTTTCGATGCCAATACCTACTTCCAGGTTAAAGCTGCCGTTGATGCAAGGTCCTGTTTCGGCCTCAATGGTATCGACTACACATGGGCAACAGGCAGGGCCCAGATAAGCAGATAGGCTGCAAGATGGATTGGATACATCGCTAAGGGTTAACACAACTGAATCACCGCACAAAGCTGGAAGGTAAAAGAGGGTGCTGTCACCCAAATTGTAAACCTGTGTAGCATTGTTGGACGAAAGGATGTAGCCATTATTTCCAAATGAAATACCGGTAAAGGCAAAGCCAACTGCTGCCAATTCTCCATTGCAACCACTGGCGTTATAAGATGCTGTAAAGCTGGTGAGCACGCAATTGGAAGCCGCGGTCCAGCAGGGGTTGGTTATGGCTACGACCTCACAGAAGGCACTAGCAGGGTGGCATATTTCTATGAACACGATTGAGTCTGATGAGGTAAATCCTCCGGCATACCAGGAAAGTCCATTGTAGGTGAGAGGATAAATTACATTGTTGACAGTAGCTGTCCATGGGCCAAAAAAGCATGAACCGCTTTCTATACCAATCAGTACTTCAATGGCAAAACTGCCATTAACGCATGCAAAGGGCTCTACAACGATGTCGTCTACCATACAAGGGCAACAGGCTGGACCGAGCAAAACACTGGCGGTACAACTGCTGTCTGCATTGTCCCGGATGGTCAATACCAGCGAGTCGCTGCACAAGGCCGGCACAAAAAAGATAAAGTCGTCGCCCAGGGTATAACTTTGGCTGAAGGAATCTGCGCTTACCGTAAAGCCCGTGAGACCAAACTGGCTGCCCTGTACATTAAATAAGATGCCTGCCAATTCGCCGTCACAGTGGTTTTCTGAATACTCAGCCGTAAAAGAAGTTATGGTACAACCGGAATTGCCATTGTAACATGGATTGACAAAACTGACGCTCTCACAGAAGGCAGTGGCCGGATGGCAGATAAATGCCTGGATCAGAGAGTCACTGCTGGTAACACCGTTGGCCACCCAGGAATTGGTATTGTAATCCAGATTGTATACGTCGTTATTGATGGTGAGGGTCCAGTCACCGAAGTAACAGGATCCACTATTGATTTCAATATTGGCCAGTACGTCAAAACTGCCATTTACACATGGGCCGGTCCACACCTGCACCACATCTGCTTCGCAAGGGCAGCAAGCCTCTGCCAAAACCACAGTGGCACTACAAGATGGGTCATTGATGTCCTGGAGGGTAAGTACCACATTATTGCTACAATTGGCCGGTACAAAAAATACGTAGTCGTCGCCCGGCATATACGTTTGAGTAGTATTGCCACTACTGACGGTAAAGCCGCCTGTGCCAAAATTAATGGCATTAAATTCAAATAGTATGCCCGCCAATTCTCCATTACAAAGAGTGGTGTCGTAACCTGCAAAAAAGGAGGTAATCTCGCAATTACTGCCACCACCTTGCCAGCAGGGATTGGGCACAATGACGATCTCACACCAGGCAGCACCCGGATTACATATTTCAAGTACTACCAATGAATCGTTTGAACTTACACCGGTTGCAATCCAATTGGTTCCCCCAAAATTGAGAGGATAGATGACATTGTCTACGGTTAGGGTCCAGTCGCCAAACAGGCAGGAACCTGAAATGATATCCATGCTTACTGCCACGGCAAAACTGCCATTGTTACAGTTGCCCGTGGCTGCTTCCACATTGTTAACTTCACACGGACAACAGGCCGGATCAAGGGTCGTAGTAAGTGAACAGGCAGGATCTTCTGCATCAACTATGGTAAGCTGAACCGGGCCATTACAATTGGCCGGGGTCTCAAACAAATGAGGATCACCCGGTTCGTAAAATTGTTCCTGGCTGCCGTTGTGCACATAATAGCCATTACTGCCGAAACCGGCGCCTACATAGCTAAACTCTATGGTCTTTATTTCTCCCGAGCAACCATTGCTAACATAACTTGCCGAAAATGAACTCAGGTTACAGGGGCCGGCACCAAAGCATGGGTTAACGCCGGGCTTGGTAAAACACTCCCCCGTTTCTATGCTGCAAAACTGGTATTCTATCAATGAATCCGTGCAGAATATATCTTCAGCAAAATAATAGCCGGGACCATCATCCATGGTATAGGTATTGCCACATACCGTTACCGTCCATCCATTGGTAACACACGAACCAGATGTGGCCTGAATTTCTGCAAAGAGGGTAAATAAACCGCCGTTGCAAAGGCTGGTTTCGGTAACAATATTTTGCATTACGCATTCACAGCACTGGGCCTCCACTTCTATGGTAAGACTGCAATTGGGTTCATTGATGTCTTGTAAGGTAAGTTCAATGACCTCATTACAGGAAGAAAATACATAATAGATGTAGTCATCACCCAGCTGATAGTTCTGTGTGCCTTCCGGTCCAATAACCTTAAATCCGCCTAAGCCAAATTCGGTGCCGGTAAAATTAAAGTCAATGCCTACCAACTCACCATTACAAGTGTTTAGGTTGTATTCTGCCACAAAGGAGGTCAGATTGCAGGCCTGGGGTTTTTCAGTGGCCTGCACCCGAGAAATCAAAGTAAAACTCAATAAACAGAGGAGGAGCAAGTGGCGCATGGTGATAAAGTTTGTTTTTCAGTATTAAAGATACACAAAACACCAAAAGTGCTGCTTTTGCAAGGAAACTTGCCCGAAAATAAACGGTCTGCGTTATGTCAATTGTTTGCTCAACCTTGCTCAATAAGTTTTTTCAACTCATTCAGCTTAAGCATACATTCTATGGGTGTCATGGTAGTAAGATCGAGCTCCTGCAGTATGGTTTTGATCTTCCCTGCTGTAGGGTCGTGGCTTTCAAAGATCGACAACTGATAGGCAGAAGGCGGCAGTTTGCTTACTTTTTTGCGCAGGTCGCGGGGCTGGCTCTCTATGGATTTATGCTCCAGCTCCGTCAGTATTTCGTTGGCTCTATCTATGATAGAAGCGGGCATTCCGGCCATAGCCGCCACGTGGATACCAAAGCTGTGTTCGCTTCCTCCTTCGGTAAGCTTTCGCAAAAAGATCACCTTATTGCCTACTTCGCGGGTGGCTACGTGGTAATTTTTAATGCGGGGTAGGGTAGTGGCCAGCTCGTTGAGCTCGTGGTAGTGCGTTGCAAACAAGGTCTTAGGCCTGGCCTTGCCGTTGTTGTGCAAAAATTCTGCCAGCGACCAGGCGATGGAGATACCATCATAAGTAGAGGTACCCCGGCCTATTTCGTCCAATAAAATCAGCGATCGCTCAGATACGTTGTTCATAATGCTGGCGGTCTCATTCATTTCGAGCATAAAGGTAGACTCGCCACTGGAGATATTGTCAGAAGCCCCAACACGCGTAAATAACTTATCTACAATGCCCAGGGTAGCACCAGACGCCGGCACAAAACTACCGGCCTGAGCCATGAGCACAATGAGCGCCGTTTGCCGCAACACAGCCGACTTACCCGACATGTTGGGCCCCGTGATCATCATGATTTGGGTGCCGTCGTTGTCGAGCACGGTGTCATTGGCAATGTACTTTTCATCCAGCCTCAGCTGTTGTTCTATCACCGGATGCCTGCCCTGGCGTATGTCGATCACCAGCCCTTCGTTGACCTCCGGACGGGCATAGTTGTTTTTGGATGCTGCTTTGGCATAAGAGATCAGACAGTCGGCCTCTGCTATCAGTCGGGCATTCCACTGGATGGGTGGCACATATTCTTTGAGGGCCTGCACCAGCTCGTTGTACAGCCTTGTCTCCAGATCCAGGATACGCTCTTCGGCATGCAGAATCTTGTCTTCCAGCTTTTTTAATTCGTCCGTTACATATCGTTCGGCATTCGACAAAGATTGTTTGCGCACCCAATCCGGGGGTATGTTTTCAAAATGTTTGTACTTATTGGTCACTTCAAGATAGTAACCAAATACACTATTAAAACCAATTTTGAGGGTGGGTATGCCCGTGCGTTCTATTTCCTTTTGTTGTACCTCCAGCAGCAGTTCTTTGGAGTTGCGGATGATGTGCCGGAGCTCATCCAGCTCACTGTCGTACCCTGCCTGAATGGTATCTCCCTTGCCCAGAAGGGCCGGAGCATCTGCATCAATGGCGCGTGCGATCAGGTCTACCGCACTGGCACAGGGATTCATCTGTTCCCCCAATCGCACCATCGGAGCCAGCTCAGAAGAGAGCAGGCGCTCGCGGATCGGTTGGGTAAATTCAAGGGCCTTGCGCAATTGCAACACCTCTCTCGGATTGATCTTTTCCATGCTCACCTTCGAAATGATGCGTTCCAGATCGCCTATTTGTTTGATGTAGCTGTCGATCTCCAGCGTCAGGGCTTCGTGGTGAAAAAAATATGCCACCATGTCGTGGCGGGCGCTGATGCGACTAACATCCAGCAGCGGCATCAGAATCCACTTGCGCAGCATGCGGGCTCCCATGGCGGAGGATGTGTGGTCCAGCACATCCAGCAGAGAGCGACCCGAATCGTGGATGCATTGCACCAGTTCCAGGTTGCGAATGGTAAAACGGTCCAGCCACATATACTCATCCGAAGGCAGTCGCTGGATGGAATTGATGTGTCCTGTATTTTTATTTTGCGTTGCGCTGAGGTAATAAAGGATGGCCCCTGCGGCTACTTGTCCCAGGGAATACTCCTCTACACCAAAACCCTTGAGGTTTTGTACCTTAAAATTTTCGAGCAATCTTTCCCGGGCAAAGTCGTAGCCAAAGATCCAGTCGTCGAGGGCATAGGTATAATATCGGTTTCCAAACAATTCATCTGTATAGGCGGCATAGCCCCGTGCATAAATGACTTCCGAAGGTTGAAAGCCATCCATGAGTTTGGTGAGTCCTTCGGTATCCGTTTCTGTAAGTACAAATTCTCCGGTTGAGATGTCGATAAAGGCCAGGCCGTGGTGGTTGGCATTGGTATAATAAATACAAGCCAGGTAGTTGTTGGCCTTGCGATCGAGCATAGAATCAGCAATGGCAAGTCCCGGTGTGATTACATCGGTGATGCCCCTATCTACCACTTTTTTTTCTTTGGATGGTTTCTCCAGTTGTTCACAGATTGCTACCCGATAGCCCGCTCTGACCAGCTTGGGCAGGTACACATCCAGAGAGTGAAAGGGAAAGCCCGCCAGCGGCATATCAGATCCTCCATTGTTGCGCGAGGTAAGTACGATGCCCAGCACTTCTGCGGTGACCTTGGCATCATCACCAAACGTTTCATAAAAATCGCCCACCCGGTACAGCAAGATGGCATCCGGGTGTTTGGCCTTCAGCTTGTAGTACTGCGCCATCAGGGGCGTCTGTTTGATCTCAGTTTTTTGTGTCACCGGCTGGTATTAAAAACCCCAAAGTTACAATTTTTGCCCCAGCTTCTCCATTGCCCACCCTTGTCAAAAAGTGGTTTTCCGCTACTGATTATTTTGACACATGCGTATATTATTATCTTATTGTATATGTATAAATATCATTATCAATTATTTGGTTTAAAATTTGAACCTGATATTGCCTCTGACGAGATAAAAATGCTTTTGATTTTGAAAAGATGGGGACTTGGTGTTCAAAATGAAGAAAGCGCCTTGGGTTTTACCGATTGTACAAATTAGTAAGTTTCGGCTGGGCTAGAGGCAAAAGAATATACATATTATAAAAATAAATATACAATTTAGAAAAATTGTACACAAAAGCGTCAAAAACCTGATGCAAATTTGCATTATTAATCACCTAAAATTCAAACATGATGAAAAAAATTATTTTACTATGGCTGGTGGTACTGACCGGCTCCCTCTGTGCACAGAACACAAAGACACCTGACATTGTGGTTCCCACCATTAAAGGATCAGACGACTACAAGGCCACCTACTATGAAGAAGGAAAGACGTACGCTACCGAAGAATGGCTCGAGACCTACATGCAGTACTACCATTCCAACACCGACACCTCCCTCCACCTGCTTGCCCCCATCGACCTTTTTGCCTCACTGAGGGGTAAAGCAGAAGAGCAAAAAGCCGCCCAGCTTTATTTCGACCTCAGAAACACCCTGGTCTTTAAAGAAGGCACCAGACAAGACGTTATTGAAAACTTTTTATCCGAAACCGAGGCCACCCGACCTATGAGCGCAAGAAAATATCAAAATGATCTCACCAAAGAACAGCTGTTGTTTGCAGGTATTGTCATGCCTAATGACATAGAAGACGAATCTGCAGTTCCCGTTTCAGTTGATTGGAGTGGGCCCATCATGACCCATGTCAGCTTTATCCGCATTACCGATCGTACAGGCAGGCTGATCGCAGAGTTCAGTCCCCGTCAGGGCAATCTCACCTATACTATGAGCGATTACGACCTGGCCCTCAACCACTGGGAGATAGGATTAAAAAATGGTCCTACTTTCAAACTCACCTACAAATACGACGATCCCATCATGGGTCCTCCCGTAAAAAGGATGAGACCTCCCGTCAAACCTACAACTCCCCCCACCAATCCACCCACAAGTCCTACTCCCCACTTACCCGAGTTAGACGAAGAATGCCTCATTCTGCCAACCTATTACAACCAACCGGGTAATGGCCAACCCTACACGGCAACAATTGAGTATGCGAATCCGGAACCTTATAGACATTTAGTTGTATACGAAGTAGTTGAAAGTATACACCTTGGAAATGGTGAATTTTTAGAAATTTGGGGAGTCAATGAATATGATTTAGATGATTTTTATACAACAACCATAAATAGAGCAGTTTATGGGTCATATGGCCAAGTTAGAACTGCGGTTTATTTAAATCCATTTCACACCAAAGTGACCAAACCGATAATATTAACTGATGGTATCGATTTTTTAAGTAATCGAGGAATAGATGAAATTATTAAACATGCTGGAGGTAATGACTTAATTTCGCTGCTTTGGGATGGGGGATATGATCTGATTGTTGCAGATTTTGCTGGAGGTGCAGATTTTATACAACGGAATGCATTTGCATTTATTGAGCTTGTGAGGTCCCTAAGGCAGGATCAAGGAGTTGAGTCAATTGAAGCAGCTATAGGTCCAAGCATGGGTGGACAGATTATTCGTTATGGACTCATGTATTGGGAGCAAAACTTAAATTCTCAATACGGAAAACACAATCTTCAGGTTTTCGTTTCTGCTGACTCTCCATGGACAGGAGCTAATGCATCTCCTGCTGTCCAGTCTTATGCAGATAAAAATCGCAATTCAAGTAACACATTAGGAGCCATACATTTAAGTGCCAATGCACCTGCCGCAAGACAACTTGTTCTTAACCACACTTACGACCAGTTAAAAGGTGAGATTTATTTTGCAGACCAACATAAATTCAAAGATGCTTTTGACCTTGAACTTGAATTACTTGGTTTCAAGCCAAAGGAAGTCAAAAAAATTATTTCAATTGCCGATGGATCTGGTAATGGTCAATCTACTAATGTTGCACCAAAATCAACATTTTTGGAATTTTTCTTTGTGGCAGACAATCCTATTATTTATAGTCAATGTAGATTTCAGACTTTCTTAAAAGGAAATTCTGCGCCAGCATATATAGTTGACAAAATATATACTATAGCATCGGGGTATGGTAATAGCTGTGAAATTGCAAATGACAAATTTACTGTTATAAAGAGCATCCGAGAAGATAGGGAGTATGACAGTTGCCCAGGATCTCCATTTAATTTAGATAAGTATTTTGGCGCGTTTAAAAGAGGAGAAGTGGTAAGATGTGAATTAGGATTTAAAGTAAAAATAGTAGATTTTAAAGTTAGTGCACCATTTACTTTTATTCCAACTTTTAGTGCTTTAGGCATGAGTCCTGATCAAGCGTACAATAATTTTTTCAACCAGGCTATACCAAATGGCAGTGGGTATTTACTTCCTGGTTCGCCTTTTGATGCAGTTTATTTTGATGATAAAGACAGTGATCACAATGATATTTCAACAGGTCAACAACCAGGCTCTTTACCATTCTTACTTGAACATCTGAACTATGTACCTGTTTATCAAACCAAATGTTTGATTTTAGACCAAACCGGGCTTGGTACACAACCCATCATCTTTTACGTGGAACAGCCGGAAAATCAAAATTTTTGCACCCCATTTGAACTGAATAGTGTAAGTACCTTAAGCAGTCCTGGATGTGGTGTTGAATTTTTATTCAATGGAGGTGAAATTGAAATTATTACGAATGGCGACGAAGAACCATGTTCCACCACATTGACCTACTGTATGGACGTTCCTGGTTGCGGTCAGGTGTGCAACGATGTTGAAATCATCGTTTCTCCGGGCAGCAGCAACAAACCGGTGGGTCAGACTGGTGCAGACGCAACTACTACAGGCTTGCAGGAATTGACTTCAAAAATGTACATGTACCCCAACCCATCCTCTGGCCACCTCAATGTAGATATTTACAATGAACAGGATTATGGTCTGGTGTATATCTACAATGTGTATGGCAGGATGGTAACTGCTTTGAGAACCCAACAAAAACTCGACTTATCATTTTTAAGCAATGGTGTTTATTCATTGGTGTTTAAAAACAAGTCGTACCAAAAAGTATTTGAGCAAAAACTAATTATTATTAAATAAATCCTTGGGAGGGGGCTATAGGCTCCCTCCTTTTAAAATGTTATAAAAATGAACAAGATAGTCCTACTTCTAAGCGTAATTACAATCATGGGCTGTACGCCTGAGTTTTATTCTCCCAATAGAGTTAATATTCCAGAACTAAGTAAAAAAAAGGATTTCAAAATTTCTGTAGCCAAAGGATACATAGATTTTGAAGCTCAAACAGCATATGCAATTACAAATCATTTTGGGTTAATGTGCAATTATGCAAATATTTCATCTAGAACAAGTGATACAAATTTTGAACTTGGAGGTGGTCGTTTATTGGAGATAGGAGGAGGCTATTTTGTAAAAAAGGAACATTTAATATTTGAAAATTATGCTACGATTGGACGAGGTAGTTTTTTTAATAGAGCAGAATTTATAAATTCAACAATTGAAGACGAAGATGGAAAATTAGATGCTGATTTTTCAAAATTAGGAGTACAGTCTACTTTAACATTTCAACATGATTTACTCTCAGTTTCAGGAGGATTAAGATTTACAAATATACAGTATACAAATATTACAGGAAACATGTATTCAGGAAGTCAGAATTTGCGCGAATTTCTTAACCTTAATTCAAATTATAACTTTTTAGAACCAGTATTTCAAATTGGAATTGGATTTAAACATGTGCGATTTAATGTTCAATATCAAAAAAGTTTTAATTTGAATCAAAATGATTATTATAACTACAATAAGGTCAACTACAGTGCAGGCATTCAGCTATCCTTCCCGGCTATCAAATCAAAAAAGAAAGATGAGATTAAGCCTATATAACTTTGTTTTTGATTTTGCAACGGAAAATAATAAGCATCCGTTTAGATGAAATAATTGAAAGCGACATGCTAGAATTCATGAAATGAATCGGCGTTGGTAGGGTTAAGTCTCTAACACACTAGATAAATTTTATATTAAGATTTAAATCACATGTATTCTTCCTTCATAACGCGGACCCACTGCATTTTTAGCCTTATGAAAATGATACAAATAACTACAATTTTTTCAAACTGATACGCGCACCCAAACTATACACTTACCCAATTTAATACACTGCATATTGCCAGACGACAGTCAATGGCAGGCATTATTAATTTTAAAAACGCTAACAATGAGAAACTATACAATGGCACTATGCCTAACATTTATTATAAACAGCTGCACCACCCTCTACATTCCCAATCGCATCAATGTGCCTGAACTGCAAAAGAAGGGAGACTTACGAGCTTCTGCAGCTGTTGGTCTGGGTGGTTTTAATTTTCAAACCGCTTACGCTGTCAACAAAAACCTGGGCATCCTGGCCAATTATTACAACACTGAG
Source organism: uncultured Bacteroidota bacterium (assembly GCA_937872515.1). Classification (GTDB taxonomy): domain Bacteria; phylum Bacteroidota; class Bacteroidia; order Chitinophagales; family Saprospiraceae; genus JADKBO01. Next base: position 53,076 of record CALMSX010000121.1, read on the forward strand.
AGTCGCGACTACCACACACATTTTTTATATGGTGGTGCCGCAGGACTTGAGGTGGGTGCGGGCTACTACCATGCCCCTAAAAGTTTTATCCTGGAGAGTTATGGCACACTGGGTATGGGCAGCCTATACCACAGAAGTCAGGATAATGATATTAATAACTTGTCATATATCCACAAACTCGATGCTGACTTTTGGAGAGTAGGCCTACAATCATCAGCCACACTGCGTGATGATCTCGTTTCTTTATCTGTTATGTTTCGTTTCAACCAGATGAATTATTACAACATAACCAGTAGTGTAGATGGCCAAAATGACATCCTTGCCCACCGCCTCCGAGCCGATAATACCCATTATTTTGCGGAACCCGGCGTCCAGGCAGGATTGGGCTATAAGTACATCCGCTTCAACGCCCAACTCCACAGATCATTCCACCTGGGCCAGTCCTGGTTCCCCTATGATAGATACCACTACAGCGTAGGAATGCAAGTAGGCTTTGGGGTGTTTAAAAAAAGTGCGGAGCGTTAAGCGCTCACCGCTCACCGCTCATCTACCTGGCTAACGCCAGTTAGACAGGCCGCTCACCGCTCACCGCTTATCGCTCTCGCTGGAATAAGTTAAGTCCACTTTGATATGACAGAGGTCAGCAACCAAATATATGTGTGCATTTGTCCTAGAAAACACTGAATTATGTTATCCAATCGCTATTGCAAGTTTGTAACTTGCAATTCATATTGGCATAACTGCCAACCTCGTTCAAACGACAAAACACCTTTCAATTTGCCGCTATTGCAAGTTTGTAACTTGCAATCAATATTGGCATGACTGCCCACCCCGTTCAAACGACAAATACCGTTATTGCAAGTTTCCCTTAAGTATAAGGGACAAGTGTAACTTGCAATCGATATAGGTATAACTGCCTAACCCGGTCAAACAACGAATATAAACCCTTCTTCTGATCCAAAATCCAATATTTCAACCTTTAGTAAAATATCCCGTTGTTCATCGTAATATGCCCTATAGCTGCAATATGGATAATCTTCAGGCCTGTCAACATAACCGGCGCGAACTGCATTGTAATGTATGTAATTTAATTTTTGTCTTGCAAATCTGGGAAGAACAATTTCTTTTGCTCTATTATTTTGCTCCCAAACCTGATATTCACTATTGTTCGTATTGTATTTGGCGTGATATTGAAATACCATGTGCATCCACTCTTTTCTACTTTCTTTATTGCTTTCTTTCACCCAATTTAAAATGGCTTTGGAAGTGAATTTCTTTAAGTCTCTGATAATATCCGATAAACCTGTTGTTGATTTATCTGCTCTGGCAATGATGTGTACGTGATTCGTCATTATGACATAAGCATATAATACCAAACCCTTATTTTCAATACAGTATTTGAATGAATCAATTAAAATTTGTTTCGTTTCTTTTCGAGTGAAAACATCAAGCCAGCCCACAATTGTGAAGGTTAGAAAATATAAACCGTATGGGTCTCTAATTTTATATCCAGTATCTCCCATGCTGATGAATTTGTTGTAAAGATAAGACTTGCAGATATACCAATATCTGTTTTAAGTTGCAAACTTAAAACAGCTCGATGGAATGAGTTAAGTCCAATATAACAGGGCAGTGCAAACGACAAAAAAATCTTTCACCCCACTATTGCAAGTTCCCCTCAAGTATAAGGGACAAGTGTAACTTGCAATCGATATTGGCATAACTGCCCACTTCAGTCAAACGACAAATATCGCTATTGCAAGTTTCCCTTAAGTATAAGGGACAAGTGCAACTTGCAATCTATATTAGCCTCACTGCTCACCTCGTTCCAACGACAAATACCGCTATTGCAAGTTTCCCTTAAGTATAAGGGACAAGTGTAACTTGCAATCAGTATTGGCATGACTTCCCACCCCGTTCAAACGACAAATACCGCTATTGCAAGTTTCCCATAAGTATAAGGGACAAGTGTAACTTGCAATCAATATTGGCATAACTGCCCACTTCGTTCAAACGACAAAACCCCGCTATTGCAAGTTTCCCTTAAGTATAAGGGAATCCATATTGGCATAACTGCCCACCTCGTTCCAATGACAAATACCGCTATTGCAAGTTTGTAACTTGCAATCAATATTGGCATGACTGCCCACCTCGTTCAAACGACAAAACCCCGCTATTGCAAGTTTCCCTTAAGTTTAAGGGACAAGTGTAACTTGCAATCGATATAGGTATAACTGCCTAACCCGGTCAAACAACGAATATAAACCCTTCTTCTGATCCAAAATCCAATATTTCAACCTTTAGTAAAATATCCCGTTGTTCATCGTAATATGCCCTATAGCTGCAATATGGATAATCTTCAGGCCTGTCAACATAACCGGCGCGAACTGCATTGTAATGTATGTAATTTAATTTTTGTCTTGCAAATCTGGGAAGAACAATTTCTTTTGCTCTATTATTTTGCTCCCAAACCTGATATTCACTATTGTTCGTATTGTATTTGGCGTGATATTGAAATACCATGTGCATCCACTCTTTTCTACTTTCTTTATTGCTTTCTTTCACCCAATTTAAAATGGCTTTGGAAGTGAATTTCTTTAAGTCTCTGATAATATCCGATAAACCTGTTGTTGATTTATCTGCTCTGGCAATGATGTGTACGTGATTCGTCATTATGACATAAGCATATAATACCAAACCCTTATTTTCAATACAGTATTTGAATGAATCAATTAAAATTTGTTTCGTTTCTTTTCGAGTGAAAACATCAAGCCAGCCCACAATTGTGAAGGTTAGAAAATATAAACCGTATGGGTCTCTAATTTTATATCCAGTATCTCCCATGCTGATGAATTTGTTGTAAAGATAAGACTTGCAGATATACCAATATCTGTTTTAAGTTGCAAACTTAAAACAGCTCGATGGAATGAGTTAAGTCCAATATAACAGGACAGTGTAGACGACAAAAAAATCTTTCACCCCGCTATTGCAAGTTTCCCTTAAGTATAAGGGTCAAGTGTAACTTGCAATCAGTATTGGCATGACTGCTCACCTCGTTCCAACGACAAATACCGCTATTGCAAGTTTCCCTTAAGTTTAAGGGACAAGTGCAACTTGCAATCCATATTGGCATGACTGCCCACCTCGTTCAAACGAAAAATACCGCTATTGCAAGTTTGTAACTTGCAATCGATATTGGCATAACTGCCCACATCGTTCCAACGAGAAAAAGCAAATACAAGACTATCCATAACTCTTTACTCACTCTCCAGATTCGAAATGTATTTTTCAAACAATTTTGGGCATTTTTTCTTCAAAATGGCATCTTCAAAGTGCTTGTCTTCCATATCAAGAATTTTGGACTTGGCATACTTTCCCACCTTGCTATAGCTGATGTATTCCTCTGCTTCTCTCAGGAACTTGTTCTCAAATGCCTCAACATGTACATCAGCTAATTTTTCAAATTCATAGTCCCAGTCATCATTGAAATCATATTGACTTAAACTATCCGGGTTTTGAATGGCAGACTCAAAAACTTCTTTGCCCTGGATAATAAGCCATCTTTTAAATCCTTCAAAAGCATCATCTGAACAACCTGATTTCAAAATGTGCGCTGCCCTCCACAAATCAGCAGATTGTGCTCTCGCTTGTCTCCCAAAAATACAACTTAAAATTTAATATAAACCGTCCCCGCTATTGCAAGTTTCCCTTAAGTATAAGGGAATTCATATTGGCATAACAGCAAAGGCCGTTTAATGACAAATCCCTCATCCTCCGTTCCCGGATACCTCCGATCCCTCCGATCCCGACACCGACGGTGCTCTGTAGGGACAAGTACCCGGATACTAATATTTATCCATATCCAATACCAAATTGTCTTTGTTCTCTATGTACCATTTTTGGGCCATCTCCATGTATTCATCGGTAGAATAGTCTTTTCCCCATACTTTGGAAAACTTAACAAACGTCCACATGTCTGACGTTTCATGGAATTTGCTTGACTTATCTGGAAAATTTTTAACATAAACTAAAAATGAAGACAACACTGCTTGTTTGATGTGTGTTCTTTCTTCGGAATTAATATAATTTAAATCTGAAACTAATAATTCGCCTAATTTTTGGAACGATTGAATTGTTCTCACTTTTGACAACAGTTGGATATAGCTCATGTAATGTCTGCTATAGCCTGCATGCGATCTTTGGTCTATTTGCTGAATTACCAATGAATCACTATATTTTCCCAAACGAGATAGACATATATTCAAATCCAGGGTATCGAAACGATGGTATTCCTTATTTAAAGAGTAATGAAGCTGATTTACCGCTGTTATATTTTTCTTTAAAAAAATTATAGAGGCCTCAACTTCTGTAAAACCTAAATAGCATAAATAATAAGGAGTCCAACTCTGCCACTTAAGAACTTCATCGGCTTGCGTTAAAGTTTTTAATTTTTTTAGAGAAATTGTATTGTATAATCTTCGATTAAAATGTGACCTAACCATTCCACAATTGTTAATTAATCTGCTGGGTTCGATTTTAGATACTAGGGTATTTACGAAAATGGAATCATTAATATCATCATACTCATCTCCTGTAAGTATATTAGAAACTAAACATAAACCATCTTCTGTAATTTCAGTGTCATTATCTAAGATGATTTCTACCGCCAATTTTTTTAACGCACGATCAGTTGGCCGCCAAGCAAATTTGCCATCAATATTTTTGCCTGCAAGAGTTTGGATAATTGCTTCACGATCTGTCAAACTTTGCCCTATAGTTGGAAATACTATAATTGCATTGAAGGCCAATAAAGTTGTTATTAAAAATTGTTTTACCATTGGTATGCTCTTATTTTATAGCAAAAATCGAGATTCACTCACCACTAAGTGTCGTTTTTTATGAAAGTAACTTGTAAACAATTTCTCGTATGACTCCCATCTTGGTGGCTAAAACTTAATCAAATCAATATCTCGCTTGTCTCCCAAAAATACAACTTTAAATTTAATATACTGTCCCCGCTATTGCAAGTTTCCCTTAAGTATAAGGGACAAGTGTAACTTGCAATCATTATTAGCCTCATTGCCCACATCGTTCCAACGAGAAAAAGCAAATACAAGACTATCCATAACTCTTTACTCACTCTCCAGATTCGAAATGTATTTTTCAAACAATTTTGGGCATTTTTTCTTCAAAATGGCATCTTCAAAGTGCTTGTCTTCCATATCAAGAATTTTGGACTTGGCATACTTTCCCACCTTGCTATAGCTGATGTATTCCTCTGCTTCTCTCAGGAACTTGTTCTCAAATGCCTCAACATGTACATCAGCTAATTTTTCAAATTCATAGTCCCAGTCATCATTGAAATCATATTGACTTAAACTATCCGGGTTTTGAATGGCAGACTCAAAAACTTCTTTGCCCTGGATAATAAGCCATCTTTTAAATCCTTCAAAAGCATCATCTGAACAACCTGATTTCAAAATGTGCGCTGCCCTCCACAAATCGGCAGATTGTGCCATTCTTTCCAGTACCATTGTACGAATACCAAATTGTAATATAGTGGCAGCATCAAATTCCGATAATACATTTACTAATGCTTCATAATAATCTTCTTCGCTCTCCATATTTGCATTGACATTTTCAATGATATGCCAGTATTTGTCTTCATCAAGTGGCAGATTTTCCTTAGCCACTTTCTTGGAGATATTTTGTTGATATTCATTTAAAAAATCATCAACATTATTTGAATAATTCGGACTATCTAATAAATTAATAAACTCAGTAAAATGACCCCTGTTTTTGAATAGAGATTTAAAAAATCTAAAAAAAAGAATGACTTGTTTTTCTTTGACATGACTGATAATGATGGATCTTTCGACAAAATGGACCATCACCTTGTCCTTTACCTTTGGTGCTAGTTTTACAATAAAATCAATAACATTTTGCTGATATAGTTCTGAAACTACAGACGAAATATTAGGTTTAACATCTGGATTGAGTGCCACAAAGCCATTAATGTCTACCTGCAATGCTTCATAGTTATCCGTCTTGTTCATGCAAAAAAACATGGTCAAATATTCCTTATAATAGGAATAGTCAAAAAATTTCAAACAACCAATGATAGATCTTATATACTCCTTTGGTTTAAGAAATAGTGCATTTTTAAAACCTTGATCAAAGGCAGATAGGGCTTTGGTTAATTCTTTGTTGTCGATTAGAAGTTGGTTTATGTAATCTAGTACCAATATTTTATGACTTTCTTTGCGCATATTAATATTCAAATATGCAGCTGATGCATAGAAACTATTTATTTCGACGCTTCCTGAATTGCCTGGCTTACTATTTCGAAACTGATTCCACAGCAGATACTTCCAAAATAGTGGAATTGGAATTATATTAAATTTATTAAATGAATCCTTGACAGTGTCATAGATTAAACAAGAATTAAACACTATTTTACCTTTTTCAAAAGATTTTTCTGATATTTCTAAATATTTAGTAAAATAATTTGATTTATAAATTTGCATTTTATATATGGATCTAAATTTTTCATGTTTATTCATATTTATAAATACATTGTCATTTTGGCCAATTTTATTGCAATATTCATTTAATATTTCATGGCTTTTGTTGTCTAAGCCTGGTATATTTTCAGGTCGTATTTGTTTGATTTTAAGTATTTCGTAAACAATTTTGAGTTGTACAATTGAAAGTTCAATTGCACCCTGAGAAAAATGTGAACATTCTTTTTGCTCATTTTCGGACAAACTTTGGCACAAAGATTTACTCAAGGAATATATCAATTTGCCATTAGGAATGGCTGAATAATCATCGTCATAATAATAAATTATATCTTCTAAATATTCTTCTGCCTTAACAATAGCCATATCAATTTTAGAAACGAATTTTGAAAATTTATTTGCCTCATTAATTTCTCTTATATTAATAGGATAAAGAAGAAGATTGTCTGGATAAAAAAAGTCATCCGATATTTCAAAATTGCTATCTGAACTCACTTTATTGGATACATGTATGAAAACACTTTCATACGTGTTATAAAATTTATAGGAATAGTCAATAACTTTACCAATTGTATAATAGGGAAGATATGGTCTTAAATTTATTAAAATTATATCACCGTGTTGAAATCTTTCTGTCTTTTTATAATCCATATTTTGTCACTATTTGATTGTATATGTCATCGATATTTCTTCCGGATAATTTTGTTTTCTCTATGGTGCTGCAATTGCAAGTTTCCCTTAAGTATAAGGGAATCAAAATTAGCATATCTGCTTTATCCGTTTAATGAAAAATCTCCTATCTTGATTAATTTGTTGTAAAGATAAGACTTGCAGATATACCAATATCTGTTTTAAGTTGCAAACTTAAAACAGCTCGCTGGAATAAGTTAAGTCCACTATGATCTGACAGATGGCAGCAACCAAATAAATGTATGCACCCGCTATTGCAAGTTTCCCTTAAGTATAAGGGAATCAAAATTGGCATATCTGCTTTATCCGTTTGATGAAAAATCTCCCATCCTGATGAATTTGTTGTAAAGATAAGATTTGCAGTAATTCTAATATCTGTTTTAAGTTGCAAACTTAAAACAGCTCGCTGGAATAAGTTAAGTCCACTATGATCTGACAGATGGCAGCAACCAAATAAATGTGTGCACCCGCTATTGCAAGTTTCCCTTAAGTATAAGGGACAAGTGTAACTTGCAATCAATATTGGCATGACTGCCCACTTCGGTCAAACGACAAACACCGCTATTGCAAGTTTCCCATAAGTATAAGGGACAAGTGCCGGATCCCTACACCAATATCTTGGCGTAGGGACAAGTGCTCCGTTCCCTACACTGGCTTTGCCGGCATAGGGACAGGTCCCGAATACCAAGGTTGCCGGCATCATCACAACTCCAGCTTCTTCAGCTCTTCCATACGCTGAAAGTGGGGATATTCGATTAGGGTGGTATCTATTAAACGAATGAGTTCTTCATCGCGCTTGAGTTGATATAGGCACAGGGCAGTATTGTAACGACTATCTTCACTGGCGCCAAATCTTTTTTCACTGTGACCAAAAAAGAGGAGGGCGTGATCATAATAACCCAGATCGTAAAAGATGCCTGCCATTTCAAAGGCGAGGTCGAGGGTGTCGTTCAGGTGGAAGTAGCGCTTCCATATCTTGTGCAAGGTCTCTGAGATGCGACTCCTTTCTGGGTAGGTGACTTGTTTGACCTGTTGTTTGAACCAGGGTAAAAGATTGATAAAAAATACCGAATCATAGCCACTCAATCGGAGCAGGGCTATGGTATCTCTGAGGGTAAGTTTATCGGCCAGGGGATAGACCATGCGTGTGAGGCTGAAAAAATCGTCGGGACCATAGTCATCAACAAAACGGGTGTAGGCGGCTAAGGTCGACTTCCAGCCGTTGCTATCTCCCAGCCACAGCAGGCAGCCCAGCTCTAAGTTAAAATTGGAGGCTTCCGGAAACAGGGCGGTACCACCTGACAGCTCGGTATACTGAGCCAGGGCATGGTAGTTGACATTTAATGAAAAACTACCGTGGGTCACATAATCGGGCATGGGGCGGTGATCCAGCAAGGCAGCCAGGTGATTGCCTTTGTCCATGGTGAGCACCATTGCACCAGCCGTAGATAAATTGCGCATCCGGGTGAGGCAGCTCATGCCGGCTAGGGGCAATAGTAAACATGTTTCCTGCATGGTCTGCGCATAGCTTGCCAATACCTGATCCGGAATGTCGTCATTAAAAAAGGGCAGGGCCGAGGGTCGGGTGTCATACCTGAGTCGCAGGTGGGGCAGGAGGGTGCCCGCTTCCACTTCTTCAACAGGAACATCGGCTTCTAGTGCTACCTGGCAAGAGGCAACTGTGCCCTGCCGCAGGTAAAACAAATGCTGGGGTATGGAATCAAAAAAATAATTGGCTATCACTACAACCGGCTGGTGCAACATTCCCTTACTGAGCACAACTCCCGATTTTACAAGCACAATGTCTTCATCCACCATGGCATCCAGATAAGCCAGATCCAGCTGTCCCTTTTGAAAATAGCCCTGGAAGTTTTCGTGGTCATCAAAAAAATCGAGGTTTTTCTGGACTATGTCACTCAATACATAACAGTAAGGAGGCAACTCAATGGCACTCTGCTCTGCCATGATTTCTAATTCCTGCAAGATGTAGAATCCCAACCTTCCATGGCCGGCCCCCAACTCAACGATGTAGACCTTCTCCTCAAATTTACCCTGTAAGCTTAAATCTGTCAATAAGCCCAGAATGAGTGAGGCATAGGTCTTTCCCACCATGGCATTACTGGTTAGGTGGTGCGGGACCAGTCCGCTGGTCCAGGCCTCTATGCCTACGTGTTGATAATATTCGCGATTAATTTGCCACAAAAGACTCTCCGCAAACGGGGTCATGGCTTCAACTGGGTAATAGGTAGGTTTCATGTTTATTGCTTGGTTTGGTCTATCCCAGACTTTCCAAGCCAATACCTGCGCCGAATGAAATATGCTGCAAGTTAGTCAAAAGTGTGGAATTTGTTATGCGACGGGTACGGCATACGGCTCACCGCTTACGGCTCACCGCTGACCGCAGACAGCGGACAGCCGACAGCGGACAGCGGACAGCGGACAGCAGACAATGGACAGCGGTTCCCGGACAGCGGACAGCTGACAGCGGTTCCCGGACAGCGGTTCCCGGACAGCGGACAGCGGACAGCGGTTGCCGGACAGCGGTTCCCGGATACCCCAAAATTCCCTATCTTTGCCCAAAATCATACCATGTCAACCGCACTCAAAGATGTTAAGCGCATTACCACCCACATACTTCAGCAAATGAAGGAGGATGGAGAAAAAATAGCCATGATCACGGCGTACGACTTTAGCATGGCGCGGATCTATGACGATGCAGGGGTAGACATCATCCTGGTGGGTGACTCGGCTTCTAATGTGATGGCGGGTCATGAGACAACCCTGCCTATTACCCTGGATCAAATGATCTACCATGCCCAGTCAGTGGTGAGAGGGGTGAGCAGGGCCCTGGTGGTGGTCGACATTCCGTTTGGGTATTATCAAAGCAATCCTACCAAGGCATTGGAATCTTCGATCCGCATTATGAAGGAGAGTGGTGGCCATGGTGTGAAATTAGAGGGTGGGACAGAGGTAAAAGAAGCAGTGGAAAAAATCATCAACTCCGGCATTCCGGTGATGGGGCATTTGGGACTGATGCCGCAGAGCATTTATAAATACGGTACGTATTCGGTGAGGGCAAGGGAAGAAGAAGAGGCAGACAAGCTGATAGCAGATGCCCAGGTTTTACAGGAGGCCGGGTGTTTTGCGCTGGTGCTGGAAAAAATCCCGGCAAGTCTGGCGGAAAAGGTAAGTAAGGAGCTGCACATTCCGGTCATAGGAATTGGTGCAGGCGGTGGCTGCGATGGTCAGGTCTTGGTGAGCCACGACTTATTGGGCATTACCAAAGATTTTCATCCTCGGTTTTTGCGTCGCTACCTCAACCTCTACGATACCGTGAAAACAGCAGTGGGCCAGTATGTGGGTGATGTGAAATCGGGCGACTTCCCCAACGAGAATGAGCAATATTAAGTCAGCAGGCCGGCGTTAATCGGCAAAATCATCGACCATTCGGGCAAATTCGAGGTCTTTTTCAGTGATACCTCCGGATTCGTGGGTTTGAAGGCTCAGACTTACCTTGTTGTACACCGCCAGCCAGTGGGCATGGTGATTCAACTTTTCAGATAAGAGAGCAACCCTGCTCATAAAAGCAAACGCTTCAGAAAAGTCGGCAAAACGAAAGTGTTTGACCAGGTGGTCGTTTTCAATTTTCCATGCTTTTAGGGTAGGAATGGCCAGATGGAGTTCGGAATCGGTTAAAACAGGTTTCATGACTTACATTTAACCTTAAACAATCGTCTGGGCATGAAGTTTAATGCATAAATTATTTCAACGGCTTTTCTATCTTTGTGCCCTATCGTGGCGTATTAAGCAAAATCATTCATGAATCTAAATTTTATGCGGAGTCGCAAAGTGCTCCTGATCTTATTGCCCTTGCTGGCCCTTGTTTTGGTAGCGGTAATTGGCCTGCTATACCTTCCCAATGTTCAGGCCAATAAATACGAATTAAAAATAGCCAGGGGTACCAGCTATGGCCAGCTGTATGAACAACTGGTAAGAGATGGCGTACTCAAACAACCCACTACCTTCGACTTTATGGCCGGTGTGATGGGGTATAAAAAAGATGAAATTCCTTCGGGGCGCTTTGTGTTAAAAAGTGGCATGACCAACCGCGCTGTGTTGAGCAAGTTGAGGTCGGGCAATCAGGATGCCATCCAGCTTACTTTCAACAATGCCCGCGACATTAGCCAGCTGGCCGGCATGCTTTCTCACGATCTCGAAGCCGACAGTCTCAGCCTGCTCACTGCTTTTTTGGCGGATAGCCTGTTGCAAAAAAACGGACTCAAGCCGGAGACTGCCATGACCCGCTTCATTCCCAATACCTATGAGGTGTTTTGGAACATCACACCGGAAAAGTTGGTGAAAAGAATGCAGGTTGAGGCTGATAAATTTTGGAATGATGAACGCAAGGCAAAGGCAGCGGCCATTCCGTTGAGTAAAGAAGAAGTTTATACCCTGGCATCGATTGTCGAAAAAGAATCCAACAATAAAAAAGAACGGCCTACTGTAGCCGGTGTGTACCTCAATCGACTGAAGGTGGGGGAGAAGCTAAGGGCCGACCCCACCGTGGTATTTGCGGTTGGTGATTTCAGCATCCGCAGGGTCTTGTTCGAACACGTATTTTTTGATTCTCCTTACAATACCTATCTGTACCAAGGCCTGCCTCCAGGCCCAATTTACATGCCATCTACCAATGCCATTGATGCAGTGTTGAATGCTGAAAAACACGACTACCTGTTTTTCTGTGCCAAGCCGGGCTACAACAGCGAGCATGCCTTTGCCGTGACAGCCGAGCAGCACCAGCGCAATGCATCCATCTACCACAACTGGCTGGAAAAAGAAGGCATAAGATAAATGGTTTTTCCAACAACATTGGACCTTGGGTAGCGATGAAATCCAACAACTGACCACACACTGCCCGCGTTGTGGTTCCGATATGGTTTGCAGCGCCGGCAAGGGACAAAGATGTGCTTGTGCTGACGTACAGCTTTCTGACCTTACCCTAGCATTTTTGCAAAAGACCAGCTACTCCTGCTTGTGCAATGCCTGCTTAAGGCAGTATGAGGCTTGGGTAGCTGAGGCAACTAAAAATGTTGGAACAGCTGATGGTGATGGCCTGGTGGAGGGCGTTCACTATTATGTAGAAGACGGAAAATGGGTATTTACACCTGTCTACCATATTCAGCGCGGTTATTGTTGCCAGAGTGGCTGCCGACATTGTCCATATGGTTATGATTCAAAACAACAGCCATGATAAGAGATCCCTATCCACAGCGCATTGTTTGCCTTACAGAAGAAAGCACGGAGATGCTCTACCTGCTGGGTGAGGAGCACAGGATAGTGGGCATCTCCGGATTTACCGTGAGGCCTGCCAGGGCGAGAAAAGAAAAACCCAAGGTATCGGCCTACACCTCTGCCAATTTCCAGAAAATAGTAGACCTGAAACCCGATCTGGTCATCGGTTTTTCTGACATCCAGGCCGACATTGCCAAGAGTCTAATAGCCCTGGGCATGGAAGTGTGGGTGACCAATCACAGGACCATCCAGGGCATCCTTGATTTTGTGGTCAGACTGGGGGCCATGGTGGGAAAAGCCGACCAGGCCATCCAATGGACAGAAGCCATGGTTGTAAAAATGGAAAGCATGAAACAAGGCAATGAGGGAAAGTTAAGGCCCTGGGTTTTTTTTGAAGAATGGTATGATCCCTTGTTTTCATGTATTGGATGGGTAGATGAATTGATCACTATAGCCGGAGGGCAAAACATTTTTCCGGAACTGGCTGTACAAAGCCTGGGTAAGGATCGAATCATTGCCGATCCCTATGAGGTAGTAAAACGCCAGCCCGACATCATCCTGGCATCGTGGTGCGGTAAAAAAGTGGTGCCACACAAAATCATGGCCAGGCCCGGTTGGCTGGAGCTGAAAGCCGTGCAGAATGGCCATGTTTATGAGGTGGACGCCTCGATTATCCTTCAACCCGGACCGGCAGCGCTGACCGAGGGTCTTGACATTTTGCATGGCCTGATCCAAAAAGTGATGTAAATTGGGGACATTTCTCAGCCTAAAAAAATACCATGACAGCAATTAGAAAGGCAACTTTGGAAGATGTACATGCCCTGGCTCCCCTGTTTGATGCCTACCGTGTTTTTTATGAAAAGGCATCCGATGTCAATGCGGCAGCCACTTTTTTAAAAGACAGATTGGCACTTAACGAAGCACATATTTTTGTGGCCGAAGTAGACGGTGCCTTGGTGGGTTTTACCTTGCTCTATCCCTTGTTTTCTTCTACCCGGATGAAACGACTTTGGTTGCTCAACGATTTGTATGTAAAACCGGAATTCAGGGGGCAGGGACATTCCATTGCCTTGATCGATGCTGCCAAATCTCTGGCCACGGCCACCGGTGCTGCCGGACTAATGCTGGAAACCGCCAAAAGCAATATAATAGGCAACCAATTGTATCCCAAAACCGGCTTTGTCTGCGATGACGATCACAATTATTACAGCTGGGATACCCTTTGAGTTCGACTGCTTTAGATCAGATTTAAGTAAAAAGCAGGCTACGCGTAAAATCAAATCAAAACTGAATGGAACTTGTCCTGTGCTGCCAATTTTTATATGTCAGTAAAATAAGATTAATTCAAAATTAAAATTGGTTTAACATTAGATATTTTGCATTCGACAGAATATTGTTTTGTATAATAATTTATTTTCAATTTACTGTGTCTTGTTGATGAATTAAAGCAAAACCTGTAGTAAATTTGTTAGACATTTTTCACAATGATATTACGGGCGAAATACATTTTTATACTCTTTTTACTACCCATGTTGTGGTCGTGCGAAGAGGAAGTGTATTTTTCCAACAACAACTTTACACCCCGGATCGTGTTAAGTTCCATTTTTACCAACGATTCCATTTGGGTGGTTACCCTGACCCATTCTCAATCCATCTTTGACGAAACAGCGGGCAAGCCCTTTATCGATGATGCCACTATTGTCATCACCAACAAGGTGGGTGCGCAGGAATGTCAATTGTTCCACACTGGCAATGGTGTTTACAAAAGTTTCAGGTGCACTTCCGGCCAGGATGAATACTACAAAATTTCCGTTTACTCACCCCAATATGGTTCGGTAACAGCTGAAAGCACCATTCCTGCAATTGCGGAATTGACCAATATCCAGGTTAACTCTTCAGATGAATACGAAGATGCCAGTGAGATATCGTTCAACATCAGAGACAACTCAGTAGAAAACAACTTTTACATTTGGTCGGTGGTAGAGGTAGACACAAGTCTTCACTCCGTTCACGACGAATCCGGTTTGAAACTTGATACCCGCCAGTGGGTAAATGATGTGAGCAAGGAGATCAGCGGCAGTGCCTCGGGTAAAATCAATACCTCCTTATCGGCTTCAGAATTTGACCTTGAAAATCTGAGCAATTCACCCAAACTCATAACCTCTAAGTTCAACGGCAAAGATGAGCCTCAGGGTGGGGGCGGCAATGTGAAAAACAAGGTATGGATGATCAGACTGATGACGGTGAGCTCAGATATGTACCGCTATTTCAACAGCCTTCAGGATTATGTTAGGGCTTCCAATAATCAAAATTCCATTGTAGATCCCAGCAAGTTGTACAGCAATGTTAAGGGAGGATTAGGAATTTTTGCCGGTTACACCGTTCGTTATTACGAAATTCCAAAATGATCTAATCATTTTTCCGTTCTCTTTTGGCTGGAATTGACCAAGCCTTCCTATTTTAGCTTTCGAAATGTGATTTATGCTTCAAAAGGTTTTTTCTTTTATCATTTTGTGTTGTTTGATTTCGTGCCATGAAGACGATGTGGCTGTTGATCTCATCATCCACAATGCAGATATTTATACCGTTGATCCCGACCAGCCAAGGGCTCAGGGCATAGCTATTTCAAAAGGAAAAATCATCTTTGTGGGTAAGTCCAACGAAGTCTTGCGCATGAAAAACCGCGATACCAAAGTGATTGACGCCAGAGGTCACTTTGTGATGCCCGGTTTCATAGAAGGTCATGGTCATTTTTCGGGTCTGGGCTTTAGCCTCGTCAACCTCAATTTTTTAAATGACAGGAGCTGGGAGGCCATCATTGCCAAAGTAGAGGAGCGGGTAAGCAATACCCCCAAAGGAACCTGGATCGAAGGCAGGGGTTGGCACCAGGAAAAATGGGACAGCCTGCCGGTGAGAAGTGTGCAGGGCTATCCGATGCATACAGCACTGAGTAAGGTTTCACCCGATCATCCTGTCATCTTGTTTCATGCCAGTGGACATGCCCTTTTTGCCAATGAAAAAGCCATGGAGCTGGCAGGCATTGGCTTGGATACACCCAATCCTCCGGGCGGTAGAATTGTGCGCAACAACAAAGGAGAAGCCATTGGAGTATTTGAGGAACGGGCTATGGAAAACATCAGGCAGGCATATGAGGATTACCGAAAAAAATTGAGTGCAGATGCCAAAGAAAAAGAATGGCAGACCGCCATTGCCCTGGCAGAAGCAGAGTGCATTGAAAATGGCATAACCTCATTTCAGGATGCAGGCTCATCCTTTGAAGAATTGAGTCGCTATCGCCGACTGGCAGAAAAAAAAGAACTGGACATCCGATTGTGGGCCATGGCTCGTCACGACTACAATACCATGAAAGACGTGATTGGTAAGTACAAATACAAGTCGCCCTTCTTCACCTGCAATGCCATCAAATCTGAAGTAGACGGAGCCCTGGGTGCCTTTGGAGCCTGGCTTTTAAAGCCGTACAACGATAAGCCCGGGTTTACCGGACAGAACACTACCGACATCTATGAAGTACGCAAGATTGCCGGCCTTGCCATTGACCATGACATGCAGTTTTGTGTTCACGCCATCGGTGATAGGGCCAATAAAGTAGTACTGGACATTTACGAAGGCCTGGCTTCCTTACATCCTGAAAAAAAAGATCTACGCTGGAGGGTCGAACACGCTCAGCACCTGGCCGTTTCTGATATTCCCCGCTTTGCCAAGTTGGGCATCATAGCCAGTATGCAAGGAGTACATTGCACCAGTGATGCACCTTTTGTGGTCAAACGATTGGGCACCGAAAGGGCCAGGACCGGGGCCTATGCCTGGCGAAGCCTTTTAAAGCAGGGGGTTCACATTGCCAATGGCACCGATGCTCCCGTAGAAGATGTTGATCCTATTCGCAATTTTTATGCTACCGTTACCCGCAAAAGAGAAGACACCCGACAGCCATTTTACCCCGAACAGCGCATGACCCGTGCAGAAGCCATTAAGTCTTATACGTTAGACAATGCCTACGCAGCCAAAGAAGAAAAAGAAAAAGGATCCATCAGCCCTGGCAAGTATGCCGATATTGTGATCCTGAGCCACAACCTGCTGAAATGCAGAGAAAGTGACATCTTGAAGACAGAAGTGCTTTTTACCATTGTCAATGGCGTAATCGTCAAACACCGCAATTAAAAGGTAAAAGGTAGTTGTTCAGGGGTAAAGCACATATAAAATTTGTTTTTTTGCAGGAATGATCAAACGTAAATTATTGTTTTTCAAGATTTATAAAATTTTTTTCCCATATTTAAATCTTTAAGACTACCTTTGCAATTATTTATCTTTTTTTTCTATTTTTTACAATGAATTTATACGTAGGAAACCTGAACTTTGATGTGAAAGAAGAAGACATCAGATCCCTTTTTGGAGAAGTTGGCGAAGTGGCAAGTGTAAAGCTGATGATTGACCGTGAAACCGGTAGGTCAAAAGGATTTGCATTTGTAGAAATGGCTGACACCGAAGAATCGGTCATTGCAATGAAAACGTTGAACGGACGTGAATTTCATGGAAGGAACATCGTTGTGAACGAAGGTGTTCGATCTGACAAACCAAGAACCGGCGGCGGTGGTGGAGGATTCAATCGCGGCGGAGGCGGCGGTGGAGATCGCAGACCAGGCGGCGGTGGAGGATTTAACCGTGGCGGCGGCGGCGGTGGTGGAGGATTCAATCGCGGCGGAGGCGGCGGTGGAGGATTCAACCGTGGCAATGGCGGTGGTGGAGGCGGAGATCGCAGACCACGCACCAATGATGGCAACAGACGCCCATTTGATGGCGGCAATCGCGACAACAGCCGTCCTTTTAACAGAGACTACAATCGCGATTTCAACAGGGATGGAAACAGGGACTTTAACCGTGATTCCAACCGAGATTTTAACCGCGACTTCAATACCCGCGACAAGGACGAAGATTAATGTAGAGCCCTCATGGGCTCTATATTTTCTCCATTCCTCATAAGACTGTAATTTTGCACGGCAGGCGATAGGTGTGTACCTGTTGCCAATGCCCATTTATATTTAGAATCATGAATAGTTTTGAAACTTCAGGTTTAAAACCTGAAATCCTGGCTGCCTTAAAAGACCTGGGCTTTGTAACGCCAACGCCCATCCAGCAGCAGACCTTGCAATTGCTCATCCATTCCCGCAAAGACCTGATCGCCCTGGCGCAGACAGGTACCGGAAAAACGGCGGCCTTCTCGCTTCCTTTGCTCCAAAATCTTACCGGAAATGAAACCGACGTACGCGTGCTGATCCTGGCACCTACCCGGGAGCTTTGCCTGCAAATCGCCAACGACATTAAATCCTATACCAAATACCTGCCCGGAATCCGGTCGGTAGCTGTTTATGGAGGGGCCAATATTACTACCCAGATCAGTGCCCTCAGAGAAGGCGCCCAGATCGTAGTAGGTACGCCTGGTCGAACCCTCGATTTGCTCGAAAGAAAGAAGCTGAAGGTGGACAAAATCCAAACCCTGGTGCTCGACGAAGCAGATGAAATGCTGTCGATGGGTTTTAAAGATGAATTGGATGCCATCCTCGCAGGTACACCCGAAGACAAACAAGTATTGTTGTTTTCTGCTACCATGCCGGATGAAATCAGACACATTGCCTCCAAATACATGGACAGTCCTCAGGAAGTTTCCGGAGGAAGGGCCAATAAGAGCAATGAGATGATCACGCACTACTACTACGTGGTTAGTGCCAAAGACCGCTACAATGCCCTCAAACGCATTGCAGACGTCAATCCTGACATTTATGCCATCATTTTTTGCAGAACCAAGGCAGAAACCCAGGAAGTAGCAGATAAATTGGGCCATGATGGCTACAATGCGGATGCCCTCCACGGCGATTTGTCACAGGCTCAAAGGGATTATGTGATGAACCGTTTCCGCAAAAGACAGCTCCAGATGCTGGTAGCCACCGACGTAGCTGCCAGGGGACTCGACGTGACAGAACTGACCCATGTAATCAATTACAATTTACCCGATGACCCGGAAGTGTACATCCACAGGTCAGGCCGTACAGGCAGGGCTGGTAAAACCGGTGAGTCGGTGAGCATCATCCACACCAAGGAGTTTCACAAGATCAGACAATTAGAGAAAAAGATAGGTAAATCGATCGACCTGGCTACCGTACCCACAGGCAAAGAAATCTGCGAGGTACAGTTGCTCAACCTGATTGACAAGGTAAAAGAAGTGGAGATCAACGATGACCGGATCCAGCCCTTCCTGCCTGCCATCATGGAAAGCATTGCCAATATTGACCACATCCAACTCATCAAAAAATTTGTGTTGGTAGAATTCAACCGTTTCCTCGACTACTACAAGGATGCTGTTGATATCAATGTGTCCGATAAACAATCGAAAAAATCCAAAGAAGCAGGCGGCGGTTCCAGTTATGTGAAGTTTTTTATGAACCACGGCAGCCAAAGCAAGATCACTCCAGGCATCCTCATCAACCTCATCAACGAACACATGCCCAATGCTACGGTGGGTATCGG
>CALMSX010000122.1 GCA_937872515.1 uncultured Bacteroidota bacterium
AACTTCATAAAATGGCTGACGTAGTAGTAGCACCCACAGAAGTAAAAGCCGAACCATGGTTTGGCAAAAAAGAACAAAAGCTGATCAAAGATCCGCTTCATATTGACAATCCAATTACAGTTCAGATACTTGGTGTTTGTTCTGCATTGGCAGTTACAACCATGGTAAAACCTGCCTTAATAATGGGAATATCAGTGGCTTTGGTAACTGGTTTTTCAAATTTGGTAATTTCACTTATACGTAATGGAATTCCAAAACAAATCAGGATGATCGTCCAATTGGTGGTCATTGCAGTTTTGGTTACCATAGTTGAACAAGTATTAAAAGCATTTTCTTTTGATGTCTGGAAACAATTGTCTGTATTTATCGGACTCATCATTACCAACTGTATCGTAATGGGAAGATTGGAAGCCTTTGCCATGAGCAATAAGCCCTGGCCGGCATTTTTGGATGGAATTGGTAACGGGCTTGGCTATGCTTGGATCCTGGTAGCCATAGCTGCCATTAGAGAATTTTTTGGCAGAGGTGCTTTATTGGGCTACAAGATCATTGGTGCAGGGCCAGAATTTATGGTAAATACGAAGGCTTCAGCCCTATTAAGCTGGTATCAGCCCAACGGCATGATGGTTTTACCGGCATCGGCCATGTTCCTGATTGCAATCATTATCTGGATTCAGCGCTCAAAAGAGGCTAAACTTATCGACATTTCTTAAACAGAAGGTTCTTTAAACTAAAAAAGTTAAAAATGGATTTGCTTAACATATTTATTAAGTCGGCATTTATTGAGAATATGGTACTCTCATACTTTATTGGTATGTGTTCATTTCTGGCCGTTTCCAAAAGTGTTAAAACAGCTATTGGCCTGGGTGCTGCTGTCATTTTTGTTTTGGCTATCACTGTTCCGATCAACTGGGTAGTAAGTGAGTTGGTGCTTGGACCCAATGGTTTGTTCAAGACAGATCTTACATTCTTGAGGTTTATTCTTTTTATTGCCAGTATTGCTGCTACTGTCCAGTTGGTTGAAATGGCAGTAGAAAAATATTCACCATCACTATACAACGCCCTGGGTATTTTTCTCCCCCTGATTACTGTCAACTGTGCTATCCTGGGTGCAGCCCTGTTTATGGTGGCCAGAGAATACACTTTTTCAGAATCTGTTGTTTATGGTGTTGGTTCAGGATTTGGTTGGTTGATTGCCATTGTATTAATGGCAGCCATTAGAGAAAAAATGAGATATAGTCAGGTACCTGCTGCGTTGAGGGGCTTGGGTATGGCATTTATACTTACTGCATTTTTAGGCATTGCCTTCATGAGCCTTATGGGTATCAATCCTGCAACCTACTTTGCTAAACACTAAAAGAGAATACAAACATGATACTAATGATTGATTTGATGTTTGTGCTATGGGCTATCATTGCCTTTTCTGCCATTCTGCTTATTCTTGCCTTTGGTCTGATCTTTGCGCAAAAAAAACTGGTTGCCCAGGGTGATGTTAAAATCATCATCAATGGAGATGAGTCGAAACCCATCCTGGTTAAGCCGGGAAGTAGTCTGCTGAGCACGCTTTCTTCTGAAAAAATATTTCTGCCATCTGCCTGTGGAGGCGGTGGCACGTGTGCCATGTGTGAATGCCATGTGTATGAGGGTGGTGGCGATGTGTTGCCAACTGAAATGAACCACCTCAACAGAAAAGAAGTTGCCGAGGGTAAACGTCTGGCTTGTCAGGTGAAAGTTCGCCAGGACATGAAAATCCACGTTCCGGAGGAAGTATTTGGCATCAAAAAATGGGAATGTGAAGTTGTTTCTAATTACAACGTTGCTTCTTTTATCAAAGAGTTTGTGGTAAAACTGCCGGAAGGAGAAACACTGGATTTCCAATCGGGTGGTTACATCCAGATTGATGTACCTGAAATCACAGTAGATTTCAAAAACATGGACATCACGGCTCACCCCAAATACCACGACGATCCAAAAAAATTCCAGTCAGAATGGGATAAATTTAAATTGTGGGATCTGAAAATGGTAAACCCTGAGGAGCAATTCAGGGCTTATTCTATGGCCAATCACCCTGCAGAAGGTAATATAGTAAAATTGAACATCAGGATTGCCACTCCTCCTTTTGATCCTAAAACCAATGGTTGGATGAATGTCAATCCGGGGGTTTGTTCTTCTTATGTATTTAATTTGAAACCAGGTGATAAATGTGTGGTTTCAGGGCCCTACGGTGAATTTTTTATCAAGCCAACCCAAAAAGAAATGGTTTACATCGGTGGAGGTGCCGGTATGGCCCCACTGCGATCACACTTGTTCCATTTGTTCCATACCCTCAAAAACACCAATCGCAAAGTTTCTTACTGGTATGGAGGTAGAACCAAAAGAGAGCTGTTCTACATCGATGAATTCAGACAGATTGAAAAAGACTTTCCCAACTTTAAGTTCTATGTGGCTCTTGACAATCCACTACCTGAAGACAACTGGCAGGTAAAAGAAAATTTGGATTCACCAGGCGATGGTTTTAAAGGTTTTATCATGCCCGTATTGTACGAGCAATACCTCAAAAACCACCCTGAGCCGGAAGAAATTGAATACTATTTCTGCGGTCCGCCAATGATGAATCAATCCGTAATCAAAACATTGGACTCTCTGGGAGTGCCACCAGAAAATATTGCCTTCGACGATTTTGGAGGTTAAAAAAAAAGCCGGGTTTATCCCGGCTTTTTTTTTGCCCTTTACTTAATTTTTACAACAAAATGTAACTATCGCTGTTTTCTCTTCATCAATAAATCAGGTATGAAGAGTTTCTTTGGTGTAATCACATTTACTATTGTCGCGTCCTTTTTTAATACCGCCTTTGCCCAGGTCAATGGCAACATCGAGGGCAAGGTGACCGATGCCAATACGGGGCAGTCCCTAATAGGGGTAACCATAGCGGTAGAAGGCACTTCTTATGGTACTGTCACGGATTTTGATGGCCATTACTCTTTGGAACTGCCTGTTGGGAGTTACAATATTTTGGCTTCTTACGTCGGCTATACTCCGGTGACCAAGTACAATCAGGTCATCACTTCGGGAAATTTGGTTCAACTTAGTTTTGCCCTCACAGAAAGTTCTGTGACCTTAGAGGAAGTGACCGTCACCGCCAATACATCCAGGATAGCAGCAGCAGGTGATATTGTCACTCCGCTCTCTGTGCAAAGGCTCTCCACCGAAGAGATCAAAAGCAATCCAGGGGGTAATTTTGACATTTCACGAGTGGTACAGGCCTTGCCGGGTGTAGGCGGTACAGCCGGTAGTGTGGGAGGATTTAGAAACGACATCATCATCAGGGGGGGTGGACCCAATGAAAATGTTTACTACCTTGATGGCATTGAGATACCGGTCATCAACCACTTTTCAACGCAGGGAAGTGCTGGTGGACCTACCGGAATTTTAAATGTTTCTTTTATTGAGGACGTAAAGTTGAGCTCTTCTGCCTTCGATGCACGCTATGACAATGCCCTTGCTTCCGTTTTTGAATTTGATCAGAGGGATGGAAATTCTAAAAACATGCAGGGCAACTTCAGATTGAGTGCCACAGAAGCCGCACTTACGCTGGATGGTCCTTTATCAAATAAGGTAAATTACATCGTCTCTGCCCGTCGATCCTACCTTCAGCTCTTGTTTGAGGCCCTCGATTTACCTATCAGGCCCAATTACTGGGACTTTCAGAGTAAGATTACCTGGCAGGCTGCTCCCAAAACCAGTGTATCTTTTATTGGAGTAGGCGCCATCGACGAATTTTCATTTAAGCCTGCACAGGATGCTACTGCAGAAAATGTGTACATCCTCAATTCCAATCCCTTGATCAACCAATGGAATTATACTGCCGGTGTTTCTGTAAAACACCTGATCAACAATGGCTTTATCAACTTATCAGTCAGTAGAAACGACTACCAAAACAGACTCGATAAATTTGAAAACAACGACACCAAGCTGGAAGAGGAGCGTACCTTAAAAACCGTAAGCAATGAAACCGAAAATAAACTCAGACTTACGTTAGACAGATATGTAAATGGTTGGAAGTATGCTTTTGGGGTGATGGCCCAACAGGTTAATTTTACCAATGACTACTACAACCGGTTTAGAAAAGAACTCAGAGATGAAAATGGAAATCTCATTCAACCAGCCATTGTTTTTGACTTTAACACAGATTTGTCATTCTGGAAGTATGGTTTTTTTGGTCAGGTATCCCGTTCATTTTTAAAAGACAAACTTGGGGTCTCGCTGGGTTTGCGATCCGATATGAATAGTTTTACCAATGCCGGCAACAAGCCCCTGGAAACGCTGTCACCCAGGCTTTCTCTGGGTTACAGGTTTAATGATCAATGGAAGGTCAATGCCTCTGTAGGGAGGTATTTTAAGATACCCATTTACACCATACTGGGATTTCAGGATGCCCAGGGTAACTATATCAACAAAAACAGCCAATACGTTGCCTCTAATCACTATGTAGGAGGGATAGAATTTTTACCCAAAGAAGACATGAGAATTACGGTTGAGGGCTTTTATAAAAAATACAGCCAGTATCCGGTATCTCTGTTAACCGGTATTTCGCTGGCCAATCAAGGTGGTGAATTTGGTGCCATCGGCAATGAAGCCGTAACATCTGATGGTCAGGGAGAGGCTTATGGTTTTGAAATTTATGGGCAACAAAAACTGACAGGCAGTGTGTTTGCTGTAGTATCCTATACTTTTGTCAGAAGCCGATTCTCCGGTGTGTCAGGTCAGTTGATTCCTTCTGCCTGGGACAACCGACACTTAGTTTCTTTGATCTTTGGCAAAAAACTGGGTCGTGGATGGGAGCTGGGCCTGAAATACAGATACGCAGGTGGAGCTCCGTATACTCCCTTTGATGAAAATTTGTCGCGACAAAACTACCTTACTTCCGGCACAGGTATCCTCGATTATAATCAATTGAACACCCTCAGGTTAAAAGGTTTTAATCAGGTGGATCTCAGGATTGACAAAAAATGGAATTTTAGAAAATGGACCCTGGATCTGTTTTTGGATGTGCAAAATCTGCTGGTTACTCAGAATCCGGCCTATCCTCAATTTACCTTCCAACGTTTGGAGAACAATGAAGGATTTGCTACAACAGATGGTCAGGCCATCAAAGAAGATGGCAGCAACGCCATTCCATTTATTTTGAAGAATGAAGATTCAATTGCTACTCCCAGTATCGGCTTTATTGTAGAATTTTAAGCTGGTTATTTAGCCAGCCAGTTCAGACCATTTTCGTAAGCAATGTACCACCGGTCTTTGGCCAGTCTTATTTGTTGATAAGGCTCGGCAGAAAGTCCCTTTGGCAGGGGTAGATTAAATTGGGTAGGAGGATCTAAGGCCTGAATGGCCATTCCTTTTTTGTTTTGAACCAGAATTTTATTGCCCTCAAATTGAAAGTTAATCATATCCCCGAATAGAATCCTGGATTTGAGTTGACCAAGGTTGTCAAATAAAACAAAACCATTATTGCGCTCAGCAGCCAGTAAAACATTGGATTTTTCGGTCAACATCTCTGGTTTAAAATCAACCAGTCCCAGGTCTTGGAAGATGTTGGTTTCTTTTAAAATTTCGAATGAAGCATTGATTTTAAAGATGCGCTGCCATTGCCAATCATAGATCCAAATTTGGTGGTCATTGGATAAGGCAGCCGCCGAAACATTTAAAAATTTACCGGAATCGCTGAGTTTGATGTGTTCTATTTCCTTAAGAGTATTATCTAAAAACAACAGCACGCCAATGTCGGCATAAAAAACCATGACCTTTAACGGATTAGAAGTGTCGATGCTGGTAATTTTTCCAAGTCGGTTGTCTGTAAAACTGTATTTCTTATTGCCATCCTGATCATAAAGGTGGATGTGGTTGTTTTTGTCTACCACCCATATCCTTCCCAATCTGTCTAACTCAAAAAAAGCAAGTTGGGCTTCTATGAAATACTTTTTTTCCTGGTTTTTTATACTCAAAATTTTTGCCTCACCAAATTTACCGGACATTGCAAGCCAACAATACATAAAAATGGTGAATGACATATGACCAAAAATAGGAGGTTAAAAATGGATAAGGGTAGGACCCGTACTTTCATCGATCCTGATATAAGTATTGAAATGAAGCCAATCACCCAAATAATGCAAATGAGCCTTGGTGGGTAATAAAGGATAGGTCATGGCAAAATGACGATGCCCAAAAATAAAGTGGTCGACCGCATTTCCTTTATCCAGGTATTCGCGGGCAAATTGCACCAACCATTCTTTTTCTTTGTCTTTGATCTCCGTGATTTTTTCCTCGCCCAGTCGCCCTCCCCTTGAAATATTTTTCATCAGCCATAAGCCAATGTTGGGGTGGATCATGTGAAATAAAAACTGGCATATGGGATTTGAAAAAATGGCTTTGATGACTTTGTAACCTCTGTCTCCGGGTCCAAGACCATCACCATGGGCTATGTAATAGGATTTTCCGAAAAAATTTTTCTCGATGCCCGACTTATGGAGACTCACACCCAATTCCTGCTGGACATATTGAAACATCCACATGTCGTGATTACCCGTAAAAAAGTGGATTTTAACCCCGTCATCACTCAGTTCAGCCAATTTGCCAAAGAGCCGGGAATAGCCTTTGGGTATAGCTGACTTATATTCAAACCAAAAATCAAAAATATCACCTACCAAATAAAGCTCGGCACAGTCATGACGAATGCTGTCTAACCAGGAGACAATTTTTTTTTCTCTGTTGACCGACAAATCCGGAAAATCAAGTCCCAGGTGGAAATCTGAGGCCAGATAAATATTTTGACGTTGCACCGGTGTGGGAGGTAATTAGTTTTGAGACTTTCCAATTGAATTGAGCTTGTCAACAACCGCCTGAACGGTCTTTCTTTGTAGTTCAATTTCAGCTTTTTTGGCTTCCTGATCTTTTAAGTTGACCTCTATGTTTTTTTCGTTTTCAGCAATTTTCATTCTTGCTTTTTCGATCTCACTGTGGTAGTCTTTGTTTTTACCTTCTAGCTTAGAAAGGTCTTTTTCATAGTTTTTCAAAGCCTTTTCCTGGGCTTCGAGTTCTTTTTTTACCACATTTTTTCTTGCCATTACCCAAAAATCCCAAAGGAAGGTTTCTGCCCCTCTGTTTTGAGCACTGAAGTCTGTCGCATTGGCAAATCCTGTGCCTAAGTCTACCCACAAATAGGTGGTAGAAAGAGATTTACCTTCTTCGTGTCTGGCATATAGGGTAATTGGACTTGACCCATTGATCAAAGTAACCACAGCTTTCTGGCTGACAAATTCCTTTGCTTTTTTATTGTGGCTTACTTTTCCGTATTCTTTGACATATGACTTCCAGGTGTCCTCCAATAAATCTTTATCTGCGCCTTCCACTTCGACATAATAAGCGTTTTGTGGACCGAGGCTCATGGTGGTTTTTTGTTGTTTTACTTTTTGACCTGAAAGAACGACAGAAAAAAGCAGGGCAAACAGGAAGATTAGATTTTTCATTTTTACAAGTTTTTGAATGGTAAAGATACAAAAAATAGGCCCAATTCCGGGCAAAAACTACTTGGATATGACGATAGAAAGGGAAAAAGGTAACAAATTGCATGGCCCGGGGTTTATATTTTAAATAGGCTCATATTGTGTGGAGTCGAAGCTAAATTAGCACTATTTTTGAACCGGGAATCAGTCAGGCATTCCTATAAATGAAGATGAGATGAACAATGCAGTAAAAGAGGCAAAACTAAATCTGAACAGAAAAGGGTTTTTGGACATAGAGATTGATCCTACCATGGATTTGGTAGCCGAGATCAAAAAGCTGAAAAAACAAAAAAATGCCATCATTTTGGCCCATTATTACCAGGAATCAGAAATCCAGGATCTGGCTGATTACATTGGCGACAGCCTGGGCTTATCTCAGAAGGCAGCAGCCACCGAGGCAGAGATGATCGTTTTTGCAGGTGTTCATTTTATGGCCGAAACTGCCAAAATGCTGAGTCCTCATAAAAAAGTAGTGCTTCCGGATTTAAAAGCGGGTTGTTCTCTGGCAGACTCATGTCCCGCACCTTTATTTAAAAAATTTAAGGAAAAATACCCTGACCATGTTGTGGTAAGTTATATCAATTGCACCGCTGAATTAAAAACACTGACGGATATTTGTTGTACTTCTTCCAATGCTGTAGCCGTGATTGAGAGTATTCCAAAAGAAAAGGGAATCATTTTTGCACCCGATAAAAACCTGGGGGCCTACCTGATGAAAAAAACAGGAAGGGACATGGTTTTGTGGAATGGAGCCTGCATGGTACATGAGATTTTTTCACATGAAAAAATTGTAAAACTGATGGAACGCCACCCCACCGCTAAATTTATTGCCCACCCGGAATGTGAAGCTCATATCCTTGAATTGGCTGAGTTTGTTGGTTCAACCAGTCAAATGCTTAAGTTTACCAAAGAGTCCGCTGCAAGGGAGTTTATTGTGGCCACAGAATCGGGCATCCTCCATCAAATGGAACTGGCCTCACCGGACAAGGTTTTTATACCTGCCCCTCCCAACAACACCTGTGCATGCAATGATTGCCCACACATGAAGCGCAACACCCTTGAAAAACTATATTTAGCCATGAAATATGAATTGCCGGAAATTATTTTGGAGGAACGAGTTATCCGTGAGGGTCGGGCTTGTATTGACAGAATGTTGGAGATCAGTGAAAAAGCCG
Source organism: uncultured Bacteroidota bacterium (assembly GCA_937872515.1). Lineage (GTDB taxonomy): Bacteria > Bacteroidota > Bacteroidia > Chitinophagales > Saprospiraceae > JADKBO01. Next base: position 8,735 of record CALMSX010000122.1, read on the forward strand.
GTTTTAAAGCCTGATGGAAATCCGGTCATGGATGAAAAAAGGGTTGAAATGGCCTTTGGGGGTCATTCTTGTTTATGCCTTCATCGGTCTGTTTAATTCGCTCATTGCCAATGATCAGCCACTTATTGGTGCACAAAATAAAAACCTCTTTTTTCCGGCTTTTTATGACCTGGCAGCTGATTGGGGACTGGTAAGTGGTTCTCACAGAAAAAGGGAAACGGGCTTTGATTGGGCGGTCTATCCCCCCATCCATTATAAAGCAGGCACTATAGACAAAGACAATGCCGGCTTTTGTGCACCAAGTGCATGCATCAAAGGCAGTGGCCACTGGTTGGGAACAGACCAGCTGGGTAGGGATGTAGCTGCGGGTATTGTCAGGGGTTGTTATACTTCTTTCAGAATCGGATTACTGGCTACACTGATCTGCTCTATTCTGGGCATCCTGATCGGCATGAGCATGGGCTACTTTGGCAATAAAAAATTAAAAGTTTCGCTAAGCCAGGCAGTGGTTTTAATTTTAGGTTTGTTGGCCAGTATTTACTTTTTGATCTACCAGATCACAGCTTTCTCCCTTCACCCTCTTTTATTTTGGCTTTTGTGGCTTTTAATTTGGCTCGGCTCCCTTTCTCTTTTAGCCAGATGTCCCAATAAAAATATAGGCTTGCCCGTAGATGGAGCCTTTACAAGGGTCATTGAATGGAGACGATCAGTCCCCACTTTGATACTCATGTTGGTATTGTTTCCTCTTTTTGATAAGCCGGCAGTCAACAATGTCATCCTGGTCATTCTAATTTTGGGTTGGACCGGATTTGCGCGACATGCCAGGGCAGAAACCATGAGCATTAAAGAACGGCAATATGTGATTTCGGCCAGCATCATGGGGGCAGGGCACCTGGAAATTCTCAGAAGACACATCTTACCCAATATTCTTCACACCCTGATGATTTTGGCGGCCATGAATTTTGCAGGCAATGTGCTTTTAGAATCTACGTTATCATTTTTGGGCATGGGCCTGCCACCGGAAGAGGTAAGCTGGGGTAGTCTGTTGAGTGAAGGCCGAAAAAATCACTATGCCTGGTGGATGGTGGTTTTCCCCGGTCTGGCACTTTTTATTCTTGTGTACAGCATCAACAGACTTACCGACCAATATTTGGAGAAAGATGCCTAATTTGTGCTTGGAATTAAAAATGGTTTTACCTGAATCAATACTTTTATTCAATTGACTTTAAAGAGACTTGCCGGAGAAACTGCCATTTATGGATTGAGCCACATCCTACCCAGGATCCTCAATTTTTTAGTCATGACGGTTTATCTTACCTATCGGTTCAAAAACCCTTCTGATTTTGGAATTTTCAGTGAGTTGTATGCTTATGCTACCATCATCTTATCCCTGATGGTGTTCAGGATGGATACTGCCTATTTCAGATTTGCTACACGGGAGGGTGAATCCGGAGGGGGTTTGGTGTACGAAACCACATTTGCCATCATGGCTGTGATTTCCGGGTTGATTACCCTGGTGATGTTGGTGGCAAATCAACAGATTGCAAACTATCTTGGCTATCCCCAAGACGCACACTATGTGAGCTGGTTTGCCTGGATCCTCGCCCTGGATGCTTTTACTACCTTGGTATATGCAAGATTTAGGCTGGAAGGGAGGCCCATCAGGTTTTTAATGTTTAGGGTTGCTAATGTTTTTTTTACCATATTTTTTGTCTTACTTTTTTTAGAAATATTGCCGAGGTTTTTTCCTGGCGTTATTAACAGTATTAGTTCTCTCACAGGCATCAACAAAGAATTGGATTATGTTTTTGTAAGCAATCTGTTAGCCAGCCTCCTGGTGTTTTTAGCCATGGTTCCGGAAATGATGAAAATGAAGTTTGCCTTCAACAAAGACCTGGCTTACAAAATTGTTCAGTATTCTTGGCCGCTGGTCATCATCATCGTAGCGGGCAACATCAACCAAAACATTGCAGTTCCTCTCCAACAGTTTTTTTTGGATGGAACCCTTGAAGAAAAAAGAGCAGTGAGTGGCATTTTCAGTGCTGGAGCCAAACTTGCCATCCTCCTCAACCTTTTTACAACCGCTTTTAACTATGCCGCAGAGCCCTTTTTTTTCAATCAGGCGGCTAAGGATAAAAAATATGAAATCAATGGTGTCATTTCTAAGGCATTTACCCTGTTTTCTGCCTTTGTGATCCTGGGCACTTATTTTTACATCGACATTGTTTTGCTGATGATTGGGCAGAACTATAGGGGAGGGGTGGCAGTCGTGCCTGTACTCCTGCTATCTTATTTGTTCCTGGGCTTGTATTACAATTTTTCCATCTGGTACAAGCTGGCAGACAAAACCATTTACGGCGCATATATAGCCTTTGGCGGTGTGTTCATCACCCTCGCCGTGAGTTGGTTGCTTATTCCTGCAACCGGCATGATGGGTTCTGCCTGGGCATCGCTTGCCTGCTTCTTATTTATGGCCATCAGTGGGTATAAGCTTGGACAAAAACACTTTCCAATTGCTTATCCGGTCAAGGATTTGATTAAGTATAGCCTACTCACCGCCTTCCTTCTCTTCCTGGCCTGGGAGGTAAGACAATATTTTGATAATATGTGGATGAGAATGGCAATCAACACAGCATTTTTAGCCTCTTTTATCGCTTATATTCTTATCTTTGAACGCCCATTTATCCGTCAATACATTCGCAAATCAAAAGTTTAGCGTTTTGAAATACACGATCAACGACCACATAGAAATACCACTCGAAAGCCTCGCAAAAGGTTCGATTATTCATCAAACAGGAGATGAGTACCGCTTTCTTTACAATGAAAAATTGTATGACATCAGGGTGATGGCATACCATCCTGAAACCAAGACCTACCAGATGAAGGTCAATGGGTATCGATTAAAAGTCCAACGTTCAGATAAAATTGACGAACTGATACAAAAGCTGGGCTTTAACCAACCGCCCAAGGTGGCTTTAAAAGAAGTATTAGCTCCTATGCCGGGACTGGTCAAAGAAGTATATGTCAAGGCTGGTGATGAAATTAAAACAGGGGACAATCTTTTTATCCTGGAGGCCATGAAAATGGAAAACATCATCAAAGCTGCCGGAGAAGGAATCATTTCTGCTGTAATGGTCAATCAGGGAGATAAAGTAGAGAAGAACGGATTATTAGCTAAATTATAATAAGAATGAAATTTTTAAATTACCTAACCATGGCCCTGGTCCTGGTATTATTTTCGTGTGAAAATAAGGAAAAACAGGAAGTTCAAACCTTGTTTAAATCTGTAATGGAAGTACACGACGGGGTGATGCCCAAAATGGATAACATCCATGAAGCCAGAAAGACCTTAAAAGAAAAACTGACTACCGCCGATTCAACAGAGGTGTCTGCCCTGCTTGAAAAATTGGATTCTGCAGACGAAGCGATGATGGTATGGATGGAAGATTTTAACTCTTCTTTTGAGACCATGCCAATTCAGGAACAAAAAAAATACCTGGAACTGGAAAAAGAAAAGATCACCAAGGTTAGGGATATGATGATGGGTTCATTGGAAGAATCACAAAAATGGATGGACAGTCATGGGGGCAATGAAAAAAAGTAAACTGATTCTTGGAGCCTTGACCGTGCTGGCCCTTTCATGTCAACCGGGTTCAAAAGGCGATAAACTGCCGGTACTTGGCAATCCAACTACTGATAATGGGGTTACCAAAGAACATACCATCAGGCCATTTACCTACTTTAGTCAGGACAGTGCCGTGATCACCAATGACAGTCTGGCAAATGGCATTTACATCGCTGATTTTTTCTTTACCAGCTGCCCTTCCATTTGTCCGAGGGTGATGAAACAGATGCTCCGCCTTCATGATGAATTTAAAAATGTAAATGGAGTGCGTTTGGTTTCCTTTACTCTTGATCCTAAAAGAGACAGCATTGGCAAACTTTCTGTGTATGCAGAAAACATTGGCGTTAAATCTGATAAATGGTTGTTCTTAACCGGAGACAAAGACTTTACCCTGGACCTGGCCGATGACTATTTTGTTGCAGCGTTGGAAGACCCAAGTGCTCCTGGTGGTTTTGACCACAGTGGTAAGATCATCTTAGTTGACAAAAAAGGACGTGTTCGTTCTTTTTGTGAGGGCACCGACCCTACCACGATTCCAGACTTTATTAAAGATGTTCATGCCTTGTTGAATGAAGAAGACAAGTAAGGCCTTTCTTGTTCTTACTTGCCTGGCTTTGTATCATTCTTGTCAGGACACCTTCACCCAGGGCCAGCGCATTTATTCTACCTTGTGTGCCAATTGCCATATGGATGATGGCAGTGGCCTGAATGATTTAATTCCCCCACTGAAAGGAAGTCGGTACCTAAATGGAGAAAAAGAGGGTATTGTTTGTATTATCAAAAATGGGATTAGGGCTGATTCATTAGGACTGACCTTAAAATACATGCCTTCTCACCAAAAGATGACAGAGGTGGAGATGACCAATCTGCTCAATTATCTAAGCACAACATTTTCTTCTGGCAAACCCTGGACACTTTCCGAAATCAAAACTTTGAAAAAGAACTGTAAGCCTTGATTTTTGTCCAAGCCAAAAAGGCTGCCCCCGGGGAACGGAGGCAGCCGAAAAGAGTTTTGGTTATTACGTCATATCGAGGATTCGACGTAAGCAATTGTTACTTGAGGCCGATCATCACTTTGGTTGCTGAGTAGTCACCACTTTCAATCTGGTAGTACATCACTCCACTAAAGTCTAGCGAAGCCATGTTTACTGTGAAAGTGTTTAAGCCTTTTTGAGCTGATTTTGATTCTCTCATCAACTGTCTTCCAGTGACGTCAATGATGGTTAATACCGCTTCCTGAGATTGGGGAAGGTAGAAGCTAATGGTAGTAAGATCTTTGAAAGGATTGGGTTCGTTTTGATAGATTTCGAAAGTATCAGGTGTGTCCTTTGCCAATTTTCTGAATACCAGTTGGATGCCGGATTCTTCCAGATTTTCACCTGTGTAGGCAGCACCCTGGAGGGCATTTTCATTGACAAACAACATGTCTGAAATCACGCCTGTTTTAAGAGCGGTCACTTCCAGTGTGAGCAATTGGGCAGGTGAAGTTCCATCAGCGCTGTTCCAGCTGACAAGGGTTGTACCCTCTTTATTGGTATGGTAAAATTCATCTGCACTCACCATGTCAAACAACACTTCGTTGATGGTTAGACCCTCAGTCTGAATGGCCATTTGCAGGGCTTTCATATTGAGGTCTTTTACAGGAATGTGTATTTGATAGCTATTGCCTTTGATTACATCCATCTCTTCTACCACCAGATTTAGGTTGTTGGCAGTTCTGTTTTCTGACGGCTTGTCATTGATATTGGCAACAGCATTGTTGTTGACATCACCAATTTTAATGCCTTTGAAATCCTGACCTGAAACGGCTTGATCCAATTGTGTTACATCGATGCTTTCATCCAATGGCCATGGGCTTTGTGGATTGGCAATCGGTGTTTTGGAATCAATAAACCTCCAGCTCTTGTTGTTGACAAAAGTTGGCAATACACCCAGGATTACTTTTCTCAACTCTACAAGGTCAGATGCAGATATTTTGGCATCACCATTGACATCGGCAGCAATTACATTTTCGGCATTTGTAAACTTACTGGCTCCCAAAATGTGTCGTTGAATCATCACCAGGTCGAGCGTGCTCACACCATTCAATGGATCATCGTTTTTGCTGGCTGATAGTTCGTAATCGATGTACATTGGGTTGTTGGGGAACATGTAATTTCCAGTATTATCCGTTTTCAGGTTTTTGGAAATGGTATTGGATGCTCCGCTCAAATGGATGTTGGCCTGGTTGATACCCTTGTCAATAAATTTCAAACTTCCTGAGATCGGAGCAGACAAACTGCCTCCACAAGCTCCCTGGTTGTCGAGCAAACTGAGGGTTACATTACAATAGTCGAAATTGAATTTCTCATCCCACACTGTCATTTCAACATCGGCCTGTGGCAGGTCGTCGCAGTTGAAAATTTTGGAAGAACTTTTGGAAGCCGGCACCCATCTCTGTGCATCTCCTGCTGTAAATTCTGCCACGGTTGCATTTTCTCCTTTTCCTTTGAAGTAATGTTCAATGTTGAGTTTAGAAAGTACAGGGTGTGCCTGGTCAAAGGTGAACAATAAATTTCTTGACTGTGTACAGTTGTCGAAACTTCCTTTGTCAAAGTCCCTTGCCCACAATTCAACCTGGCCATTGACCATCAGGGCAGTGCTAAGGCTGATACAGTAAGGAGTTGGTTTTTTCTTGTCTACTACCATAAATGTTGCGCTGCATGCAGTTAGGTTGCCACAACCATCACTTACCTTCCACTGAATTTTGTGGTTGCTCATGCTACCGGTAATGTCTTCCGGTATGGTAATAGATACTTGTTGTCCTGATGAAGTAGGAGACAGGTATTTATCCGGAATGCCATTGGCATTGCTGTCATTGTTAAATGAGTTGTCGGTGGGTGATACATAGCTGGTGTATTCGTAATCGGTGATACCATCACCCCATAGATCAACCAATACTATCCATTTCAACCACTTGCTGGCACAATCACCATTGTCGTCGGCTACATTGGTCAATACCAGGTTTTTCAACTCACACTTATTGCCATCGCTGTCGGCATCCGCATTGTCATTTACTTCAAACATCTCATCTTTACAAGTAAGTACCGGAGCAACATTGTCTAAAACTTTGATGATTTGTGTGCCGGTCCAAATTCCACCAGATTGTGGATTGTTGGGCTCGTAGGTACACCAGTCGATAACAGTAAACTTGTTTAAGATCTTCATACAAGCACCATCTTCTACGTAGAAGGTATCGCTCTGCAATGAATGGCCCAGCAAATTACATGCACCACCTGTGTAAGTAGGCTTTGGCTCTGCCGGTAAGTTTTTACAATCAGTCGTAATGTCCTTAGGAAAGGTCACATATACTGTACCTGGAGGAGTTGGTCTGACATAGATGTTTTGGAAACAATAGATTTGCGGGTGACCTTTGATCCACCACTTTCTTCGCACTGTTCCCGATCCGCAACTGTTTAAGCTGGTGTTGTCGGAATACTCCACTTCACCTGCCGCACAGGTATAGAAAGAGGTTGCTCTTCCTGTTACATCCAGATTTTTATAATCCTGGTCGCATTCCAGTGTAATGTCTTTTGGACAATATAGGGTGGGTGCCAGCTTGTCTTCGACTCTTACATAAGACCATGTCTCATTGTAGTTGTCTCCGGCTGTACCGTAGATGCCGTTCATGTCGCCATCATCCCATACGCGCAACCATATTTTTACATTGCCAAAAGGCACACCGTTTTCAACGCCTGTCAAATCTTTACAACAGAACTTTACAAAGGCTCCATTGTCCGGATCATAATTCGGACTGTTGGGATCTGATGAGCCGTCAAAAGAGTGACCATCTGCATTGTAAGTGGCATTGCCCGTAAACCCGCAGCTATCAACGTCTCTTCTGATTTCCAGTTTCACCGCAGTACAGCCATCATGTGAACCATTGTCAATGCTGGCAGCATAGATTTTAGCAATACCCTTGCCGTCTCCACCATTGGTCAGTGAAACCACTACAAATTCTTTTGAAATCGCTACCGGTGAAGTTAAGTCACGCACAGATACAGTAATGGTATCGATGCCGGTATTGTCACAACAGTCAACCGCTTTATAGTAAAACTGATGATCACCTTTTGGTACATTCAAGGCAATCCAGCTATGGCTCGCCTGGTGATACACAATCTGTGTTCCCAGTGGGCCACCTTCAATTCTGTATTCAACACTGGATGAACAGTTGTCGTGTAGAGTTGTGGGATCAGGGAAAGATACATTGGCTGTACAACCCCATGGGTCAGTACTTACCGTAAGATCTTTTGCAATAACGGTTGGTGCCTTGTTGTCAGTCGCCTTGATGATTTGAACAAAGTTGATACTTTCTCCTGAACACCAATCAAGTACAGTCCAGGTTCTGATTACCTTTCTGCTATCCAAACAGGCTTGGCCACAAGCCAATATTTCTGTGTCGGTTTTGGCAGCCGCCAAATTGCAAGGTCCATCATTCGAAATAATGGCTCCGTTGATGGTAGGCCATGCATATTTTCTGGCCAGGGCTTCACCTAAAGTAGGCTTCAAATAGTTAAAGATATCAATCATACCGGTTTTTGCACCACAGGTCAATTGAACCAATGGAGCCGGTGGTGTTACATCATCCAGTGTAACCGGTGCCAGATAAAAATACGATACACACGGTGGTGATGCATTGCCATAAATGTCCTTGTAAACGTAAGAACGCTCCAATACTTTTCCGTTGCATCCATTATCGATGATTCTTTCGGTTTCGATGATGGTGTAGCTGGAACAGTTTTCATTGACTTCAGGAGTGGGTACTATCACAGTACCTTTCTGAATGCCTTCCAGATCGCTGCACAAAAAGTGACAATCCGGGTCGGTATTGCCTTGAGGACAAGGACAATTTTCTACAATAGGAGGAAGTTTGTCTTCCACAGTAATGTTGCCCCAACAGCTGTTGCCATTGGTGGTGTTGGTCACGGTTACCGTGTGAAAACCCGGGCGGGTTACAATGGTACCGATAACGTTGGATATCTTGACAGTAAATACACTCCAGGGTTGGTTGTACGTACCTTCAAGAATCATGTCCGGAGTAATCTCCGCTTCGCAATCACCGTCTAATGAAACCTGAACCAGGTCATTACAGGCAATGGCGCCGTTTTGTTGAGAATAGCCCATAAGGCTGTAGAAAAGCAGAAATGTGAGAATAATCGGCTTGGGAGTCCGCCACACACTTCCACCAAAGGAAAATTGAGTTAATTTTTCCATGGTAAAAAGTTTTGGTTATTAAAAAAGGTTAATAGCCAGCACACCATGTGCTGCGTTCAGAATTAAGAAGGGAAAATTTTAAGCAGATTATGTTGCAAAGATAGGGTCGTTTATTACGGCCAGTGAAATTTTATTGTGGGTAATTTTTGAATTTTTTTTTTACTGATAAGAATTAGTTTTCATATGTGCTTATTTTTCGGCTGTCTTGCAATGTTGTATTCAAAAAGTATTTTTCTATAATTACTTTTATTTACCAAATTACCTGACCACTTGGGTAGATTTTAAATGCCCGTTTTTATCTTTTGTGATCATCCAGAAAACTTTCGAGCAAGTCAAAGGCCTTCGTCAATACTTCTTTATCGGCCAAAAATACCAGACGAAAATGAAAATCATCCGTATGATTAAAGCCGGTTCCAGGCACCAATAATACATTTCGTTCGGTCAGGTACCTCAAAACAAAATCCTCGTCTGATTGAAAATCAAACCTGTTTTTTTCAAAGGAGGGAAAAACATACATGGCCCCTTTTGGTGCTATACATTGCAAACCTTCTATCGAATTGATTCTATCAACAGCATACACCTTTTGTTCATACAATCTCCCTCCGGGTGAAACTGATTTTTTAATTTCTTCAAAATGTTGAAGTGCAGCAGGAATGACAGCTTGGGCCAGGGCGTTGCTGCACAAACGCATAGATGCCAATAAGTTGATGCCCTCCCAAAAGCCGGCTGCTTTTTTTGTATCTCCACTCATGATCATCCAACCGGCTCGGTATCCCGCAGCAAAATGATTTTTGGATAGTCCGCCATAGGTGAGAAAAAGGCCCTCTGTACTTAAGGCCGCACACGCTGTATGACTGCCTCCATCGTAATAAACATGATCATAAATTTCGTCGCTGCATACCACCAAATGGTGTTTTTGCGCCAGATCCACCATTGCCTGGAGACAGTCGATATCATAAACGGCCCCCGTGGGGTTGTTGGGGTTGATGATGACCAGGGCCCTGGTTTTGGTTGAAATTTTTCGCTCGATATCATCGAGATCGGGCTGCCAGCCGTTTTTTTCATCACATCGATAATGTACCGCTTTGCCACCTGCCAATCCTACTGCAGCGGTCCATAATGGGTAGTCAGGTGCCGGAACCAAAACTTCTTCACCGGCATTGAGCAGGGCCTGCATTGACATCAGTATGAGCTCACTCACACCATTGCCAATGACAATTTGTTGGGGAGTAAGTCCCACAATTTGCCCACTGGTGGCATAAGTGGCCACTGCTTCCCTGGCCTTGATATTGCCCAATTGATGGGTATAGCCACCTAATTCTGTCAAGCTGTCTTTCAGCTTGTTTTGGATGATGTCAGGTACCTCCAGGCCAAATGCTGCCGGATTGCCGATGTTGAGTGGAATGATGGCCTGACCCCGGGCTTCCATTTCAAGTGCCTTCAAATAAATAGGTCCCCTTATGTCATACCTGATGTCGTTCAGTCGTTGACTTTTTTCCCAGTACATACCTTTAATTTGCCGCAAATATCGTTAAAAAAACGGGCTCGTCATCGGCCGGAACAAAGGCATTGACAGGATAGGATGTATATAAAATATTTAATATCTTTACCATCCCTAATCAAATCGTCACATTTATGACAGACATAGAAATTGCAAGGCAAATCAAGCTTAAGCACATCAACGAAATCGCAGCTCAGCTGGGTATAGGTATTGATCAACTAGTCCACTATGGCAAGTACAAGGCCAAACTGCCACTAGATCTGATCGATGAAGAAAAGGTAAAAAAATCAAAACTGGTATTGGTTACGGCCATGTCGCCCACTCCGGCGGGAGAGGGAAAAACCACAGTGAGCATTGGCTTATCCCAGGGGCTGAATCGAATTGGTAAAAAAACGTGTGTTGTTTTAAGGGAGCCCTCTTTAGGTCCGGTATTCGGAATCAAGGGAGGAGCTACCGGTGGTGGATACTCTCAGGTTTTACCCATGGAAGACATCAACCTCCACTTCACAGGCGATATCCATGCCGTTGAAAGAGCCCATAACCTGTTGGCCGCATTGATCGACAACAACCTTCAAAGTATAAAAAGGTCGCTCAACCTGGATCCCAGGCAAATCTATTTTAAGAGGGTTATGGATATGAATGACCGTTCACTGCGCAAGATTGTAGTGGGTTTGGGTGGCACAGGCAATGGTATACCCAGAGAAACCGGCTTTGATATCACCGTGGCTTCTGAAGTCATGGCCATCCTTTGTTTGTCAAAAAGCATCAAAGACCTCAAAGAAAGATTGGGAAATATTTTTATCGGGTACACCATGGATCAGCAGCCAATTTATGCCAGGGACCTCAAAGCCCAGGGTGCCATGGCTGCCTTGCTCAGAGATGCCATGCAGCCCAACCTGGTGCAGACCCTCGAAGGGTATCCCGCCATCATCCACGGAGGTCCGTTTGCCAACATTGCCCAGGGAACCAATACCGTCATTGCCACCAAAACAGGATTGTCGCTGGCAGATTATGTGGTCACTGAAGCAGGCTTTGGTTCGGATCTGGGAGCAGAAAAATTCATTGATATCAAATGCCAAAGTGCAGGCTTATCGCCCAGTGTAATGGTAATCGTAGCTACTATCAGAGCCATCAAATACCACGGTGGCTGTGATTTGAAAGACATCAAAGAAGAAAACCTGGCAGCCCTTGAAAAGGGTTTTGTCAACCTGGAAAAACACATCGAGAATACCGCTTTATACGGACTGCCAGCAGTGGTGGCCATCAATCAATTTGTTACCGACACGGAAGCGGAATTGGCACTCTTGCAAAAATTATGTGCAGCCAAAGGGGCCAGGGCCTGTATTGCCAATGTTTGGGGCAAAGGAGGCGAAGGTGCTGAGGAATTGGCCAGAACCGTGGTGGAGATCGTAGATTCAGGAGTCGCCAACTTCAAACCACTGTATGCATGGTCTCAACCAATGAAAGAAAAAATTGAAACCATTGCTACCCGAGTATATGGTGCAGCAAAGGTTGAATACGCACCACAGGCTCAGCTGCAGCTCAGAAGGATTGCCAAATTGGGTTTGGAAGGCGCAGCTGTTTGTGTTGCCAAAACCCAAAAGTCACTTTCTGATAATCCTGATATCATTGGCAGACCGAGTGGTTTTACCATCCATGTGAGAGATATCGAAATTGCGGCGGGTGCCAATTTTGTGGTTCCAATCACCGGAGATATGATGCGCATGCCGGGCCTCCCTGAAGTGCCATCTTCAGAAGCCATTGACATCGATGATGAAGGTAATATATCAGGCTTGTTTTAGGGTTTGAATTGGGGCACATGCAGCATCTCATCTACATCCAGTAGTAAATCTGGAAAGCGGTTGGGGCTGATCACATCGCCGGGTATGAAGGCGTTGATGCGCTGGTATTTTCCGCCTTCATAGATAAAACACTCTATGAGTTTTTCTTCAGGCATTACAATCCAGTATTCGCCTACGCCGCATTCTTCATAGACACTGTACTTATCTTGCAGGTCTTTTTTCCGTGTGTGAGGCGAGAGAATTTCGATGATCCAGTCTGGTGACCCAAACACCCCTGTATCTTCTATCAACCAGGTATTGCAGATGACACAAATATCGGGCTGAACCACGGTATTGGATTTTTCCCTTTTCTTGTTTTCAACAGGAAGGATGATGTCAGTGGGAGCCATAAAAACCTGACAGGGTTTTTGAACAAAATAATTGGCTATAACACGATGAAGGTTGCCTGCTATTACCTGGTGGCTTGGCCGGGGTGCAGGGCTCATCCCAAACAACTTGCCCCGGATCAACTCTACCATTTCCTCAAAGTCAAATTTGAGGTAGTCTTCGTAGGTATATGACCCACTGTAGAAAGCTTCCAAAGGGTCATGGACTTCCTGGTCTTTTTCTTTTGAAGTAGGGTATTCCATAAAATGAAATTTAATCTGCAAAGATAGGGTGATTTTGGCTTTCAAATCAAGACCAAAGCCCGGATGGGGAAATGAGCTAGTTAGATTAAAACAACTATAATTCTGAAATTTTTTAAAAATCGAAAGAAGATTTTACAGTAGCTTCGGAACCATTTGTTGCACCAAATTATTAATATTAAGACATTCATTTACAAAATTTTATTATATTTGTAATAATAGCTTTATCTAAAAAATGCCTACCGGTCAAGTCATAAGTGCAACAGAATTGGTTGAGGTCAGAAAGGCCTTTGACCAGCTTATGCAAAGCATGAAGTCAAAGCTCAATGACGAAGATCCTGCCAATCTGGAAAGGGCTTATACCATGGCAGTTGAAGCGCATAAGTTTCAGCGAAGAAAAACGGGTGAACCCTATATTTTCCACCCCATTGAAGTGGCGCGCATTTGTTTTGAAGAAATAGGTCTGGGCCCAACTGCTGTTATTTGTGCCTTGCTGCACGATGTGGTGGAAGATACAGAGATGAGCCTTGACGACATAAAGGCAGCCTTTGGAGAAAAAATATCATTGATCGTAGACGGCCTCACCAAATTGGATGGCAGCTACAACGATACTGAGAGTCCACAGGCAGAAAACTTCAAGAAGGTACTGAGTACCCTGGTATTGGATGTAAGGGTGGTTTTGATCAAGATGGCGGACAGGTTGCACAATCTTCGCACCATCCACGGCCAGCCCATTCACAAACAGCTGAAAATTGCTGCAGAAACCAGTTACATCTATGTACCCCTGGCCCATCGCCTCGGCTTGTACAAACTCAAAACAGAGTTTCAAGATATTTGCCTCAGGATATCAGAGCCGGAAGTTTATAATGAAATTCAGAAAAAACTTGAGCAGTCTCAGGCAGACAGGAGCAAGTACATCAATGAATTTATTGAACCATTGAAACACGGCCTGGAAGAGCTAGATGTCACCTATCGTGTGACTGGCAGGTCAAAAGCCATCTCCTCTATCTATGAAAAAATAAAAAAGAAAGGAGTTGAATTTGAAGAAATCTACGACCTCTTTGCGGTTAGAATTATTGTTGATGTTCCCGTAAACAAGGAAAAAAGCACTTGTTGGCAGGTTTATTCTGTCATTACCGATGTGTATAAACCCATTCCTGAAAGATTAAAAGATTGGGTCACAACACCAAAAAGCAATGGTTATGAATCGCTGCACACCACCGTCATTGGCCCCAAAGGTCGATTTGTGGAAGTACAGATCAGGTCAGAGAGGATGGACGATATTGCCGAAAAAGGATTTGCGGCCCACTGGAAATACAAAGGCATAAAATCACAGGAAAACGTTTACGATTCCTGGCTCGACAATGTGCGCGACATCCTCGATACCCAACACACCAATGCGCTGGAATTTCTCAATGATTTTAAGACCAATCTTTTTAGCGAAGAAGTCTATGTGTTTACGCCCAAAGGAGATATGCGTATCCTGCCCATGGGAGCCACTGCACTCGACTTTGCCTTTGACATTCACACCGAACTGGGTTACAGGGCCACGGCCATAAAAGTAAACAACAAGCTGGTCCCTATGGGATACAAGCTTAACAATGGCGATCAGATTCAAATTACTACCAATAAAAATCAAAAGCCTACAGAAGAATGGCTCAAGATGGTAGTAACCGGAAAGGCCCGCAGTAAGATCAGGTCCAGTATGAAGGACGAGATGAAAAAGCGGGGTGAACTCGGCAAAGAAGCCCTCGAAAGAAAACTCAAAAACCTGAAACTCGACTTTGAAGAAAACATCGAGTTTTTGGTAAAACAATATGGTTTCAAATCAAGGGCCGACCTCTACTATGCCATTGCCGAGGATAAGGTCAAAATGTTTGACATGAAAGATTTTACCGTTGAAAGCGGTAAATTGGTGGTTCCAAAGGAAGAAATTTCAGAAGATGCAGGCAGGGCACCTGAAGAAATCAAAAGGCCCAGAAGGGTTGTGCTCAACAAGAGTAAAATCCTGGTCAATGGTGAATCGGGTGACCTCTATGACTTTTCATTTGCCAATTGTTGCAATCCGGTGCCGGGAGATGAAATTTTTGGTTATACCACGTCGACCCAAAAGATGAAAATCCACCGCACCAATTGTCCCAATGCTACTCATTTGCTGGCCAACTATGGTTACCGGGTATTAAAAGTTGAATGGGATGACAACAAAGATGAAAACTTTGTAGCCGAACTGCGCATTACAGGTGTAGACAGTGGGGTAGGGGTCATTCAAAAGTTGACCAACCTTATTTCAAATGAACTGTCTCTCAATATGAGGGCCATCAGCATCCAGGGCAATGAGGGATATTTTGAAGGTAAAATCAGCATTTTTGTAGCCAATAAAGATCAGTTAAACATTGCCATGAGGAGCATCAAACAATTAGATGGAATCTCTACCGTTGAACGGGTGGACGCTGCAAAAAAGAACAATTAGCCATGGAAGTAAGCTTTAATAAAACAGACAATCTGATCCAGGAGGTAAAGCAGATCTTTACAACTTATCTTGAAAAACATGAGCTCAGAAAAACGCCTGAACGTTATGCCATTCTGGAAGAAATTTACAGAAGAAACGATCACTTTGACGCGGAAGCCCTGTTTATTCACATGAAAAACCAAAACTACAGGGTCAGTAGGGCCACGGTGTACAATACCCTCGATCTGCTGGTATCTTGTGATTTGGTAACCCGACACCAATTTGGAAAAAACTTTGCCCAGTACGAAAAATCTTATGGCTTCAGACAACACGATCACATGATTTGTGTAGACTGTGGTCAGGTGCTGGAATTTTGTGATCCCAGAATTCAGCAGATCAAAAACATGATGGGTGATTTGTTGGAATTTTCTGTGACCCACCATGCCCTCAACTTGTATGGAAAATGTCAGAAAAAGGATTGTGTCCATAAAGTCGAAAAAAAGGTTTAGGTCATGTCCGATATGGTAAAGCACCTGGCCAGGGCCTTTGAGCAGAATGCCAATGCTGACAATGCCCGGGCGATGGAGGCCTACATGAAAAATAATTTTCCTTTCTGGGGCATTAAAACAGAACTCCGCCGATCACTGGTTGCTCCCTTTATTTTGGAGTTTAAATCCATGACGGCTGCTGAACAACAAGCCCTAATTTCGGCCCTTTGGTCAAAGCCACAAAGAGAATTTCACCAGGCAGCGCTGGATTTGGCAGCCAAAATTGTAAAAAAAACTAATCTTACCTGGCTACCATTTTGGGAAGATAAGCTGATGCGCAATGCCTGGTGGGACAGTGTAGATTATATTGCTCCTTCTTTGATTGGCCCCCTTTTGATAGAAAAGCCAGACCTTCAGGAAAAATATGCATGGGAATGGATGGAGTCGGCCTATCTTTGGAAACAAAGAGCAGCTTTGATTTTTCAGATCAAATACAGGACCAAAACCAACCAAAAACTACTTTTTGACCTGGTATTGAGCTGTGCAGACTCCAAAGAGTTTTTTCTTCGAAAAGGGTCAGGATGGGCATTGAGGGAATATGGCAAGTATGCGCCGCTGGAGGTGTCAACGTTTGTACATAACCATGAGGCCCTGCTTTCCAACCTTACCGTAAGAGAGGCACTGAAAAATCTTTGATCAGGCATCAATTGGCAGAAAGCCGATTCAAACATGAAAAAATTACCTTATATATATAATTATCTCGAAATTCGCACCACTTATGAGAGAACCTGCCACTTCTTATTTAAATGAGCTCAATGAAATCCAGCGCAATGCGGTAACCAACATTGAGGGTCCTGTAATGGTGATAGCCGGTCCCGGATCTGGAAAGACCAGGGTGCTGACCTATCGAATTGCCCACATGATCAAAATGGGCGTACCTCCGGGCAACATCCTGGCGCTGACATTTACCAATAAAGCAGCCAAGGAGATGAAACACCGGATCGAAAGTGTAGTAGGTCAGGATGCCAACAGGGTATGGGCCGGTACCTTTCACTCCCTTTTTGCCAGAATCTTGAGAACGGAAGCCCACAGACTTGGCTTTCCCAATGATTTTACCATTTACGATACAGATGACACTAAAAGTGTAATGGAAGAAATTATTAAAACCCTCAACCTCGACCGGAAGGTTTATGTTGCGGGTCAGGTGAGGTCCAGAATATCTTCGGCCAAAAGTAACCTCATAACTCCAAAAGCCTATGCTGCCAATGATGACCTGATGGCCATGGATCGCATGAACAGACGACCACTGATCTATCAAATCTACGAAAAATATGTGGCCAAGTGCCAGAAAGCGGGGGCCATGGATTTTGATGACCTCCTTTTGCAAATGTTCAGGCTGCTGTACCAAAACCCTGACGGTGTTCGCGAAAAATACCAGCGCCAGTTCAGATACATCATGGTGGATGAGTTTCAGGATACCAACTATTTGCAATACGAAATCCTGAAGCTGCTTTGTCTGTACGATGGCAGCCCCAGAAATATTTGCATTGTGGGCGACGATGCCCAAAGTATCTACTCTTTTAGGGGGGCAACGATTGAAAATATCCTGCAATACGAGCACGACTTTAAAGATGTGAAGACCTTTAAACTAGAGCAAAACTACCGCTCGACTTCCTTTATCGTGAATGCTGCCAATGATGTGATATCATATAATGCCAAACAGATTCAGAAAAAAATCTGGACCGACCGATCCGAAGGGCCTAAGATCAAGATCATTAAATCGATGACCGAAACTGAGGAAGGAAAACGGGTGGCGGATTCTATCATCGAGCAGAAAAACAGGTACAACCTGGCCAATAAAGAGATTGCCATCCTGTATAGGACCAATGGTCAGTCGAGGATCTTTGAAGAGGCCCTAAGGCGGTACAACCTCAACTATAGGATTTATGGGGGACTATCCTTTTACCAGAGGAAAGAAGTTAAGGACCTGATTGCCTACATGCGACTGACGGTCAATGACAAAGATGATGAGGCGCTCAAAAGGGTGATCAACTACCCCAGGAGGGGTATTGGTGATTCTACCATCGAGGGCATTACCACCATAGCCAACGACAATGACATGAGCATGTGGGAGGTCATTGGCAAAATTGAATTTAATGCACGGGCAAAAAAGAGCATAGGCGAGTTTGTCAATCTGATTCAGGCATTCAAAGACTTCAGTGCCAAAAATGACGCATACCAGACCGCTTTGTATATTTCCAAACACTCCGGCATTGTTGATCTATTTAAAGCAGAAGGCACACCTGAGGCCGAAGCCAGAATGGAAAACATTACTTCTCTGTTGGATGGCATTCAGGAATTTGTAGAAGACGATGAATTGAGCATCAATGAAGAGTTTTCTACCGACAAGTCTCTGGCCAAGTTTCTGCAGAGCATCTCACTGATGACCGACGCCGACGAAGACAAAACAGATGTTGATACCATTACCCTGATGTCGGTCCACGCAGCCAAAGGGCTGGAATTTAAATCCGTCTTTGTTACAGGACTGGAGGAAAACCTATTTCCCAGTTATCAGTCACTCTCTACACCCGATCAGATTGATGAAGAACGAAGGCTGTTTTATGTGGCCATCACCAGGGCAGAAATCTATTTGGTGCTCACCTATGCCAACAGCAGGTATCAGTTTGGACAGATGCGTTTTAACGATGCCAGCAGGTTTATAGAAGAAATTTCAGAAGAAAATATTGACGCCATAACTTCAATCAGTAGGGAGGAATCAAAGCCTGCTTTTGGAGAACCCAAGTTACTGGGTAGTTTCAAAAAACAACTGGCTGCACCTAAAGTGGATCCCAGCCAGTTTAAACCCAGCCCACCTGAGAGTATCAAGACCGGACAAAAGGTTTTACACCTTAAATTTGGAGAAGGAGAGGTGACCCATATAGATGAAAGACAGGTAGCCACCATCGTTTTTCCCCAGGCTACCGATTCTAAAGAAAAAAGAATTGTGCTGCAATTTGCCAAGTTACAGATCATAGGATAGTCCAAAACAGGGATCAAAATATGACCTACCCATTGTAAGAAATCCTGCTACAAGTCCTGTCTTAAAAAAGGTCGGGACAATCAAAAAGGCTGAAGAAAATGCCGTAAAGCGTTATATACAATAATATTCAGATGTATAAATAATTGTTTTACAAATAAATACACATAAAAAAATAAAAATATACGTAATAGTGGCAACAACATATTATAGAAAATCTATATATTTGCCGGAGTGAATTTTGTGTTCCCTCGGGAGCGCATTTTACGACTTAATAGTACCTGACCTGAGATCTGATAGTGGATTAAGAGTAATTCATTAATAAGGTCCAAAATGAAAAAAGCTGTTTTAGCACCCCGATTCCTCAAAGGCTTAGTACCTATACTTGCCTTTTTAGCGTCACCATTTATTTCCCCTCATTTGCAGGCACAATGTGTTGCACCTTCCGGTGTCATACAGGGCAGTGTATTTAGGGATGACAACAACAATGGAAAACGAGAGCAGGGAGAGTCTGCCGAATCCAATGTATTGGTTTCTCTGTACAATTCTTCCGGGCAACTGGTAGCCAATCAGGCGTCAGATGCATCTGGAAATTACTCATTTGGTGGTTTGACCGATGGGGCCAAGTACAGGTTAGGTTTTGATTATCTACCCAAATTTACCAATTCATATCTGGGTGCTGACAACAAGTCCAACGTACAGTTGGTGAGTGCGCCAGCATGCAATGCTTCGCTTGGCCTCGTGACAAGTCACGCCATTTGTGGCAGCAATCCTGAGATTTTCAGTACTTGTTTTGTACAAGGTGCCACCAATGGAGCCAATGGTTCAATGGAGACCTTGTTGGGTATTGAATACAATTTCAATAATTCATCGCAGGCCACCAAGTATGCCATGCATTCCGAAACAGGTTCTGTTTGGGGTTTGGCCTGGAAGAGTTCGACCAACGAATTGTTTTCATCAGCATTTGTAAAACAATACTCTGGCTTGACTTCCAATGGTCCTGGAGCCATTTTTAAAACCAAAATCAATGGCAATGCCAGTGCGGGTACCCAATTGTTTGCCAATTTAAGTAATCTTGGCATCGATGTGGGTACACTTTCTGTTACCGATGTAACCGATTGTAAGTACGGCACCCATGTAGGTAAGATAGGATTGGGAGCCATGGCCATCAGTCCGGCAGAAGACTACCTTTACGTAGTCAACCTCTATCGCAAGTCGATTGTGAGGATACCTACCCAAAACCCAACGGCAGCCAATATTGTTGAAATTTCAATTCCAAATCCGGGATGTTCCAACGGGGAATATGCACCATTTGCTTTGAAGTATCACAATGATAAATTATACGTTGGAGTTACCTGCTATGAAGAAACCAACAAATCTGCAGCCAATAGTGCTGCGGTAGTTTACGAATTGGATCTTTCAACACAGAATTTTACCAACATCTTTTCTACTACTTATTTAAAAGGATATTGGAAAGATGAACCATATAACGATTTTACCACCCAGCATTGGTTTACCGATCTGGATTTTACCGATGAGGGTAATATGATCATCACGTTTACAGACAGGGTTGGTCATAAATATTGCAATCAGCCATCCAACCGACTGGATCATCAGTTTCCTGATATCCTCATGGTATGGAACAACAATGGAGTATGGACCCTTGAGTCAAATGGTTCTGCAGGCAGCCTGACAGGAACAGGTGTAGGAAATACACAAGGTCCGAATGGCGGTGAATTTTTTGGCAACGATTATTGGGTTACCCAACCGGCTTACCACCCTGAAATTGCCTTGGGTAGCATTTATGTATTACCCGGCACAGGATCTGTAGTGACAGCTGCTTATGATCCGGGCACCAACTCTTATTCAGGGGGTATGCAAAGATACAGCACTACCGACGGAAGTAAGTTGGGCGCCAAAGAATTGTACATCAGACAAACTACTGAGCTTTTTGGTAAGGCCACCGGTTTTGGTGATCTTATAGGTAGATGCGGCTTGCCAAGCATACAACTGGGTAACCTGGTATGGTTTGATGAAAATAAAAATGGAATTCAGGATGCCGGTGAACAACCCGTAGAGAATTTGCCATTACAGTTGCTCGATGAAAATTGCGACATGATTGCCTCAACCACAACAAGTGCTGAGGGACAATATGTATTTTCAGATTTGCAGGCAGGAAAACAATATTATATTTCCATTCCTGCTCCTTCTATGGATGTCAATTATCAATTGGTTTCTTTGAGCGGATCTAACTATTTGTTTAGTCCTGCCACAGGAAGTCAGGTAGCAATTGACAACAACGCAGGCTTTAACAACCTCAATTGCAGCAATGCCATCATTGCGGTTAGTCATGACAGAACAAACCACAATGTAGACATAGGTCTTGTAAGCGTTTCTGGTTTTGACCTGGCCTTAAAAAATGAACTCATATCTTCTGAATTGCCCAGATACAATGACCTGGTAGAATTTAGAATGACTGTTTATAATCAGGGCGGAGTACCGGCTAAAGACATTCAGGTGGTCAACTACATTCCATCTGGATATACTTTTAACGCCGCTGATAATCCTGGCTGGACCTTGGATGGTACTATAGCCAGAATAACCATGCCAGGTATTTTATTGCCGGGTTCTAATAATTCAGTAGTAATTAAACTAAGAATCATTACCTCTGATTTGAGCAAGTTGGTGGATGTGGCAGAAATTGCCGGAGCTACCGATCACAATGGCATAGCACAAACAGATGTTGACTCTACCCCTGATGCCATGAAAACAAATGACGAAGGAGGAGATGTAAATACATTTACAGATAATAAAATTGATGACGACGGCACCATTGATGAAGACGATCAGGACCCCGCTACTGCCAGAGTTCTTGACCTTGCCTTAAAACAAGTAGTACAGGATGAGTGCGTTTTGGGTGGTGATTGTGTTACCGTTAATGTCACTGTCTACAACCAGGGAACTGTAGCTGTTACCGGTTTTGAGGTAACCAACTACTTCCATCCTTTGATGAATTTTGACGAAGGTCAGAACCCATCATGGGCTAAGAATGGGGACTATCTTGTTTACCAGGGGGCAGCATTGCAACCGGGTGGTCAACTTACCATTCCTGTTACTTTGTGTGTAAAAGAAGGTGTATTGACAGAAGGCATTGTCAATTATGCAGAAATTTCAACCATTTTGGTAAATGGTTTGAGTACAGATAAAGATTTTGATTCTCGCCCTGATAGCAATGATGCCAATGACGCCGGTGGTACCCACAATAGTGCCCAGGACAACTACGTTTTGGGCGTAGAGGGAGTTGAAGAGGATGATCATGATCCGGTTTACCTTGGTGTAAGGTATGTGGATCTGGCCCTTATTTTAACCACAGAAACAAGAAAAGTAAAAGAAGGCGACCTTGTTTGTTTTGATATCACCATTTACAACCAGGGCAGTCAGTCAGTAAAAGAAGTCAACGTTGTTGACTACATTCCTTTTGGATTAAAATTAAACACCCAGGGTTGGACAGAAATCAATTCAACCACCATTAGTAAAAATTTAACATTTGAAAATGGCCTCGCTCCAGGTGTATCTTTTGTTGAGAATGTATGTTTCAATGTAGGAGATATCAAAGGAGTATATGCAACAGAGAACGTTGCTGAAATTAATGGTGCAATTGATATTTGTGGCAATGATGTCACTTCCAAAGACATCGATTCCAAAGCAGACCATATAAAGAGCAATGATATGGGAGGCCATCCACAAACCGATACAGACAATATTGTCAATGGACTCCCATCCATAGATGAAGACGACCACGACCCGGCGTTATTGATTAATTATGAAGTTACTGCATCAGTATGCGAGTGTTTGCACAATGCTACCAATGCAGTAAATGGACAATACGAGCAAATTATTACCATAAGGGGTCCACAAGGCATGACCTGGTACATTGATCAGGTAGTTAATTTATTTAGCGATTCAAGTCTTGATCCTCCAGCTGCACCAATTCCTTTTGTTACTGGTCCGGCTGGATATACACTTACAGAAAGTGTGGTGAATCCTACTACCAGTGAATATACTTTCAGTGCCATTTATGAAGATGGTAAAAACTGGAGTGTTGTATTAAAAAGTACAGAAGACGACTTTGAACTTATCAAAGGCCTTGGCTGCGGTTACGATCCAATCGAAATTGCCGGTACCGCTTCTTTATGTACCAATAGTCAGCAGGTGTACAGTGTGCCTTCAAATGTAAGTGGATACCATGTAACATTGGCAGGAGGTGGCAATATCATAGCCTCATCTGCAGACAGCAGTTCTGTTACGGTACAATGGGGTGCTGCTCCAGGTACCTATGCATTGACCTTTAGCAATAAAAATCCATTTGCCTGTGATGAACCAGGTATTTTGAATGTAGCGGTTGGAAATCCTGATCTGGCTATGGCTTGTAAAGGCCAAATCCAGGTATCGTTGGATGGTGATTGTTATGTTGAAATTACACCTGCAATGGTAGTTGCTGGCAACCTTAATCCTTCAGCTCCATACCAGATAATGCTGATGGATGACAAGGGGCAGCTTATGCCAGGAAATGCGATAACAGCAGACCATGCGGGCAAAACAGTGATCGCAAAAATGATCGAAGGATGTAGCGGCAATTCTTGCTGGAGTACATTAAAAATTGAAGATAAAACACCACCGGTTATGGTATGTAATGACACCGTAGAAGTATCATGTTATAAGGCAGATACTTATCCGGGTCCATTGTCATATGACAATTGTGGAGGTGCAGTAAGTATTGTAGTGTTGGATTCAATCACCAAGCCACTTTATTGTGACAGAGACTACAATATGTATATTGATAAAACCTATCAGGCAATAGATAAGTACGGAAATAAATCTTCTATCTGTAAACAAACTATCGCTGTTAAGCGACTGCAGGTAAATGAAATTATTTTCCCTAAAGACATAGAAATGGCGAATGCCCTGACCTGCAATAATTATGATGTAGATGAATTTGGCATGCCTTCACCAAGTGAAACCGGGGTGCCTACCCTGGAAGGTTGGCCCATTTATCCAAATTTTGCAGCAGCCTGCAACATGGGTGTTGACTATAGAGACAGAGATTTTGGATACATTGGCTGTGCCAGAAAAATAATGAGAATCTGGACGGTTTACGAAGCCTGGTGTACCTCTGGTGTCATCAGACAGGATACACAAACCATCATCATTGCAGATTTGGAAGCTCCATCATTTACCTGTCCGCAAAACATATCCGTTTCTGCAGGCCATGGCCAGTGTGAAGGCTTTGTACAGTTCCCCGCATTGACAGGAATTACAGATGATTGCAGTACTAAACTGACTGTAGACATCAAATATCCGGGAGGCTTTATAGACAACAACAATGGCGGCAGTGCCTACTTACCGGTAGGAGTACATGCTGTAAAATACCTGGTTTACGACGAATGTTTGAATGTTGATTCTTGCACTTTCACTGTAACAGTTGAAGATAAAACCCCACCCGTTGTGGTGTGTGACCATACCACTACTGTAGGCTTAAATTCATTAGGTCAGGCGTATATCTATGCTGAAACCATTGATGATGGCAGCTACGATGTTTGTGGCCTCGATTATATGGAGATCAGAAGAATGGATGCAGAAGCCCCTTGTGGCAACAACCATGGCTTCAGAGATATTGCCTCTTTCTGTTGTGCAGATGTAGGCAAGGAGGTAATGGTAGAACTGAGGGTTTGGGATCTTGCCGGCAATTCAAACAGCTGTATGGTTGGTGTGCAGGTTCAGGATAAAACAGCCCCTACCATTTTCTGTCCCGCCAATGTGACCATTTCTTGTGAAGTGGATTATGATATCAATAATCTAACTGCTTATGGTGTAGCAACCGCTCAAGACGCCTGTGGTGTTGTTGTAAGAGAGGTAGCCAGAGCAAATGTAAACCAATGTAGAGTGGGTAGTATTGAAAGAGTATTTACAGCCAGTGACGGAAACGGCACAGCCAGATGTACTTCTTATATTTACATCCAGAAGCCTACCAATAATTTAAACATCGTGTGGCCTTTGGATTACGCCACTACCAATGGATGTACACCAACAGACCTGGATCCCAATAACCTTCCTTTAGCCTATAGCAAGCCAAGGTTTAACGATGGTGTTTGTGATCTGGTTGCATCCAGCAAAGACGATCAATATTTTCCATTTGATGATGGACAGGGATCTTGCTTCAAGATTGTAAGAACCTGGACCGTTATTGACTGGTGTAGAAAAGATGAACCAGGTTATACACCTGCCATTCACCAACAATTGATTAAAGTTAGCAATACGGTTGCTCCTGAAATTTTTATTGATTCTGATGACGAAGCCTGTACCGATGAAACCAGTTGTGATGAAGGTTATATTGCATTAGTTGCAGAAGGCGCAGATGATTGCACTCCTGATGAATCACTATTCTGGAGTTATGCCATCGACTATGACTTTGACGGCTCATTTACGGCAGATGTCACTGATCAGGGAAAAGGAAGCGAAATAGATGCCAGTGGCTTCTATCAAGTGGGCAACCATAGAATTATATTTACTTTCGAAGACAGATGTGGAAATCAGATTTCTGAATTCCATGATTTTGAAATCAAAAACTGTAAGGCTCCAATAGCCAGTTGTATCAATGGCACTAGCATTAGTTTGCAGCCAATGACAATCAATGGTCAGAATGTGAGAATGGCTTGTATTACTGCGGCATCATTAAATGTATCCAGCAGCCATCCTTGCAACTATCCATTCAGTTTTGCATTCTCTACCGATGTTACAGATACAACCATGTGTTTTGATTGTACTGATCTGGGTAGGGTAAACATCAGCCTTTATGTAATTGATATTTTCGGAAACTTCTCCGTATGTGAGACTTTTATAGATGTTCAAAACAACAGTGGTTCAACGATCCAGATCAATGCCACTGC
The DNA here is from genome assembly GCA_937872515.1 of uncultured Bacteroidota bacterium. Lineage (GTDB taxonomy): Bacteria > Bacteroidota > Bacteroidia > Chitinophagales > Saprospiraceae > JADKBO01. Next base: position 34,463 of record CALMSX010000122.1, read on the forward strand.
TGAAGAAATTTGCAATGGTCAATCAACAACCCTTACTGTGACAGGTAGCACAGGTGCTGTAATTTGGAATACAGGTGCCACAGGAACCAGTATCACGGTTTCTCCGGCAACTACAGCTACATTTACCGTATCTGTTACCTCAGAAGATGGTTGTACATTGTCTGCATCAAAAACCATCATTGTAGATCCTAAACCTGTAGCAACCATCAGTGTTACGGCTGGCAGCGCAACCATTTGTGCTGGAAAAACGGCTACTTTGACTGCTACTGGAGGTGGAACCTACACCTGGAGTACAGGAGCCAATACGGCATCGATCAATGTATCACCTGCTACCACTACTACTTATACAGTAACGGTAACTTCTGCTCTTGGTTGTACAGCGACAGCAACAAGTACGGTAACAGTCAATCCAATGCCTAACGCAGCCATTGCAGCGGTAAATCCAATTTGTGTTGGACAATCCGCTACTCTTACTGCTTCGGGTGGGGGTACTTATTTATGGAGTACCAATGCAACAACTGCTGCTATAACAGTAACACCTGCAGTTACCACAACCTATACAGTGACGGTAACTTCAGCTGCCGGTTGTACGGCTACTGCTTCAAGAATTGTAACAGTCAACCCATTGCCAACGGTTACCATCAATACAGTTAATCCAATTTGTGTGGGCCAGTCTGCCACCTTGACAGCCACTGGTACAGGAAGTTATACATGGAGTACGGGCGCAACATCTGCCAGTATCACAGTATCACCAACTACCACTACTACTTATACCGTTACAGTTACTTCTACAGCAGGTTGTACCGCAACCGCCTCCAGAATTGTAACTGTCAATCCATTACCTGCGGCGGCTATAGCCAATGTGGCTCCTATTTGTGCAGGTCAGAGTGCTACTTTGACGGCCAGCGGTGGAGGTACTTACTTATGGAGTACCAATGCTACAACAGCCAGCATTACAGTAAGTCCAGCTTCTACCACAAGCTATACAGTTACAGTAACTTCAGCGGCAGCTTGTACTGCAACTGCTACCGCAACAGTAACGGTGAATCCATTACCGGTAGCTGCTATTGCGGGTGTTAATGCCATTTGTATTGGTCAATCCACTCAGCTTACTGCCAGTGGTGGAACCAGTTATAACTGGAATACCACACCGGCTCAAACAACTGCAGCCATTACAGTAGCCCCTGTTGCTACAACAACTTATGTAGTGACAGTGACCAATGCCAATGGATGTACAGACACAGAAAGCAAAATACTGACCGTAAATCCATTGCCGGTAGCGGCTATTAGTGGAGACTTGTCTATTTGTTTGGGTGAATCAACAACTTTAACAGCAACAGGAGGAGTTGCCTATGCTTGGAACACAACTCCTGCTCAGACAACGGCTGCTATTACGGTCTCACCAACAGCCAATACCACGTATACAGTTACAGTAACCAATGCCAATGGCTGTACCGATACTGAATCAGTTATCGTAAACGTATCTACCAATAATCAACCAGTGGCTTTGTGCCAGAATGTCACAGTTTATCTGGATGCAACAGGTGCTGTGATCTTAAGTGCAGCTGCTGTTAACAACGGAAGTTCTGCAGGATGTGATAACCTGCCCATTACCCTGGCAGTTTCACCCAACCAGTTCTTCTGTAATGACATCAACTTGTCTCCATTAACGGTAACCTTAACTGTTACTTCATCCAATGGAACATCGTCTACGTGTACAGCTCAGGTTTCTGTCTTAGATACCTTGCCTCCGGTGATTACATGTCCGTCAAACCTGACATTTAACTGTGCCACTTTCAACGGAATAGGCAACTTGCCGGGAGCAACCGCAACCGACAACTGTCCACCGGCAGGTATCACAGTAGCAGTTCTTAATGCAACCAATTCATGTAGCATAGGAACCATTACGAGATCCTTTACGGCTACTGATGCCTCAGGAAATTCATCAGAATGTACGCAACTGATTACCATTACCGGTCCTACAGATCCGCTGACAGCAGGTGACATTACCTTCCCTGCTGACATAACCATCAACAGTTGTACAACACTGGATCCATCTGTAACAGGCAATGTAGTGGTAAATACCGCAGCAGCGTCTTGTGTAAATCCATCGGTTTCTTTTGTTGATGTAAACCTCAATCCTAACGTTCCTTGTAACTTTACGATACAGAGAACCTGGACGGTTATCGACTCTTGTACTTTAAATGTTTCAACAGGAGCTGGTATCTTTACCGACGTTCAATTGATTCTTGTCAATGACAATCAACCACCGGTGATTGCAGGTTATACTGACATTACCATCAGTGCAGATTCTTGCCCTGCCAATGTGATTTATCCAATGCAGGGTGTTACCATTACAGATTGTTCTCCGGTGGTAGTTACCAACAACTCACCTTTTGCTAATAATAACAACTCTGGCAACCCATCAGGATTTTACGATGAGGGTACTACTCAGGTTATTATAACAGCAACTGATGCTTGTGGAAATGAGGCCAAAGACACAATAAGTATAACCGTAACATTGACTGGTCCTGCAGCTGTATTCTGCGAAAAAATTGTAAGAAACATCAACGACCAGGAATTTGTGGATGTCAAAGCGGAAGAATTTGTTACTGCCATTACCGGTACTTGTAACCCAGATTCTTTTGCCTTCTCGTACACCAGGACAAATGTCAATGATACCATCCAAAGATTTTTCTGCGATGACTTAGGAGATATATTTGTTTGGGTTTACTGGTTTGAAAATGGAGTCAATTTTGATTCATGTAAATCAATTCTTACCGTATTGGATCCTGATTCTTTCTGTACAGGTAATATATTCAGAGTATTTGGATATGTACTAACAGAGAACTCAGTACCTGTAGAAGGAGTAAACATGAATTTGGGTGGAATGGGTTCCGTTTCTACCAATAACACAGGGGCCTATCGATTTGAAAACATGGAATCAGCAGGCAATTACATGCTGAAACCTGAAAAGAACGATGGTCTGCTGGAAGGTGTTTCTACCCTGGATATAATTATGATACAACGGCATATATTAGGATCGAGTAAGATCATTTCTCCATACAGGCTAGTGGCGGCTGATGTCAACAACGACGACAGAATTTCTGCCAGTGACCTGGTTGAATTGAAAAAAGCAATACTCGGAACCTCATTATCATTCAAAAACAATACAAGTTGGAAGATGATAGACAGCAAGTATAGGTTCCCTGATCCTAACAATCCATTTAATGATGAATACCCATTGTACCACGAGTTTACGGCCCCACGAGGAAGCATGCTTTCTGATTTTGTGGGTGTAAAAGTGGGAGATGTCAATACTTCATATACCGCCAACTTTAACACATCTGCTCAAAACAGAAGTAATTTGAAACTTATTGCCAACGACAGTTATAATGAAAGTGGCGAAGATTTCAACCTTGAATTTGTGCTCAATGGAGAAGTTGATTTTGATGGAGGTCAGTTTGTATTCGATGTTAATAACTTGACAGATATCGAGGTTAATTCAGACATCTTTGCCAACAGTGATTTGAATTATCATGTAAATAATGGCAAGCTGACAATTCTAATAGCACTAGATCAAGCTGTTACTTTGAAGGATAAAGTAATTTTTGAAATTAGCGGTAAGACAAATACAACAGGACTGATTTCAGATCATGTGCAATTGAATTCTTCTGCTATCAAAACTGAAATCTACACCCATTTGATGCCAAGAACCGTAGGCTTGGATTGGAATGCAATTCAAAACGGTTTTTCTATCAAACAAAATGCACCTAACCCTTGGACTGAAAAGACCAGTATTGTGTGCCAGGTAGATAAAGCAGGAATTGCCGACATTAAACTGATGAATGCAACAGGGGCCTTGATTTACCAGACACAGCAGAAAATGGTGCCAGGTGAAAACAATATTGAAATCAAGGCAGATATGTTACATGGTTTTACCGGTGTAATTCTATATGAAATCCAATTGGGTAACAAGATTGCCAATGGCAAGATGATCAGAATAAAATAAGAATTTAGAGGAGCAGTGTTTGCCTGGCACTGCTCCCTTTTATATTGAATAACCAAATGATAGAACCTGAAAATAGCGAATTCTTTTATTTGCTATCGTTAATTGAAAAATCTTTAATCACTCAGTGAAATTTAAACTAAAATGAAACATTCATTTTTAACAAAAAAGTGTGGTGAGGTATGGGGCCTTTTGGATCTGCCAACACAGAATTTAAAACGAAAGGTGCTTACCATCTTAGCCATAGGCTTGAGTATGTTTGCAGGGTCGGAGACATTCGCACAATGCAATGTACAAGCTTACTCAGGAACCATTTCTGCCGGGAATCAGCCATATACTGAAAGACTAGGTATGGTGTTTACGGTGAACTCACCCATTATGGTTAATGAATTGGGAGCCTTTGACAGTAATCAGGATGGACTTCAATCAGCCATCGAAGTAGGAATCATCAGAACAGATGGCACCGTCATGGCAGGTCCTGTGACACTATCAGGAAGTTCTGATCCTCTATCCGGAAATCACAGGATGAGGTCAATACCTACTGTTATTCTTCAGCCAGGCGACTATGTCATAGTGGCTGTAGGTTATTCCAATGTTGAAATGAATGGAAATATCAATTTCGGAGGTTCACGTGTAAGTACCAATCCGGGTGGTGGTCAGCTTACCTTTATAGGCGGCTCCTTTGGAGGTGCTGGGTTTGGCTTACCGCTGTCTTCATGGATAGAGCCGGATGGCTTTCATGCAGGTACCTTCCGTTATTCCAGCTTAACTCCGGCACTACAACTAACAGTGAATGGATTTCAGATTACCAACGACAACGACGGTGCTGAAGATACAGAAGATTTATTGGTGTGCAATACAACCAACAATAACTTGTTTTTTACACAATTTGCTGACGTATCTGGAATTTCACCTTCTACCCTTATTAAAGTTCAACAGAGCTTTGTAAGAAATAATTCTAGCTTTACTCCTGCTGATGGAACATTTCCGCTCAGTGAATATGCTACACCTTTTGACAGAAACGTAGCCCTGGTTAATCCGCTTTTAAACGGTGGTCTAGAAATGAGCTTTAGGGCTTTTTATGATACCAACAACAATAACCTGGTAGATGGAAATGAGTGTCTGAGTGATGCTGCCATTTATTTAGTTGATATCAATGACAATGTAGCTCCAAGTATAACTTGTCCAGCCAATGTGACAGTTACAACCAGCACTGGCGCAAATACAGACCAGGAGCCAGGAGATTGCGCTGCATGGGTAAGAGGCATCAATGCCGACCCTGCAACAGATGATTGTCCTAACCCAGTTATTAGTTACTCCTCAACAGGAGCTACAATGATCAATGGCACGGGTGATGCATCTGGAAACTTTTTCTATACGGGTATAACAACCGTAAAATACAAAATTACTGACCATGGCGTTCCAGTCAATGCGGATAGCTGTACATTTACCATTACAGTTGTAGATGATGAATTGCCAACGATATTATGTCCTCAGAATGTTACCATAGGTACCGATCCAGGGGAGTGTAGCGCCTTATATTCATATGATGTTGAATATGATGACAATTGTTATGGTGTCAATGCTGTAGGTTTTGCTGATGAATTTGAACCAGCCAACTGGAATGTAAGCAACAGTAATGGAGGTAACGGATTTGTGGATGCCACAGACGCACCCAATAGTGTGATTATTACAGGGTCAGATTTTGGATTTTTCTTTGGCCCCACAAACAATACAGATTATTGCATAACCATACCAGGCGATTTTGCCGGTACATTGGCTTTTGATTGGGATTACAACACATCAGATATTGCTGGTCCTGGCTTTGATAGGTTTGGATATGTAATTGATGGTGTATTTACTCAATTGACCAATAATGTTGGTAGCACCACACAAAATGGATTGGTAAGCATCATGTTAATGCCAGGCCAAACTTTCTGCTTCAGAATAGAATCAACAGATCAGGGATTTGGAGCAGCGGTTACCATTGCCATGTCATTTACTTATATGGAGAATATCAACCCGGATTTGACACAAAATGCGGGCTTACCTTCCGGTTCAATCTTTCCAATTGGTCTTACAACCAATACATTTACGGTAACAGATAATAACGACAATACTGCTTCATGTAGTTTTACTGTAACTGTGGAGGATTTTGAAAATCCTGAAATTACATGTCCTGCAGATATTGAAGTAGAATTAGATCCATTGGAGTGTGAAATAGAAGTAACCTTTGATGCAACAGCAACAGACAACTGTCCGGGTGTAACCTACGAAGTGGACGGCTCTTTGGAATCTGGTGATTTATTCCCTATTGGCACAACAGAAGTTGTTTACGTGGCAACTGATGCAGCAGGAAACACTGGAACTTGTAGCTTTAATGTTACGGTGATTGATTACTTCAATTCTTCTTTGGGATGTATCAATCGCAATGTTTCATTGGATGAAAACTGTACTGCCCTTGTAGATCCGTTTATGGTATTGACCGGTTTTATAGATGAATTTGGTGACACCCTGGTTGGATGTCTGGATTCATTTTACGTTAATATTAAAGATGCCCACGGTAATAATATCGGAAACACAGTTACCGGAGATGATTTGGGTAAAACCCTTGATTATATTGTTTCAAACCCTTCTCATGGCTTTTACTGCTGGGGTACTTTAAAGATAGAAGATAAATTCAGGCCATTGGTTGAGTGCACCAATGATACACTTTCTTGTATTGAGCCCCTGGCCAATGCCATCAAACCGGTTTTAAATGATAATTGTCCTGGAGGTCAGTTGATATTACTATCAGAAGTTCAGGAAAATTTAACATGCAATGTTGACTTTTTGAAAAGAATAACCAGGGTTTGGTCTGGTGTTGATAAGGCAGGAAACCCTGCTGACACTTGTACTCAAACGATCTATATTGAAAGAACCGATCTGGCTGGCATTTCTTTTCCAGGTCATTTCACTGGAACCGATGCTTTAAATTGTGGAAGTTTTAGTGCTGATGCCAATGGAAATCCTTTGGTTTCTGTAACAGGTGTACCTAGATTGAATGGTCAAAGTTTGTATCCATTTAATCAGGCTGCGATATGTAATGGCTTTGTAGCCTACTCAGATAAGGTAACTTTTACTTCTGACTGTAAAAAAATATTGACCAGAACCTGGGAAGTAGGAGAGTGGTGGTGTAATAACACCAATATTCAAACCTGGGTTCAAACCATTGAAATTAAAGACAAAGTAGCTCCTGTGATTGCTCAGATTGCTGACATGACAGTGAGCACCGGTTCCAATAGCTGTCTGGCTACATTTACCTTGCCGGCTGCTTCCATCACAGATAATTGTAATACGTGGACTGTAAAAATCAATACAGGACAAGCAGTATTAAATACCAACGGAGGTACAACTTCACTCTCAGCAGGTGTACATTCGGTTAGTTACGTAGCCACCGATCTTTGTGGTAATCAAAGTACCCGTAGTATGAGGGTAACAGTGGTTGACAGAGTGGAACCAATTGCTATCTGTGAAACGCGTACTGTAGTTAGTTTGAAAGAAGATGGTACTGCCTGGTTGCACAAAGAATCAATTGATGACGGTAGCTTTGATGAGTGCGGTCCGGTTGATTTAAAGATTAGAAGGATGGCAACTACTTGTGATGCCATTGGTACCCAATGGAGTGACCAACTGCTTTTCTGCTGTGCAGATTTAGGAGCTCAAAATATGGTAATTCTGCAGGTCACTGACCAGGTTGGCAGAACCAATCAATGTATGGTAAGTGTTGAAGTTCAAGATAAAAGAATTCCTACCTTGGCTTGTCCCAACAATATTACTGTAGACTGTACAACTGCTTATGACGAAAATGACCTAAGTGCTACTTTTGGTTATCCGGTTGTTGCAGGGGGTGGATGTTCTACCGTTGATGACGTAGTTGAAACGTTTACAGATAATATCAACAATTGCAGAATTGGTGACGTGGTAAGAAATTTCACACTTACCCACAACGGTATCCTGGTAGGCGCATGCAGCCAAACAGTATCTTTGAGACCCGTTCAGGCATTCTCAGCAAGTATGATTCAATGGCCAAAGGACACTACCTTTGTCAATAGTGCTTGTACCTCGTTTGATCTTGATCCGGAAAACCTTCCAGCAGGATATGGCGAACCAGGTATTTCAGGAGAAGGCGTATGCGATTTGGTAGCCAGTAGCTACGATGATGATGTCTACAATTTTACAACCAATGGTGCTTGTTTCAAAATCGTAAGAAGATGGACGGTTATCAACTGGTGTGTAAGAAGAACTGACGGAACCCTTTGGCAGGAAAGCAGGGATCAGGTGATAGTGGTAATGAACAATATTGCCCCCAGAATCCTTAGCCAAACTACAAAAAGAGAAGTTTGTAGCTATAATGCAGATTGCACTCCTACATCCATTAAACTTACTGCTTCAGCAGATGACGATTGTACGCCGGCAGTTGAATTGAGGTGGAGATGGACCATTACCCTTGAAAACGGAAGTAAAATTTACGGTACAGGCAATGATGCTTCTGGCACCTATCCATTTGGAAGTCACAGAGTCGATTATGAGGTTGAAGACAAGTGTGGTAATATCAACTACACCGGCTATCCTTTCGATGTTAAGAGTTGCAAGGCACCTGTTGCCTATTGTAAACAAGGCTTAAGTACAGGCCTCGTACCTATGGATATGGATGGCAATGGTACACCTGAAGTCGAAATGTCGATCCTGACACCTTCATTCTTTGACAATGGCAGCTATCAAAGTTGTGGCAACACCGTACAGCTGAGCTTTTCAGCAGATGTAAACGATGATACGCTTGCCCTGGATTGCAATGACATTGGATTGTATGCAGTTGAACTTTGGGTTACCGATGAAAATGGTAATCAGGGTTATTGTAAAACTTTTGTGGATGTGCAAGACAACAATAATGTTAACATCTGTCCTCCGGGATTGGTTGATTCTGATATCTCAGGTAAAATACATACACCAGATAACAAGGGTGTAGAAGCTGTAAGTGTAAGGTTGTTGTCAAATGAAGAAAACATCAACAACACCACTGAAACAGGCGATTATGCCTTTAATAACAAAGCCAAAGGAATGGACTATGTGGTTAAACCTGTAAAGAGTGATGATTTCCTCAATGGTGTAAGTACCCTTGATTTGGTTATGATGCAAAGACACATCCTGGGTATCAGCAAATTAAATACGCCATGGAAATTGCTTGCTGCAGATGTAAATCAAGATGGTAAAATCAGTGCTTCTGACCTTGTAACTTTAAGAAAGTTGATTTTAGGCACAGAAAGCACTTTGCCTAATGACAAGAGCTGGATGTTTATTTGGGATGGTCATAGTTTTGCAGATCCGGCCAATCCTTGGACTGCCGGACTTACTGAAACCTACAACATAGAAAAACTGAATAGCAATATGGGCATCGATTTTACCGGTATCAAACTGGGTGATATTGATGGAAATGTGGTAGCCAACGCAAACGTTATCCCATCAACCAACAGAAGTCAGGAAAGCTTAGGCATTTGGTTTGAAGATAAAGTAGTTGCAGCTGGAGACAAACTAATAATTCCAGTTTATGCCAATGAAACACACTTGATTCAAGGTATGCAGTGGCAATTGGAAGCCAATGGATTGACCATAACAGGTATTAATGCCATCAATGAACTCGGCCTTGGTGCTGATGACTTTGTATCAGAAGACGGTAGAATCATCAAAACTAGCCTTGCCATCCAAAATGGAAAGGTAGTGGGTAAAGATCAATTGATGTTTGAAATCGAAGTAGTAGCTGAAACAACCGGAACCCTCAGCAACATGCTTTCCTTGGATACCAGATTTGCAGCTGAAGCTTATGTAGGTGATGCATTGTCAACACTTCCAATAGAACTGATAGCAAGAAACAATAAGTTGGCTTCTGCTTTTGAAGCTGAGCAGATCAAACCAAATCCATGGAACGAGGCATCGGTGTTAACGATCCAACTACCGGCATCCGGTATTGTTAACCTCGTTGTGAGAGATGCTGCGGGAAGATTGGTAGTTTCAAAATCTGTGTCTATGACTGCAGGAAAACAAAACATTGAATTTAACAGAGAAATGATTCAACATCCAGGTGTGTACATCTACAGTGTTGAGTTTGGCGGACAAATCAAGCAGGGCAAAATGATTGTCCTGGATTAAGAATATATTCGATTGAGGTCTCTTATTACGAAAAGAGCGGGAGAAGTTCCCGCTCTTTTTTTAAATAAGCATATCTGTAAGCCGGATTCTGTCCACCGGTAAACCGGATGTCCTGTCATTTATCTAAGCTGCCTACCCCTTCCGGTACACCGTTGCCGGTGTTCAGGCGAGTCACCTTTTCTGCAATGCAGACCGGAATATACATGGCATTTCAACCCACAAGGTTTATCCATGACCGCGGTTACCCGAAGCCATCGTGGGCTCTTACCCCACGTTTTCACCCTTACCCCATTCAGAGAATGAGGCGGTATAGTTTTCTGCGACACTGTCTGTACTACAAGCTTCCCTGTAGCCCCATCCGTTAGATGGTGTGGTGCTCTACGTTGTCCGGACTTTCCTCCCCCATCCAAACAGATGGGAGCGACAGGCCGATATGCGGATACAAATGTAGCTTTTTTTGTACTTTTGAAACAAAAAGGTGTGGAAAGTCTGGATCACATAAGAGTAAACTTTAACGCTGAACAGCTTTTTTTACTCAACTTCTGTTTGGGATTTTTAATGTTTGGCATTGCTCTTGAACTTACCCCCGACGATTTTAAAGCCCTTTTGAAAAATAAAAAAAGTACGCTGGTGGGTTTGATAAGCCAAATGGTCTTGCTCCCAATCTTCACTATTGTTTTGATAGTAATCATTGACCCCCATCCTGCCATTGCTGCCGGTATGCTGCTGGTTGCTGCTTGTCCGGGTGGCAATGTTTCCAACTATGCTGTCCACCTAAGCAAGGCCAATGCCCCTTTGTCGGTGCTTTTAACCACGTTCTCTACCCTTGCCGCAGCATTTACAACCCCTTTTGTGTTTAAATTTGGTATGGGTACGCTCTCCACACTCAAAAATCAGACTGCTTACTTCAGCATTGACTTTTACAGCATGTTTATTTCTATCGTTCAACTTATTTTGGTCCCCCTGGTCCTTGGTATGCTGCTTCGGTACTGGAGGCCCGGTTTTACCTTAAAAGTGATTCCAGGTGTGAAGCGCTTGAGCCTGGTTATTTTTATAGCCTTTATCTTATTTGCTGTTGCCGGTAATCTTGAAAATATTCAACAACATTTGCACAGGGTATTTTTTATTGTTCTCATCCATAATGGCCTTGCCCTGGCTTTGGGATATTATTTTTCAAAAATTATGGGAAGGGGTAGGCAGGATGCAAGAACCATTGCCATTGAAACAGGAATTCAGAACTCAGGTCTGGCATTAATTCTTATTTTTAATTTTTTTAATGGTAACGGCGGAATGGCGCTAATTGCCGCCTGGTGGAGTGTTTGGCACCTTGTTTCATCCTTTGTGCTTGCTTTGTATTGGAAAAACCACCCGGTAGCATGACAAAAAATGAGTCCTCGATTTTTATAGGCTAAATAAAAAGTAGGTTGGCAGAAGAATCTTTTTCCACCAACCTTTTATTTTAAAACCGGATAGTCGCCATAGCTGTCAGACTTCTTCCATCTGAGGGCCAAACTCCCTGGCCGGGATATCCGGTTGGTCTTTTGGTAAAATACTGCTTATCGGTCAGGTTATTAAGGCTCACCCGCAAATTAAAAGCGGAATTGAACTTGTAAGCCAGATTCACATCCCATAATGCATAGGAGGGTACCCTGCCTCTTGCCCCATTAGCAGTTGGTGTTTCTGTGTTTAAAGCATCAGAATAGGAGGCTGATACATAAGAATATTGGACGTTCATAGACCATTTTTTATAGGCTGTCTGCAATCCATTTCTGGATATCCAGCTTGGCACCGTTTCCAGTTTATTACCTTTAATAACAATATTTTCATTGCCATTTCTCAACTCGCCTGAGGTATACTTTGCATCCATGTAAGTGGTAGCAGAAAAAATGGAAATCCTGCTATTATCTGATTCCCAGATTCTGAAGTCTGAAAGCCACTCTACTCCCTGGGTACGACTATTGCCAATATTGGTTTTGTAAATATAGGAGCTGCCCAAATCATCGGTTAGGATCAGGCTGCCAATTCTATTGTCGTATTGCATCATAAAAGCGGTCACATCAAGGGTTAACCAGGGTAGAATTTTTCCTTTAATGCCAATATCCAAATTGTAGCCAAAAGCATCTTTGATATCCGGATTGTTTTTTTCGAGAACAGATCCCGGAATCAAATCAGCCAAAACAACCGGTCTGTATGCTTTTGAAAAACCACCGTACAATTGTAAATTGGGTTTGAGGTACCAGGACATGCTGATGCCGGGTAAAATGTAGTAGTGTTTTACCAATTGTGGAATGGCTTCGTTGGGAAGGTAGGAGATTTTTCCCGACATCTTACTCTCCCCATTTTCAATTCTAAAACCAGGAGAAATGGCAAAAGAGGGGCTAAGTTGAAATAAGTTTTCTACAAAAAAGGCAATGTTTTTGGTCTTAAAATGGAGGTCCCTTCCGAAAACGTTGTCTTTGATGCTAAGATCAAAATCGGTGCCGGTTGTACCCACACCTTGTTGCTTTCTTTGGAGATCATTTTGTGTATATCGGACACCTGCCACCAATGTGTTGGTGCATTGAAATAAACCATGGTTGAATCTGGCCTTAATTTCCGTATTGTGTGAGTTGAAGTTGTCTATATCTACCTGTCGGTTTTTGTATTCCAGGGTGGAGGATTGAATGGTATCTGCCACATCTGCAAATCCAATGAACTGTACAGAATTTCTATTGCCCAGAATTTGTGAACTGGTTAATACAAAACTCAGCTTTTCAGAAGCATTGTACTGCAGCGTCAATGAAGGTACATAGATATCGGGGTTAAAATAATTTCTGCTTCTGGTAGCCTGAGTTGGATCGGTATAAAACTGCTGATCTGTAAGCGGACCTGGTATTCTATAAGTATACGTACTTCTGCCCAACTCAGCTCTGAGGGAAAGGCGAGAGGACAACTGACCCTGAATGGAAAAGAACTGAGCCTGGGCATCAGAGCGGGCATTTTGCCTGTATCCATTGGCTACCCTTCGCTGGTAATAGGTCATGTATTTCCATTTTCCTATTTTACCACCCAAAGACAGATAGCCACTCATCAATCCAAAACTACCTCCAGTTAAGATGGCCTCTCCTCCCAGCGACTTGGTTGTATCCGCTTCTTTGGTAACATAATTGATGGCACCGCCAAACTGCGCTCCATACTGAAGAGCGGAAGTGCCCCTCACCAGTTCTATTTGTTTGATCGACTCAAGCGGAGCACTATAATGAGAAGCCGGATAGCCGTAAATATCAGAATTGGTGGTTATGCCGTTTTGGCTTATATAATATTCCCAGCTCCTGTGTGGATCCAGGCCGCGGGTGGCTATGTTCAACTGGTTGCCTGCCCCATCCATATCATAAATAAAGGCGCCTGGCACTTTGGCAAAGACTTGTCTGCCCGATTTTTCAGCTATGTTCACCGGAGCGTCCTGAAGGGAAATCAGTTCATTTTTTTTACCCGCCACAATAAAATTGCCATTGATATTGGGCAAAAATTTTACTTCTTGCGAAGGAAACCTGTAAGAAGTAATGGTTACCGCATCTATATTGATCTTTTTCATAGTGTCCTGAGTTTGGGCCCAGGAAGCTATATTGAGCCCTGCCAGAACAACAATCAACCATAAAAATTTTTGTATTCTCATACCCAATTTTTTTTTGCAAATCTATGGCATTGTGGTGTCTGAAAGTAGCAAATTGGAATGATTCTAATTACATTTTAAGTTGTCAAAAGTTGAAGCCCTGCCTTGTTGGTTTTGTATATAATTACTAGATATTCTGTGATTTATGTGAATTTTTTTTAAAAAATACTAAGAAGGTCTAAACATTTTTCAAGTATGCCAAATAACAGCCAATAAAAAAGGCCGGCTGTTGGGCCGGCCTGATCTTAAACAAATATTATCCGTAATTATGAAACATATCTTCCGTCTTTTGCCAAAGCAGCGTAAGCCAGGGCGCCCCCTGCCATCGAAATGTTTTTTAATATATTGATCATCTGCATGGCCTTTGTGCCTTCGTCTGTGGCATTCATCATTCCCTGAACATGAGGAATAAGAAAAAGAAGCAACAGGAGGGCAATCAGTACACTTGCGAGTTTATCGTACTTACCCATCATAACAGAAACAGACCCTGCTAAAAGGCACAAGCCGGTAAAATATACCATAAAGGCACCACCTTGCGCCATGGAGGCCATTTGGTCGGCACTCATCAAATGCATTAGTCCAAAAATAAAGAGTGGGATGGCAATAAATATTTGCCTAATCTGATTACTGTTTGCATGTACATTTTGTTTTTTGATTAAATAATGGATAAATATATTAAAAATTAGAGTATTGTTGTATTTATATTTGTATTTAAAAAAATACATATAAAAACTACCCAACATTTGTAACTAAGTGGTGTCTTGAACGGATCTACAAATGATCACGTGTGAGAAACTTGGCTTGTTGGATTTTCAGCTCCGGGGTATTAAAAAAGAATTCAAAAGTTTGATTTTCAACAAATTTTGATATATCTTTGCAGTGAATCATTCAAAGGAAAGGGAACAAAAAGTTCCCTTTTTTATTTAAATTCGAGATATTGTTTGGAAACAGGTGGAATCAAAGAAATAGTTGAGAAGTTTTTCACGGACAATGCCATGGAAAATTGTTTTTTTGTGGATGCCAAAGGCAGTGGTAAAAAACTGGAAGTATTTGTAGACAAGGACGGAGGCATCTCATATGACGTGTGTCGTTTGTTATCGAGGCATCTTGAATCGATTTTTGATGAGGATAAAAGATACGGTGAATCGTACATCCTGGATGTGTCTTCACCTGGAGTTGGAAGTCCTTTGAAACTCAGCCGGCAATACAGGAACAATGTGGGAAGGACCATCGCAGTAAAGACCGCTGAAGCCAAACTGGAAGGAATTTTAAAAGAAGCCGATGAAGACGGCTGCACTATAGAATACACCTTGGAAACAAAGGTAGACGGTAAGAAGAAAAAAGAAATTATTAACCACAAATTGAATTACGTGGATATTATTGAAGCAAAAATTAAAATAAGCTTTTAATCATGAATTTGGTTGAATCTTTCTCAGAATTTAAAGCCGGTAAAAACATAGACCGGCCTACCATGGTCAGAGTATTGGAGGACGTGTTCAGAACACTGATCAAAAAGAAATATGGATCGGATGACAATTTTGACGTAATCGTAAATACACAAAATGGTGACCTTGAAATGTGGCGTATCCGGTCTATTGTTCCGGATGGTGAGGTCACAGACGAAATGGGTCAAATCTCAGCTACCGAAGCCAAGGCTATCGATGCAGACTACGATGTTGGAGATGAGTGTTACGAACAACTTACCTTAGAAGAGTTTGGCAGAAGATCCATTATGGCTGCAAGACAAACCCTGATCTCCAGAATTATGGACCTTGAAAAAGATGAGGTTTATAAAAAGTATGTGGAGAGACTGGGTGAGATCGTTGTGGGTGAAGTAAGTCAGATCATGAAAAAAGAAGTTCTGATCCTGGACGATGCTACCGGCAATGAGCTGGTACTGCCAAGAACAGAAATGATCAAGGGCGATTTTGTGCGCAAGGGTGATATGATCCGTGCTGTGATCAAAAAAGTGGAAATGCGGAACAATGTGCCGCATATTATCATTTCCAGGACCGACAATCTTTTCCTTGAAAAACTACTTGAGCAGGAAGTACCAGAAATCGAAGATGGACTTATCACCATCAAACGAATTGTGAGGCTTCCGGGTGAAAGAGCCAAGGTAGCTGTTGAGTCTTACGACGACAGGATTGACCCTGTTGGAGCCTGTGTGGGAATGAAAGGTAGCAGGATCCATGGCATCGTCAGAGAATTGAAGAATGAGAACATTGATATCATCAATTATACCACCAATACTTCTTTGTACATTCAAAGGGCATTGACACCTGCCAAGGTTTCTTCCATCAACCTGGATGACAACCAGAAGAGAGCAGCCGTGTTTTTGAAACCAGATCAGGTTTCACTTGCCATTGGTAAAGGAGGTTCTAACATCAAACTGGCCGGAAAGCTGGTGGATTATGAAATTGATGTGTACAGAGACAGTGATGAAGCAGAAGTTGACGATGTTGAACTCGAAGAATTTTCTGATGAAATCGATGAGTGGATCATCACAGAGCTCAAAAATATCGGATGCGATACGGCCAGAAGCGTATTGAATCTGAGCAAAGAAGAATTGTTAAGAAGAACAGACTTAGAAGAAGAAACCATCGACGAAGTTCTCGGCATTTTGGCTGCAGAATTCGAAGATTAAGCAAAGACACTTTATTACTAAAACCAATAAATGGGAGGAAATTTATTTAAAATTGCCAAGGAATTCAATGTTGCAACGACAACGATCGTTGACTTTTTGATTTCCAAAGGCTTTTCCATTGAAAACAAACCGAACGCAAAGGTATCAGACGAGATGTATGATGCCCTGGGCAAGGAATTTAAAGGGTCTGCCGATATCAAAGAAAAGGCAGATCAGATTCAGATTGGCACCAGTTTCAAAAAAGCGGAAGAAAAACCTGTATTTAAGCCAATCATTAAACCGATTGAAAAAGAGCCCGTCAAACCGGAGCCTGTTGCTGAAGAGCCAGTTAAACCAGCCCCTCCCGTGGTTGAAGAGGAAGTTGTTGAAGTTAAAGCTGAAACACCTAAGTTAAAGATCCTTGGTAAGATTGACCTTACTCCCAAACCCAAAAAAGCTGCACCCAAGGCCGAGCCGGCTCCTGTTGAAGAAATAAAAGAAAAAGCTCCTGAACCAGTGGCAGAAGAGCCAAAAGTAGAAGTGAAACCGGAACCGGAACAAGCACCTGCCAAGGAAGCTGACGAGGTTGATGAATACCGCGCTACTACGCCTCAACTGGCGGGCTTAAAAATTTTGGGTAAAATTGATACCGATAAATTTGCCCCAAGTTCAAAAGGTAAAAAAGTAGCCGATAATAAAAAAGGTGCTGTACCTGCTAAAAAGGCTGGTGGAAAATCTGATGATAAAGCAGCCCCGGCACCAGCCACAGGTGATGCTTCTGATGCCACCAAACGCAAACGCAAACGCAAAAAAATTACTGCCGACAACTTCAATAAAGACAATGCTGCGGCAGGTCGTCCAAAAAATGATAAGGAAGAAGTAAAGGAAGTTTCAAAAAAAGAAATTGACGAAAAAATCAAGGCAACCCTTGCCCGACTCAATGTCACCGGCAAGAACAAACGCCAGAAAATAAGGAGAGACAGCCGGGAGGTGAAACGTGAAAAAGCAGAAATGCAAAACGTAGCCGATGGCGAACTGAAGCTTAAGTTAACCGAATTTGTCTCGGTATCAGAGTTGGCCAGCCTAATGGATGTTCCGGTAGCTGAGGTCATCACTACCTGTATGAATCTTGGGGTAATTGTATCTATCAACCAGCGTTTGGATGCAGAGGTCATCGAACTGGTAGCCAACGAATATGGCCACGAAATAGAATTTACCACAGCCGAATCCATCACTGACGAAGAAAAAGACGAGGTTGACGATCCAAACGATTTGGAACCACGGGCACCCATTGTCACTGTGATGGGTCACGTTGACCACGGTAAGACATCCTTACTTGACCACATCAGGTCTGCCAATGTTGCCAGTGGTGAAGCCGGGGGTATTACCCAACACGTGGGTGCCTACGAAGTAATGGTAAATGGTAAAAAAATAACTTTCCTGGATACACCGGGTCACGAAGCCTTTACTGCCATGAGAGCCAGGGGTGCCAAGATCACAGACGTAGTTATCATTGTGGTAGCAGCGGATGATCACATCATGCCCCAGACCAAGGAAGCCATAAGTCACGCAATGGCTGCCGGTGTGCCAATTATATTTGCCATCAACAAGATTGATAAAGACGGAGCAGATCCTGAAAGGATAAAACAAGAACTTGCTGCTATGAACTTCCTTGTAGAAGATTGGGGTGGCCCATATCAATCACAGGATATTTCTGCCAAAAAAGGACAAAATGTAGATAAACTTTTGGAGAAGGTTCTTCTTCAGGCAGAAATGCTTGAACTTAAGGCCAATCCAAAACGACCAGCTTTGGGCGCTGTAATTGAAGCTTCGCTCGATAAGGGAAGGGGTTACGTAACTAAAATTTTGATCCAAAACGGTACATTGAACATTGGCGACCCTGTTGTTGCAGGTGCTTATTCTGGCAAAATCAAAGCCATGTTTAATGAAAAAGGTAAAAAGTTAAAAACAGCCGGTCCATCTACACCTGTATTGGTTTTGGGATTGAGCGGTGCTCCTCAGGCTGGTGAAAAATTCAGAGAAACTGAAAACGAACAGGATGCAAGGCAAATCGCAGCCAAACGAGCACAGATAGAGCGAGAACAATTTAATAGAGCCTCAAAACGAATTTCACTCGATGAAATTGGTAGGAGGTTGGCATTGGGTACCTTCAAAGAACTCAACCTCATTGTGAAAGGTGACGTGGATGGTTCGATCGAAGCGTTGACAGACTCCCTGATCAAACTATCAGTAGAGACCATCGCCGTAAGGGTGATCCACAAGGCGGTAGGCCAGATTTCAGAATCGGATGTACTCCTGGCTTCTGCTTCAGATGCCATCATCATTGGTTTCCAGGTACGACCCTCTTCCAATGCCCGTCAGTTGGCTGAAAAAGAAGGGGTACAGATCAAGACCTATTCTATCATTTATGAAGCCATCGATGAAGTCAAGATGGCGATGGAAGGCTTGTTGGAACCAACCAAAGAAGAAAAAATTGTATCACAGGTCCAGGTGCGCGAGGTTTACAAAATCAGTAAGCTGGGTACCATTGCAGGTTGTTACGTCATGGAAGGTAAAATCACCAGGGGCAATCACATTCGGGTTATCAGGGATGGCATCGTAGTATTCCCAACAAGAGAAGGTGCACATGGTGAAATCGATTCATTGAAACGATTTAAAGACGACGCCAAAGAGGTAAAAGCCGGCTTGGAATGTGGTATTTCTATTAAAAACTTCAATGACATCCAGATGGGTGACACCATTGAGGCTTATGAAATCATAGAAATCAAACAAAAGCTTAAATAAGCTTTAGTCCGGGGGTGGAATTTTTGTCTTTAAAAGACCTGCTCGAGACAAAGTACCAACAGTACCACAACAATGGTTTTATTGATAAAGACCCCATTTCGGTCCCTCACCGGTATAGCCGTAAACAGGATATTGAAATAGTTGCCTTTATAACGGCTACCATTTCCTGGGGCAATCGCACCTCCATTATTAAAAATGCCGATGCTCTTTTTAGCAAAATGGGCTCAAGTCCCTACGACTTTGTGCTAAACCATGGCACAAAAGACCTTAAAACTTTGGATAATTGGGTGCACCGTACCTTTCAAACAGCCGATTTATTGGGTTTTATCCATTTTTTGCAGCGACATTATCAAAATTTCGACTCCCTCGAAGAGGCTTTTGTGGGCAACCAACCGTTTCGGTCGGTGGCAGATTCACTCACTTTTTTATCAGATTATATGTTTTCGGCAAACGAAACGATCCTGGAGCGCACACGAAAGCATGTGGGCAATCCTCAAAGGGGTTCTGCGTGTAAACGGCTAAACATGTTTTTGAGATGGATGGTGAGGCCCGGCGATGGTGGTGTAGATTTTGGGTTGTGGAAAAAAATACCCCTAAAAAGCCTGATGATGCCCCTCGATGTGCATGTAGATAGGGTGGCCAGAAGTCTGGGAATGTTGCAAAGAAAACAGAGTGATTGGAAAAGTGTAGAAGAATTGACGACTTTTTGTCGTCTTTTGGATGCTGAAGATCCCGTTAAATACGACTATGCCTTATTCGGCATGGGTATTGAGCAAAAAAAAATCAGCCCTGTTATTCTTTAATAGCAAGGCTGATTCTAAAACTTAAAAGCACAATATTATATCTTGAGTTAACTTACTTTCTTAAAAAAATAACCCACAACTACTTTAAGGATGTGGGTTATTAAAAACTTACACTTACAGCACAATATATTAATAGTCAATATATTATTCGTTTCTAATAACCTCTTTTCTGAGGTTTATTATAGGCCTGAACCTTCTTCATCTCCTACCCAGTCCATATATTGAGACTGACTGCTCTGAGGCATGTTGTTGAATTCACTAGAAGAAGAAATAAGGCCAAGCGCCATCAAAAGTCCAATTACATAAGCTACCATTTTGAAAAAATTTAATTTGAGTTATAAAATCTATTGCAAAATTATTGCCAGATTATCACTCAAAAAATGACAGTTTACTAATTGGAATTGAGTCTAAAATAGACCAATTAATTGCTATTAATCACCTCAATATCTTCATAATGAGGTGATTATAGCAAGTAGATTTGAAATAGTATTCTAAGTTTTCAATGCAAACTACTTAGGATTACGGCATAAACCATAATAAAAATAGAATACACAGATATCCTGTTAAATCTTTATCCCGCCTTTTGTCATCATCTAGTTTATAAGAACTGCTAATGGAGCACACTTGGTATTCCTCCATTTCTTTCACATGACAAAGATATGTCCGCGTCAATGATTAAAAAATGCCATTTATCAGATTAAAATTATATTAAAATTTGGCCTGAAAATTGCATTATAAATTTGTAATATTCACTAAATCAATATTATAGTATGTGTGAAATTCAAAATTATTTTCATGATTGATTTAATAAAATTGGAATTTTTATGAAAACTCTACTTCCATTAGCGCAATTTTTGGTCCAAAACTTAAAAAAAGCCGATCTTTTATGGATAAAAAATTTTTTGACACCGGAAGAAACCCTTCTTTTTGAAAAAATCCTGGTAGCAAAGTACCAAACGGATATTCAAGCGGCTCAAGAAGTATTCAATATAAAATCCAATACCCCCAGATACCAGAAAATAAAAAAGCAGCTCTCAGATAAGTTGTATAATTCACTTCTATTCATAACCCCCTCTGTAAAAGGAGTGCCAAAAGAATATGATGAATTTGTGGAATTGCATAAAACAGGGGCTGTATTAAATGTCATTGGGTATTTTTCAAGGAGGGATTTGTACATGCCTTTGATTAACCAATCTTTTAACATTGCCTATAAATACTTTTTTCACAATGAAGTGCTTTTTATGGCAAACATTCTGAGGCTCTACTATGGAATGACAGAGCCGAATGTATCAAAATGTAAATATTATACTCAAATTTATGCCGATACAATTGATTATCTGCATTGGGAGAACAAATCAACATTGTATTACGAATCCATCAATTTGCAGTTTGGAAAAAATAAAAAAGTGAATAAAGAAATGATGGTGATAGAAATTGAAGAGTATTTAAAAGAACTACATCCATTTGAGAATAAAATCAGATCATTTAAATTTCACCGGAATTATTACAATCTAAACATGGTATTTCACCACATTCAAAATCAATACCATGAAGTTATAGAATATTGCGATAAACTATTGGATTACATTGAAACCATTGGCTTTCCTTCCATTGTAATAAAAAGAAACACCATCAGACAAAAAGCGGAGCACTTGGTATTGCTCAACAACTTTGATGAAGCACTCGTGGAGGTGGAAAAAATTTTGAGCTTAGAAACGGAAGGCACCTCAACCTGGATCAATGCTCAAAAAATGCTATTGCTAATCTATATGAATAAGCGAGAATATTTAAAGGCAGATCAAATTACTACTGAATTGCTAGCCAATCAAAATTATACTAAGGCAGTTAGTGCTTATAAGAGACAAATCGCCCTGATTGGTGTTTATCTATATATTTTTAGACTCATGCACATCATACCTGGCTATCAACAAGACCAGAAATCGCAAGTCAAAAAATACATGAATGAGTATCCGGAGTTCAGTAGAGATAAATCCTCTATGAACATTCCCATAATCATTGCCCAATTGCTTGAAGCCATCGTGCTGAAAAGAGAAGGGGAAGTTATTGATAGAATTGACGCCCTCAAAAAATATTCAAGCCGATATATTACAAAAAGTGATAGCATTCGAAGTAACTGCTTTATCAATATGCTGCTGGAAGTGGTGCGCAACAATTATCATATAGTTGCCATTGAGCGACATGCTAAAAAATACTATGCTAAATTATTGGCAAACCCAAAATTAACTTCTGATGAAGCAGCGGAAGTAGAATTTATTCCATACGAACATTTGTGGGAGATCATCATGAACTTCATGAAGCATAGGAGAAATCAAGATAATAGGTGGTAATTTTTATTACAACAATTTAGTAATTTAGCAATTCATCCAGCCTTTCATAAAACTGGCCGGCATGATAACCATCGGCTAAGGCATGGTGCAGGTGGATGGAAACAGGCAGGAAATATCGGCCATTTTTTTCCATCA
This sequence comes from uncultured Bacteroidota bacterium, assembly GCA_937872515.1. Lineage (GTDB taxonomy): Bacteria > Bacteroidota > Bacteroidia > Chitinophagales > Saprospiraceae > JADKBO01. Next base: position 57,027 of record CALMSX010000122.1, read on the forward strand.
ATTTGCCAACAGAAATTTTTGGTACACTACCCGGATTTTTGATCACGCCGGCATGACTCAAATGGGTAAAGGCTACCCAGGGCAAGGCTGAAAAATGAACTACATCTGGTCTATTGGCAGCATCACTCAGACACAAGCCCTGCTTTTGCTGCACCGCCTTCATTTCTTCTGTAGCAACTTGGACAAACTGTTCAAAATTTTCATAATAAGGCATGAAAGAAAAACCAAAGGTATGATCGGCCCTGCCCACCGTTGGCGATACATGGATGGTGTCATAAATTCTTACCCTGTCTTCCTCTATTCTATACTTTAGGTTTTCTACTGAGTTGACCGCTACCAGGCATTTGTGCAGATAGTAAAGAAAAAATGAGGACCCATGCCTTTTACAATTTTGCAAGGCACCACCGCATTCCACCTCCGCCACCAGTCCAAAAAAAGGCTGGTCCATGGCACTGAAAAAATGGAAGTGCTCTTTTCTGTTCCATTGCTCTATATTCAGATACTTTGCCGACATTTTATAACATGGTAAGCAGCTCAGTCAGGCTGGTTTTTTGAAAAAATCTGTCATTTTCGATGGTTATGTCGATGGCTTCATGGGCCCAAGTTGTATGATACGGAATGTGTACCCCATAACCACCTATGTTTAATACAGGCAAAACATCCGACTTCAGTGAGTTGCCGACCATCATAAGTTCTCTTGCTTCTATGTCGAGGTGGTGGATCAGTTTTTGATAATCCTGCTCAGCTTTTTCTGTCATGATCTCTATGTGGTGGAAATAACCCATTAATCCGGATTTTTTCAATTTGCGTTCCTGATCTAGTAAATCTCCCTTGGTGGCTACAACCAACTTGTATTTTTTGGATAGTTCTTGCAGTACCAACTCAACATCCGGTAGCAAGGTTACGGGCTTGCTCAACATTTCTTTGCCAATACCAATGATTTCATCGACGGCAGTTGCGGGTAAAGTATAGCTGGTTTCTTTTATGGCTGTTTCGATCATCGACAGCATAAAAGCTTTGATACCATAACCGTAAAGTCCCAGGTTGTCGATTTCGGTTTTGAGCAAGGCCCTTAATGTAGAGTGAGGTGGGAGATAGTTTTCCAGCAATGACACAAATTTTTCTTCCGCCGCCCTGAAATAAGTTTCATTGTCCCACAAGGTATCATCGGCGTCAAAGGCAATGACTTTTAGTGAATTGATCATGATTTCCATATTGCAAAAGTAGGCATTTTCTGCAGACGGGTAAAAAGACCTGTATGAGATAAATTTTTAGATTAGTGAGTCGATGTACTTATCTTTGACCTCTATGAATCAAAAAACGGAAATCACCTTAGCCAGCTGGCTTCAACTTTTTATCCTTGGGGTCATTTGGGGAAGTTCATTTATTCTGATCAAAAGATCGCTGGTTGGACTTAGTCCTGTTGAAGTAGCAAGCTTCAGAATTGCCATTGCCTGTGTTGCCTTAATGCCCTTTGTTATTGCCCAGTTCAGAAATATAGAATGGAAAAAGTGGTATAAATTTTTATTTGTCGGCTTGACCACTACGGGCATACCTTCTTTTTGTTTTGCCTTTGCGCAGACCCATGTTGATAGTGCCACCGCAGGTATCCTGAATGCGTTGACCCCCATTTTTACCCTTTTGATCAGTGTGTGGCTATTCAATGCCCGATTTGAATGGGGCAAATTGGCGGGTGTATTGATTGGTTTTGTGGGTGCCGGTCTCCTGGTGTACAATGCAGGTGGTGGGGTACAAGGCAGCAATGCCTGGTATAGCCTGCTGATCCTTTTGGCTACCATTTGTTATGGCTTCAATGCCAACGCTGTGAAACAATTTTTTCCTTCTACGAGTTCTGTCACGGTGTCGGCTGTGGCCTTTGTAATGGTTGGTTTTCCAGCCCTCTTATACCTTATTTTTTCCGGATCACTGATCCATGCCTTTCAAAATACAGCAAGCCATCCGTCACTTATGGCTGTAGCCCTGCTTTCATTGTTGTGTACAGTGCTGGCCAATATTGTCTTTTACCGCTTGATTCAGCATACCAACGCTGTTTTTGGGTCTTCAGTCACCTTTTTGATTCCGGTGGTGGCTTCACTGTGGGGATTATTCGATGGAGAAGATTTTGGCATTTACCATGTAATATCCATGTTTTCTATCCTTATCGCTCTGCTCATCATTCGCAGAAAGTAGGGTTTATAAATTTTCAAGCATTTCAAACAAAGCATCTACCTCATCAAATGATTTGATGCCTGGCTTGTCTTCTGAACCCGTTCTTACTACAATTCCTGTGTTGGGAAAGGAAGCCAGAAATTGAACCCACTCCGGGCTGAATTGAGGAAGATCAAAATAGACGGTGCGGTCTTTTATTTCTGTTAAAATAGGTGTATCTACCTCGGAGGGTTTAAGGCTGGTCCCCACTTTGTAAACAACAATGGCTGCATCCGCTGCCTGGTTGATATCATCGATAACAACAATAGATGGCACCAGGCATTCAGAAGCCCTGTCATAGGGTAGCAGCAAATAATCCGTGCCCGAGGTAAGAAACAAATCTTCCTGGTCATCTGCGCTGGTTGTGTGATCAAATTCGGCAACCGTTTTTGGACCTTCAATCCACTCTTTGATGCTGTAAATTGTGCCTATGTTTTGGGAATTGATAGCAAAACCGGCCAGACTCACATCCATGGCGGCAAAATACCTGGCTACAGTGAGGTCTTGGATACCTGACGCATAAATTTTTATCATGTCACAAAGATAAAAGACAATTGTAATTCCAGAAACTTCCCCAACAAGTAGCAGTCATCGGACACAAAGGATTTACCCTACACTCGGAGGCAATTTAATTTTTTTCAAATAATGATAGAAATGTGACCATAATAGACGAGGGCATCATTTTTTTTTTGAAATTTGTCGTCAATTCAAAAATCAGCAAAGTGGCAAAAAAACCAAAATTTGTAGTAATGGATTCTCCTGTACATGGCAGGGGGGTATTTGCAGCAAAAGACATAAAAAAGGGCAAAAAAATCATCGAATATACCGGTAACGTTATTTCCTGGGAGGAGGCCAATAAAAGATTTATTGACAACGAAGAACACTCATTTACCATGTTTTTTGGTATCGATGAAGACAAGGTAATAGATGGTGCTGATAATGGAAATGAGGCCCGGTACATCAATCACAGTTGTAAACCCAATTGTGAGGCTAAAAATAAGGATGGAAGGATTTTTATTTATGCCAAAAAGGACATTAAAAAAGGCAAAGAGCTTTTTTATGACTATCTCCTGGAAATCGAGGGAAAAATCACGAAAAAGGTGCTGAAAAAATATGCCTGCTTCTGTGGTTCTAAAAATTGTAGGGGAACACAACTCGATGTTAAGCCCAAAAAAGAAAAAGCCTAACCCCTTTTTCGCCGTTGAGCTCCTATTGACTGAAGCACTCCATCGATTTTATCGTTGGGCACGGTCATGGATAAGACATATTGTTTGATTTTTAATTGGTCGCCTTCAATGGCTATCCATCCAGACCCTCGGCAGGGGCCCATCCAGGTATCCAAAACCTCGTCAAACCAGATCATCCTTCTTTCTCCATCGAAGTGAAGGTTTCTGCTGATTTTTACAAAATCCCAGGCCTTTCCCTTTTTAAAGTAGGGGGCTGCAAAGTCGAGAAATTGTTTTTTGTTCCAGACCTCAAAGCTATCTGTTCCAATAAAAACCGCATCCTCGGCAAGGGCATCAAAATAGGCAGCGCTGTCTGCTTTAGTGGCAGCCGCATGCCAGGCATCCAGTAAAAGTCCGGCTGCTGCTTTTTGATCTCCCAAACAATTCGTTTTGTTCCTGGTGTCGTCAATGCCGGTTAGTTTCCACCCCGTCTCTGATTTCAAAAAGTGGAAAACATTGACCCCGCAATGACTGAATTTGCCTCGAAAAAAGAAATCATAGTCCATGCTCACGGTTGCTGCCTTGTCCCTGACTTCTTCTCTTAAATCACGGATCTGTTCATCCAGGTCTCCGGCTTTATACGATTTCAATGACCGCGTGAAGTCTTCCATCTGGATACAATCTATGTCATGGGACCCTTTTTTGCCAACAGACGATGAACATAGTCTGGCACCTGGCATGCTCATGTTTTTGATGACAAGTGTATCAATCTTGGACATGCCTTTGAAAAATGATTTTACCAACTCAATGGGTGTTTGAGAATGGCATAGAAAAGGCAAGAACAAACAGCAAAGTACCAGACTTTTTAATTTCATTTTCAATAATTTAAGAGGCTAATGTAGCGTTTTGGCAGAGATATTCAAAAATTGTCGATAAAATCGATGCATTAATCGAAGAAACAGAATTGTCCTGCAACGGGGTGCGAATTTGCATCGTCTTTACCCTCACAAATCACTTTTATGAAATCATTGTTTATTTTTTGTTTTTTGTTTTCAATTTCCAGCCTTTTTGGCCAGCAAATCAGCGGCACCATCAAAGATGCAAATGGTAATGCAATAGAATTTGTTTCTGTTACCCTTTTTCAATCATCCGATAGTTTATTGGTTAAAGGAGAAGTTACCGACGAGCAGGGCAAATTTTATATCTCAGGAACGCTACCGGGCAAATATTATATTGAATGTTCATTTGTAGGATTTGAAACATTCAGATCCACAGAATTTACTCTGGATGACAAAAACGGTATGGATTTAGGCATTATTGCCCTGCAAGCCTCCACTCAAATGATTGAGGAAGTAACGGTCAAAGCCAGAAAACCGCTGATTGAAATCCAGGCAGATAAGATGATTTTAAATACCGATGCCAGTATCTCAGCTGTTGGCTCCAATGGTCTCGACTTATTGAGAAAGGCACCTGGGGTAACGATAGATAACAACGAAAACATCCAACTCAAAGGTAAAAACGGTGTCAATGTATATATCGACGGCAAGCCCAGCTACCTGAGTCCATCAGAATTGGCCAGTCTGCTAAAAGGCCTTACCTCTTCCGATATTGAAGCCATTGAAATTATCACCAATCCATCTGCCAAATTTGATGCGCAGGGAAATGCCGGTATCATCAACCTGAGACTCAGAAAAAACAAAAATTTTGGAACCAATGGAAACCTTAACCTAAGTGGAGGATACGGTAAGTACCACAAATCCTATGCCTCGCTTAACCTCAACAACCGAAACCAAAAGGTCAACACCTTTGGCAATTTTGGTATAGGCAATAATAAATATTACAACGAACTCAATTTAAGACGTGAGCAAGATGGCGCTATTTACGACCAAAAACAATCGCAGGTAAATTCCAATGTGCCTGTGAATGCTAAGATTGGAGTGGATTACTATGCCAATGACAAGCATACTTTTGGTATTCTGTTTAATGGAAATACACAAGTGGTTGACAAGGAATACATCAGCACCAGTAGAACCAATATATACTCTCAGCTGAGTCCAACCCGGATAGACTCAACCCTTGATGCATCCAATAACATTATCAATCACTCTTACAATGCCAACGTCAACCTGAATTATCGATTTACGGATACCATTGGCAATGAGCTATCTGTAGATCTTGACAAAGGCTTGTTTACAGCCACCTCTACCAGTATGCAACCCAACCGATACATCAACGGGAATACAGGTGAGGTTACCACCCGAAGAGATTTTACAAACAATACACCATCCAATATAGATATATCCACTGCAAAGCTGGATTATACACACACCTTTAAAAAATCAGGACTTCGATTGAGTTCAGGGGGAAAATATGCCAGGGTAAAAACAGAAAATACCTTTGACTTTTTCAATTTGGTTGATGGAAGTCCAATTAAAGACATCGATCAATCCAACAATTTCAATTACACCGAAGAGGTTTCCGCCTTGTACTTAAACCTGGCTGGTGCAAAAGGTAAATGGAACTACCAGGCGGGTGTTAGGATGGAAAATACCCACTCTATTGGAGACCTTAGAAGAGATACTAGCATAACTGCCCAGCCCAATGACTATGTAGACAGAAATTATACAGGCTTGTTTCCAAGCGCAGCGTTGACCTATAACCACAGTGAGATGCACTCTTTTAATCTAACTTACAGCAGGAGGATTGACAGGCCCAACTATGAAGACCTCAATCCTTTTGAGTGGCGGTTAGACGAACTCAGTTTTAGAAAAGGAAACCCATTTCTGCTGCCGCAATACAACAATAATCTGGAGCTGTCTTACACTTTAAAACAAGCTGCCACCATCAGTTTGGGATACAGTAATTCTCAGGATGTAGTAACAGACATAGTTGAAAATGAACCTGATAAACCAGGTCGCTCTTTTATCAATTATCGCAACCTGGCAAGTCAGGAGCAATACTCTCTGAGCATTAATTCTCCTCTTCCTCTAGCCAAATGGTGGAACGGTTATTTTTCTGCCACCTTATATAAAGCTTATTATAAAGCAAGATTTCCTGAATACAACTTCGATGTAGAAACTCCTATAGCCACAAATATCTACATGGAACACAATTTCACCCTGCCGAAAGATTATACCTTCGAGATTTCCGGTTGGTTTAATTCTGCCTCTATCTGGGGAGGTTCTTGGCTGACAGAACCCCAGGGCAGTTTGGACCTGGGTCTAAAAAAAGTATTGATGGGGGGTAAGGCATCGATCAAGTTGGGGGTAACAGATATATTATATACAGCCCCCTGGAATTCTTATAGTGAGGCAATTCCCGGTCTGAAAATTCGGGGTGGGGGAGCCTGGGAAAGCCAAAGGGTCAATTTGAACTTCAATTATCGTTTTGGCAATTCTGAGGTTAAATCAGCCAGAAGGCGGACTACAGGCCTTGAAGACGAGAACAAAAGAATTAAAAATTAAGCCTATTTTTTGTGCCGGTTGATCCTTTGACAGCCGGCACAAATAATTTATGGCCTCTACCGTGTTATTTTGATATTTTTGCTCACTTAACTATAAAACTATGCGTTTAACCGTTCTTTTTTGCTTGCTATTTGCTCAAATACTTTCCGCCCAACTCATTCAAAACAACCCGGGGTCCAACCACGGCAATAAGTTTGAACAATTGGGTACAATATTACCAACACCTAATGAGTACAGGTCTGCTAGCGGGGTACCGGGACCAGCTTATTGGCAACAAAAAGTGGATTACAACATCCGTTGTAACCTGGACGAAAAAAACCTAAAATTAACAGGCAGTGAAACCATCACCTATCACAACAATAGCCCGGATGTTTTGAATTACCTGTGGTTTCAGCTCGATGAAAATCAACACAGTACAGTCAACAATGCCAATTATCAGTTTGCAGATGAAAGTCCAAAAAGGACCAACGACAGAATGATAGAGTCTGTAGAAGCGGCCAAAGTGGACAACGGTTATGGTGTTCAGATATCAAAACTGACCGATGCCAAAGGCAAAAATCTCAAATACCTGATCAATAAAACCATGATGAGGGTAGATTTGCCAGTGCCGCTCAAGCCAGGTCAAAAATATGTAGTGAATGTAGATTGGTCTTATAAGATCGTAGACAGGATGAATTTTTACGACTTCTCAGATGCCAGAGGAGGATATGAATATTTTGAAAAAGATGGCAATCACATCTTTACCATGGCACAGTGGTATCCCAGACTGTGTATGTACAACGATGTCACCGGCTGGCAAAATCAACAATTCACGGGAAGAGGAGAGTTTACTGTGTGTTTTGGAGATTTTAAGGTAGAAATGACGGTTCCGGCGGATCATATTGTGGGTTCTACAGGAGAGTGCAGAAACTATGAAAAAGTGCTGAGTAAAACCGAACTGAGTCGTTATAAACAAGCAACAGCATCAAAAGAGCCAGTACAAGTGGTCAACCTTGCTGAAGCCTTGGAGAAGAGTAAGAAAAAAAGTACGCTAACCAAAACCTGGATATATGAGGCCAAAAATGTTAGAGATTTTGCCTGGACCTCATCCAGAAGGTTTGTTTGGGATGCCATGCCTGTTACCATTGAAGGTAAAAAAGTAATGTGTATGAGCTTTTATGGCAAAGAAGCTTACCCCATTTATAGCAGGTATTCTACTAAGGCAGTAGCCCATACCATTAAAACATACTCAGATTTTTCGATACCCTATCCCTATCCCGTAGCTCAAAGTGTGGAAGCTGCCAATGGCATGGAATACCCTATGATTTGTTTCAATCCCGGAAGAGCAGCTGAAGATGGCACCTATTCAGAAGGTGCAAAAAATGCGGCCATCCTGGTAATTATACACGAAGTAGGGCATAATTTTTTCCCTATGATTGTCAATAGTGATGAGCGACAGTGGACCTGGATGGATGAAGGGTTGAACTCGTATCTGCAGTACCTCACCCAGGAATTGTGGGATGACAAGTTTCCTTCTGATGCAGGTCCGGCGTATACGATGGTTGATTACATGAAAAAACCAAAGGATGAGTTGGAACCCATCATGACCAATTCAGAAAACATAGTTCATTTTGGATCCAATGCTTATGACAAGGTTGCTACAGGTTTAAATATTTTGCGAGAAACCATTGTAGGTAGAAAGTTGTTTGATCAGGCTTTCAGAGAATATTCCAGGAGGTGGGCGTTTAAACATCCTACGCCGGCAGATTTTTTCCGAACCATAGAGGATGTCACAGGTGAAGACCTTGACTGGTTTTGGAGAGGTTGGTTTTATAGCACTGAAAGTTGCGATATAGCCATTGACACTGTCAAACACGCCGTACCCAATTTGTTTGCCATACCGAGGGTAACCAACGATACCATAAGAATGGTGAATTTGCAAAAACCGGCAGTCAATGATTTTGAAGACATCTCAAAAATCAGAAATAGTCAGGATAAAAACATCGTTTTTGAAACGGATAAGGATACTACTTTAAGAGATTTTTACTGGAAGTACGACAGAGGTATTGAGCCTTATGATACCAATAAATATGTTTCAGAAGTGAAGGCATTTAATGAGCCATTGGACTCACTTTCAAGGGAGAAATACAAGGATGTCCACATGTATGAAATTAAATTTTCCAATAAGGGCGGACTTGTGATGCCTGTGATCGTTGAATGGACCTTTACCGATGGCACCAAAGAAGTGGATTTAATACCGGTCCAGATATGGAGAAAAGATGAAAAAAGTTTTACTAAATCTTTCATTAAACGTAAGGAAGTCTCATCTATTCAACTGGATCCGATGAAAGAAACCGCCGATGTGGATGCATCCAATAATGTCTGGGGTAAAGAAATGCCACCAAGCCGATTTGAGTTGTACAAAATGAAAAAGGGAGTAAGCCAGGGAAATACACCCAATCCGATGAGGGTGGCCAAAAAAAGCAGCGGGGCCTAAAAGTCAAATAAAACAAATGAGAGAAGGGAGGTGGTATTACTGCTTCCCTTTTTTTTATAATGATCTGAAAATCAAACCCATATCACCTGAAAGGCATGGTTTTAATAAATAATGTTTTAATGTAATTTGTAAAAATTTGTTAGCGTTCCTAATACAAATTAGATATTTTTAATATATTTGTCCTTTGATTGAGTTAGGATGAAATCCAGACTTGGTCTCCAACCTAATTTTTACCTCCTTCCTGGGATGGCAATAGCGCTGTATTTTCCAAAATACGTAAGACTTTATTGCATATGGTCAAATCCGGGAATTCACTAAGGGAGGGTCTTTCAACCAGTTTACATCCCAATTTTAAGGCAGTTGATACCAATTGCTCTAACATCGCAGCGCTCCATTCGGAAGACATCGCTGTCCATGATTATTCCCAATTTTCCTATTCTTCAGAAATACTCGCTAATGGGGCCACTTTGGTTCCTAACTATTCTATTGATCAGCACAAAAACTATCACAACTTCATGGAAACAACTTACAAATTTCCACTTACAGCTTTATTCGTCAGAGGCAGGATAAATGTCATACAGCAGGCATTTTTAGGGCTTTTAATGTTTATTTCCTTTGGTTTATCACTACAAGCCCAGGATAATCTGGCCGATGGATCCAACATTCGATTTAGTAAAACGATGGCCATAGTGATGGATAAAATCCTACCATTTGGCAGTAAATTGGGTATGGATAGCATATCTCCCACGGTAACCTGGGAAATTGCTGATGGCACGGGCATCATTGCCAGTGGGTCAGGAAATGGTCTGAATGACTTTGTTTTTGCTGTTCCGGGTAATTATGAGATTTCAATGCATGAAAATATAACTTTTGAACCCGGATCATGTAAACACAATACTTGTCCTGACATGATTCAATTAAAGGTATCCAATACAAGGATGACTTTCCATCACGATGAAATTACCTTTTCAGACCCAATTAGGGTAGAAACTGAAACCCAGGGAATATCTATGAATGTGCCGGTAACCATTGAGAGATACAATGCTTTTTTGCCATTAGAATACAACTTTACTGAAGTAAAATCTGCTGGTATCCAAACAGACATTACAGCTGATTTGATGGCAGGCACCCTACTCAGAGAAGGGAAACAAACCCTGGTTTATCAACTTAAAGGCAAAGCACATAAGCCGGCCTATCTGATGTTTGATTTTATCGACATCAATGGCATGGTGCAATCTTTTGCTATGCAAAATCCGGTTTTACAATAATTCCCTAAAATCTCAGGCAATGAATTATACTAATATCAGTGTGAATAATAAGTTTATGAAAAGGATTATGGTTGTCAGCTTACTGGCATTATCAGTTTTAGTAAGTACCAATTTGACAGGCCAGTGTGGTTTTGATACTGGAGAAGGTTGTGCAGGCACAGATTACTCTAATGCTTTTTCAACTTCTACCACCAATAGAAATACCATTGAATATGACAACTTTGTTTCCAGTTTTCACTCTACCGTTGTAAGAACCAGTACAGGTGGTTTTAAGGCATGGGGAGAAATTATGAACAACAATGGGTCTACACATGCCCTCTCTCCATTGGACGTTACCTCTACCAATTATCCAGCTTTGACGGGTACGCCATTAAAAGCTACCTTAGGTAGTAACTTTTTCCAAAATGTACAAGGCATCCTATTAACTACTACAGGACTTTTTGCCTGGGGATCAGAAGGTATTGTATTGGATGGCACAATTACATCAAGTACTACTTTTCAGAAATTGACAATTAACGGTCAGGCTGATGGTCTTCCAGCTGGTGTTGACCCCGTGGATGTAAAAATGATCACTGCTTCTTATAGAACGTTGGCCATTGTTACCTGTTCGGGAAGTGTATATGTACTTGCACAAGACGCGGCTGTGAGAGGTGTTAACGGGGGTGGTTCTGCCACCGCGTGGTCTCAGGTAACTACTACCGCATCTGGTAATCCAACCATTTCAGGAATAGTTGCTTGCAGGGTATCTTACAATACTGCTTTTGCGTTAGGTTCTGACGGTTCATTGTATACCTGGGGAACCCAAACCTATTTGGGTAATGGCTCAGTGATAGCTTCAAGAACAAGGGCCACACCTATGACCTTACCAACATTCAATTCAGGTGCATCGGTTAAAATGATATCAATTACTGCACCAGGTGCTACTCCTACCCCATCATATTATGTTTTATCTACGGATAACAACTTGTATGCTGTTGGTGAAAATACAAATCGTCAGCTGGGAGATTGGTCTACGACCGATAGAACAAGTTGGATTCAGCCGAGATACACAAGCTCCGGGGGCCCGGTAATGAATAACATTAAATGGATTGCTGCCAATGAGAATGATGCAGGGGGTTCTACTTTTGGAGCCATAAATGTTCTGACAACTGGTGCTCAAATTTATAACTGGGGTCAAAATGGAAACTCTATGTTGGGCAGGGGAACTGATCCTGCCGACCCGGGAACTCCAACGGGCATTGCTCCAACTGATGAAATGATTGCCCTTGAAAGCGGGGGCCACACCTCTATGTATGTAAAAAAATGTGAGGTTAATTTTGGATATGTGGGCCATAGAATAAATGGTTCTATGGGAGATGGGAGCGCCGCTTCAGCGGTAGAAACAACAGTCACTTATGCTACAGCGACCGTTGCTATCTGTGCTGCAGATGCCATACCAAAAATCACATTGTCAATTACTCCTTCTGGCTCAGGTGGAAGCTATTGTACAACCCAAACGGCAACCGTTACGGCTTCACCGGCAGGAGGGACTTTATCTGTATTTTCAGGTCCAGCCACTCTGGCTGGAAACAACCTTACTTTTTCAGGTGCCGGACAAGTAATCCTGGCTTATACAATTTCACCCCCATGCGGCGGAGTGAGTGATGTAAAAGACACCCTTGATGTAATTGTTTGTGTAAGCGCAGTTACTGAAAGTGGAACCGTGTTTAGTGCAACCGGAGGAACAGCCATTGCCAACGTGGCGTCAAACGATTTAATCAATGGCAGTCCTGCTACCTTAGGTGGAGCAGGTAATGCTACCATATCGCAATTCGGATCTTGGCCATCGGGCATTACCCTTAATACTTCAACGGGAGAGGTAACGGTAACTCCAGGCACAGCCCCGGGAACTTACCCGGTCACTTATCAAATTTGTGATAAGCTGACTCCGGCCAATTGTATTAATATGGAAGACACGGTTTTTGTGTTGGCCAATACCTATACCTTAACCATTGATAAATCTCAGGTAGGTGGTCCAAACCCTGTAACAGCGGCTGGTCAGGTAATTAATTATCAAATTGTGATTACGAATACGGGCAATGCCACCCAGACAGGGGTCAGTGTAAGTGACATACTCCCCGGGGGTGCGGCAGGTACCTTAAGTGGCCCTACTGAAAGTATCAGTACCAATGGCCAGTTTAATGTCGGTGAAACATGGACATACACCATTAGTTATACTGTTACCCAATCCAATATTGATGCAGGCGTCAATTTGGTCAACACAGCTAGTGTAACTACAACGCAAGTACCGGGTCCAACTACAGATACAGCAACAACACCGGTAACTCAAAGCCCATCGCGTACCATATCAAAAACAAGAACCAGCGGACCAAGCCCTGTAACAGCAGCAGGCCAGGTGTTGGGATATACCATAGTAGTTACAAATACAGGTAATCAAACACTTACCGGGGTAAATACAACAGATGTTTTACCAGGAGGTGCATCAGGCACATTGAGCGGTCCCACAGAGAGCATAAGTACCAATGGACAGCTGAACGTAGGAGAGACCTGGACGTACACCATTAGTTATACTGTAACACAGGCCAACATTGATGCAGGGGTTAACTTAGTGAACACGGCAAGTGTAACTACTACACAAACTCCGACCCCAATATCGTCTAGTGCATCAACGCCGGTGACTCAAAGTCCATCGCGTACCATAACAAAAACAAGAACCAGCGGACCAAGCCCAGTAACAGCAGCAGGCCAGGTATTGGGATATACCATAGTAGTTACGAATACGGGTAATCAAACGCTGACTGGAGTAAATACTACAGATGTTTTACCGGGCGGTGCATCTGGCACCCTGACGGGTCCCGTAGAGAGTATAAGTACAAATGGAAGTTTAAACGTTGGAGAGACATGGACGTATACCATTAGTTATACCTCCACACAGGCAGATATCGATGCAGGGGTTAACTTAGTGAACACGGCAAGTGTAACTACTACACAAACTCCGACCCCAATATCGTCTAGTGCATCAACGCCGGTGACTCAAAGTCCATCGCGTACCATAACAAAAACAAGAACCAGCGGACCAAGCCCAGTAACAGCAGCAGGCCAGGTATTGGGATATACCATAGTAGTTACGAATACGGGTAATCAAACGCTGACTGGAGTAAATACTACAGATGTTTTACCGGGCGGTGCATCTGGCACCCTGACGGGTCCCGTAGAGAGTATAAGTACAAATGGACAGCTGAACGTAGGAGAGACATGGACGTATACCATTAGTTATACCGCCACTCAGGCTGACATTGATGCTGGTGCCAACTTAGTGAACACGGCAAGTGTAACTACTACACAAACTCCATCTCCAATTTCTTCAAGTGCTTCAACACCTGTAACACAAAGTCCGT
>CALMSX010000123.1 GCA_937872515.1 uncultured Bacteroidota bacterium
TGGTCTTTGAGCTCGCGCAAAGGCTTGCTGATCATCAGGCGGCGACCGTTTTTTTGGTGGAGTACACAGTAGGCGCGATCGGCTTCTATGCGGGTAATTTCATCGTGTCGGATGACCTCAAAGCCTTCCTGAGTGGGGATCAACAATACTTCTCTTTTGTGGGATAATGTATGCCCACTTACTGCTTGCTCCTGCCCGGTTTGATTGGGGGCGTTTAAAACTTCTTCTCTCAGCTTGTCTATGATGCGGGTGAGCCTGGTTTCTTCAAAGGGTGATGCCAGGAGGCCGTTGGGACCCATTTCCAATACATCATTTAATAAATTCAACTGGTACAAGATGGCAACGGTCTTGCTGGCGCGCTGGGTGGCCTTCCTCAAGGTGTCAAGATCGTGTTTGCTGGCTACTTCTATAATGGCTATTTCTGCCACCGGCCAATCTGATCGGGATTCCCTTGTTTTTATAACTTTTAAGGGAGTGTCCATTTTCAAATTTTGTAAGCCCTTTTCTGTTTTGCCTACAAAACTTGTTTCAACTACCAATGCGTGTACCATAAGGTCTGTTTTAAACTTTCTGGTACAAAAATGACGACTGCACATTTTTACATTGTGTTGTTTTTCTAAATATTTCCTAATGATATATTTTGCTCCAGTTTTGTAATTAATTGTTTATCTTTATCTTATATTAATATTATTCTACATTTTTCCTAATATATGATTTAAATTAAATTTTATAATGTTACTCTCCCAAACTAAGTTGGTGGCGGTTTTGTCGCTGCTTGAAAAAGAAGAATGGGGCGATTTACAGGATTTCATCCTGGGCAAAACGTCGACCGAATCGGACCTCTTTGGCGTGTTTTTATTCTTTAAAGCACAAAAGGAAACCCTGCACCTACTTTCGGAAACCGAGGCCGTAGTAGATCGTTTTTTTTCACACCTCACCACCAAGGTGTTTCAAAACCATATGTCTACTTTATTTGCTTACACCGAGTCGTGGCTTGCCATCCGTGAGATGTTGACAAAAAAATATGAATCGGATCTGTTTTTATTAGAAGCATACAACAGAAGAGGGGCCTATAAGCTGGCAAATCAAACGTATGAATCTTTTGAAACAAAACTAAGTAATGAAAAACACCTCGACCTTACTCTTGAAAAGTCGCGCCACAGGGCTTTAACAGCACAGTACTTTAGCAACAACCCCATCAAAAACGAAGCCGGCGGAAGACTCTATGAAGAATTGGTGGAAAGTGGCTTGAAGTCGGTCAAAGAACACGCCCTGATCTGGCTCACCGAGCTTTACAATTTTGGCGCAGTCACAGAGTATGACTACAGCGCATTGATTCAAACCCTGCATTCGTTTATTCCTATACTTCCGGAAAGTCAACTTTCTCAAGATTTGGAAAAGCTGGTCTGCCTATTCTCTGACAACGACATTACGGCATTTGAGTCGTTGCTTGGTTCTCTCAAAAGCAAGGCGTATCGGGAGGGAGAATTTACCCACACTTTGATTACGCTCTACCTCATCGTCAAAGGCAATACCTTACATTCCATGGGCAGACTCCACAATGTGGCTGCCATCGCAGAGCTGTACAACATCGCCATGGAATCCGGGGTGCTCATGGAGAAAGGCCGCATTTCAATGGTGCGATTTACCAATATGATCTCTGCCCTTTCGGCCATCGAATCTTATGGCTGGGTGGAACAATTCATCACCCGATGGATCGGCAATGTAATCACCACCGACCTGAAGGCAAGCACAAATCTGGCCCACGCCCTCAATTGTTTTTACCATGAAAAATACAAAGACGTAATACGCTACACGACCCAGACATCATATGGATCGCCAGATCAAAAATTGCGGGCCCTTACCCTACACGTCATAGCACTTTTCGTTTTGCGTTTTGAGGATTATGAATCTTTTAAAACACAGTTGAAAAACTTTTCGTTGTCATTGCAACGCCAGAAAAAAAGTCTGAATAAAAAACAATATTTCAGCTACTACAACCTGGTCGACTTTTTGAAAAAAATGGACCTCTCTGACAGGAAGACAGTCAACATTGATTTGTCTAATTACAATTATTTGGTGTACCGAACCTGGTGTGAAAAGATGTTGCAAAAAAAAAGGGGACATTAGTCCCCTCTCGTTTTCATTTATGTGCATAACTAAACACCATCATTGTCTTCTCCAATAATGGATGTAGCTGTTGTGGTGATATTGCCACTCTGGATCTGAACACCCATGGCACTTCCGGCAGAAAGGATGAGTTGGTTCTTATCATAGTAGTACACTGCATTGTTGCCGGGATTGACCGTTATGTCGATATGGTTTTCAGTTTTCGAAACCGTAGCTCCAATCACCTGGTAGCTTTGCTGATTCAGGGTACCCGGCTCTTTCACAAAGGTAAACACGTTGTCGTTGATCGCAGTGGCGCTTACCTTATCAGCGGTAAAAGTAACAACACTTCTGTTTTCAAGGGTCAATGTCACCGATAGATCAGAGTCGCTCCTTGTATTGGCATCTTCCTCAACAACCTGGTTTTCGAAAACTACAGGATCTGTTGTACATGAGGCAAGGGTAACTAAAAATAAGCAGGAAAAAATAAAATGTTTCATTGTTTTTAAGTTTTAGAATTAGAATAAAATTTCAAATCACCCGTGCCGTGGCCTTAGGCACAGGTTTCCGTCCGATCGTTGGTGCACATCAACGCTCAGCGACGGAAGTTGAATTTTTGCTTCAACTAAAACTTATGTAAGATGGGGGTGGGAATGTTACCCCTGAAATGAATATTTTTTTAATCGGCGATTGCAATAACCGTCATTACACCGGCAATTACCCATGGCAAGGCTCGTTTCCAAAACCTGTTCTTTCTTTTTTTACACTTTTTTTCACACCCATTTTTGGAGCATTTATCCTTCTCGCATTGTTTTACCTGTTGGTCTATATGACTGGAACTTACTGCTGTTAAAAAAGCCCTGCTTTCATCAATGGATAGAGTTTCGATAAATTGATTCATGTAGTAACTACCTTCAATCTTGCGTTCGCACAAATCGTTTCTATCAGAAAGATTTCCGAAACAACGGTCAATAAATTTGGTGATGTTGTAAGGCGTGCCATCAAAAAATGTCATAGGTCGGAGTGGCCTCAAATTGATGTTAGCTACTTCACTGGGATCAGAGGAGTTAATTTTTACAATAAATTCTACCCATCCCACCTGACTTGGATCTACATAGTAATAATCAGGCCCTTGCATGTTGAGTATGTCAGGTACATTGCTAAAATTGAAATACACCCTATCTGTATTTTTCACCAATGCTACCTGGGTTAGTCCTCCCTTGGTAAGTCCATAAGACCAATCTGTCAATTCAAGGGTTGATGCATCGACCGTGGCAGGAAAACTTAAGGCTATTTGAGCATCATTCACATGTGCCTCTCTGCTGTCATTGTAACACTGTACGTGCATGTGCGCCCAATATTCTCTGGGATTCTTTTCAAAAATATTGAGAACCTCAACATAATTAGGGTCATGAGATTCGCGAATTCTTTCTGAATGAGAATAAACTAAAACATCGGTTGAGGTTTTTAAATCAAAGTTTATGGATTCTTTGGCTGGATTGCCTCCAGAAGAAAATGCATTAAAATTTAAATAAATATACTTGGTATTGTTATTAAAGAATAAACTTACAAAATTATCATTAACTACATAGTTTCCATTGGTGCTTGGGTAAACAAAGCTAGAACCATCAAAAATATTTGATGGTTCTAACACAGCTTTATCAAAATACAATTTAAATAAATTAGAGGATTGTGCTGACTCTTCTTGCTTTTCTTGGCCTAAGTTTGGGTTTTTAATAATAACCGTTATATCTTTTCCAATCACTACGTCGTGGTTAGCATAGACAGGACTTATTTGTTCAGTAAAACTAATAGTTGGATAAGCAGGATTAAGTTCGTCTGCGCTATTAACCCTAACACATGCTGGCGGGTCATCTTCACCTTCATATAGATTGGTGTAATAAAGGTATTTTGGATCTTCTGTAAACTTATAATACTGTGTTGAGTCACCTAATCTTTCTTCATACCAGTTATTACCCAACGTTCTGGAATTAAAATGAGTATTTTTATCAAAAATAATAAATATGTCATTCTTTGGACCAGCGCTTCCTGTTAATCCAACTTTAGAAATAACAAAGCTATTATTAATATTGCTTACTCCATATGTGTTATTTCCTGCCATTGATATACCTGTTTTTCCTTTGCCGTCAACAATATACCATTGCAAATCACTTTGTGAATGCAAACCAACTACTTTTAAAATAAACACTATTAACAATACAATTTGTAATCGTTTTTTCATCTTTCTTTGATTAAATAATTTATAAATAAAAATACCAGCAAGCCCAATCCAAGGCTTAAATAGATCCACAACTTATTTTCTGTATACTCCAGGTCGTCGCCCACCAATACAAAGGCGGCCCAATAATAAGGGTGTTTTTCAGACAAGTTGGCATTTTTCCAATAATTCAACTTGGCTTGCCGCAATGCTTCAATCGCAGTAAGCCCATGTGACATGAAACGATAAAATTCACCTGTAATTTCAGTACCTGCCTCCGCGTTGACCTCCCACTGGCTTTGGACTACCGTTGGTACACCTGCCTCTAAAAAACTTTTGCACAAGCTCCGGAGTCCTTCGCCTTTTTCTACTTCTCCTAAGCC
>CALMSX010000124.1 GCA_937872515.1 uncultured Bacteroidota bacterium
AGGTATAAGCTGAGTTCAAAAATCGAATAAGGATCATGAGATGGATTGTAAAAATATTGTTGGTCGTATTGATAGCAGCCATAGGCATCCTGGCCGGTGTGTATTGGGGCAGTACCCTAGGACAGCCCAAGACCGAAGAAAACGTGAGCGTGGTGGTTGAAAAAATAGAAAAAGTAGCCAAGCTGATTACCATTGAAACCCACCTCTCAGAAATCTATACCTACAAAGATTATTACAACTACGACTGGAGCTGGCTGAGAAAAAAGGCCTTGCTGAGGGTCAATGCAAAAGTGAGTGCCGGCTACGACCTCAAAAAACTCAATATCCGGGCGGATTCAAAGACCAGGACCATTACCATAGGACCGATACCCAAGGTAGAGATCTTGTCTGTTGACCACAGCCTCGATTATTTTGATGTAGAAGAAGGCGTGTTTAACAGCTTTGCTCCCGAAGATTACAATAAAATCAATGCCAATGCCAAGGCCTACATTACCAAGGTGGCTGCCAATGATGAAGTACTCAAACAGGCGGCCCTTCAGGAAAATGTAATGATCGATATGATGAAGGCCATGGCACAATCCATGGGCTATACCCTGGTGCTGGAAAAGGGTGTAGCAGCACCGGTCCGATAAGCGCTCGCACTCGCTGTATTTAAGTCCTTATTCATCTTGTATAATTGTCAAATCACCGCATCTACCGCCATTTCCTTTTAGGGTATTAAAACCAAACGGGGCAAAATTGACGTAGGGTTATCCAAAAAAAACGGACACAGAGACGGCTTCACCGCTTTTGTAGAAAGGGCCAAAAAGGGCAGAAAGTAGAACAACTTTTACACAAAATCCCGAAATCTTAAGAATGTAAGATATTGTATATTTTGCAATCGGTTTAAAACCGAAAAGATAATATAAACAATTGATATACAATAAAATACAAAAAATATAATTTTTTAAAAGATTGTAAAACAAGGTGTTATAAAAAAATGGATTTTCGCATAAAAAACAAAAAATGACTGAAAAGGCTCTAAAAAATTCAATAAAATCTAAATAATTGCTATTTTTACTTATCTATAAAAATGAACCCATAGCGAAAATGATCAGGGCATGCCTTGCCAAAATAAAATCCAAATTGCCGGCTGGAGTTATAAAATCTAATTAATTTTTTCAATTGGTTTTTTGGGGTTATGCAGGATGCCAAAGCCATTTAGGGTGGCGGCATCCT
Organism: uncultured Bacteroidota bacterium; assembly: GCA_937872515.1. Classification (GTDB taxonomy): domain Bacteria; phylum Bacteroidota; class Bacteroidia; order Chitinophagales; family Saprospiraceae; genus JADKBO01. The sequence continues at coordinate 1,219 of CALMSX010000124.1, forward strand.
GTTCATTTTTAGGGGATATGTTTACCTTTGACCCTGCCCGCTTACAAGGGAGGTCTAACATGAGGTTTTATATCAAATACTTTTTTTACTGGTTGTTGTACTTTGCACTTGCCCGCCTTGTGTTTTTGGTGTTTCATTTTGACAAGTTAGATACCAATAACTACCGCTTGCAGGAAGTCGCACTATCCTTTGTGCACGGCATGCGCATGGACGCATCGATGGCTGCTTATCTTTCCATATTGCCGTTTATTTTATACCCGTTTATTAGTAAGAGATTTATTGGCAAATGCCTGAACGCCTACCATTATACTGTATTGGCCCTTACCTCATTGATGGTAGTAGCCGATCTCAGTTCCTATAAGGCATGGGGCTTCCGGCTGGACGCTTCCATAATGGATTATATGTCGCACCCCAAAGAAGCGCTGGCCTCTACCCTGACGGCCCCCCTCGGCTGGATGGCATTGATCTTTGTGGTTTTGACATCCGCCTTTGGCTATCTTTATGCCAGATGGGTAGAAGAAAAAACCGCGGCCAACATCAGAGCCGTGTTATTGCTGGCACTTCCTTTGTTGATTTTACCCATGAGAGGAGGTTGGGGGGTAGCGCCCCTCAATCCAGGCAGCGTCTTCTTTTCGGCCCACCCATTTTTGAATGTGTTGGCACTGAATGCCTGCTGGAATTTTATGCATACGGCCGCACACAAAAAAATGAAAAAAAATCCCTTTGTGGTCTGCTCAGAAAAAGAGCTCAAGGCCACCATGGATTCATTGACCGTAAAAACAGATCCCGCCTTTTACCTGCACCAAAAACAAAATCCCAACGTGATCATAGTGATCTGGGAAAGCCTTACCGCCAAGCTGTATCAAAAACAGCACAAAGGCGTAAGCGTGATACCCACCATCGACTCATTGAGCCAAAACGCTGTTTGGTTTAGTCGGATGTATGCCTCCGGCGACCGCACCGAAAAAGGCCTGGCCGCCATCCTGAGCGCCTATCCGGCCCAGGCCCTGACCTCCATTGTGAAAGAAACAAAAAAGGCCAGCCGACTGCCCTCACCGGTGAATGCCCTGGCACAAAGAGGTTATGAAACCTCCTTCATCTATGGCGGCGACCTCGAGTTTGCGGGCATGGGTGCCTATCTCCGCTCCATGGGCTTTGGCCAGATCAAAGAGATGGATGATTTTCCCAAAGAGCAGCACAACTCCAAGTGGGGAGCGCACGATGAGTTTATCTTTCAAAAAAGCATAAAGACCCTGCAAGAAAGACCCACACAAAAACCCTTCTTTCATGTAGTACTTACCCTCACCAGCCACGAGCCCTTTGAGACCCCCAGGCCCAAAAAGATAACAGGCAACGACGAGCTCAGCCTTTTTTACAATGCCCACCGCTACACCGATGATTGCCTCAAAGAATATATGCACGATTTGAAAAAAGCCGGCTTGTGGGACAACACCATCTTGATCATCCTCGGCGACCA